>JAPLJW010000214.1 GCA_026388365.1 Deltaproteobacteria bacterium | reverse complement strand
GGAACAGATCGAGGAGCACCGCCAGGTCACGGAGAAGTTCAAGGACGAACTGACAGCCCTCAGCATGCAGGAATTGAAGGAGGAAGGGATCGTAGCCGTGAGCGAAGCCATGCGGGAAACACTCCGGGTTGCCTCGCGCCTGGCCCGGCTTGAGGCCTCGAATATCCTCCTTCTGGGTGAATCGGGCAGCGGAAAGGGACTGCTCGCCAAGTTCATCCACAAGAACAGCCGGCGGGGTCGAATGCCCTTTATTCAGATCAACTGCGCCGCCCTTCCGGAAACCCTTCTGGAGGCGGAACTCTTCGGGTACGAAAAGGGCGCCTTTACCGGCGCCGCAACCCAGGGGAAAGCCGGCCTCATCGAAATCGCCCAGGGCGGAACCCTCTTCCTGGACGAGATCGGGGATCTCCCCCTGTCCCTGCAGGCCAAGCTCCTGAAATACCTTGATGACTCCGAGGTCCTTCGCCTCGGCAGCGTAAAGCCGCGGCAGATCGACTGCAAGATCGTCGCCGCCACAAACCGCGATCTGGAAGCCCTGATGCGGGCAAAGAAATTCCGGCAGGACCTCTTCTATCGACTCAATACCTTCACCCTCCGTATACCGCCCCTGCGGGAGCGCGCGGAGGACATCTTCGAGCTGGTCCATTTTTTCCTGCGGAAATACAACCGCACCTACCGCCAGAAAAAGCGCATCTCACAGGAAACGATGGATCTCCTTCTCTCCTGCCCGTTTCCAGGAAACGTGAGGGAGTTGAAGAATATCCTGGAGCAAGCCGTTGTCATGAGCGAGCAGGAAACGCTGGATGCGCTGCCGGTAAAGCGGGGAGGAGAACCCCTGACATTGCAGAGGGTCGGAACAGTCCGGAATCCGGTCTCCCCGAAGCTCAATGACCATGTGATCGCCACGGAACGGGAGGTCTTCCGCCGGGCCCTCCTCGTCTGCAAATCCACAAGGAAAATGGCCGCCCATCTCGGTGTAAGCCAGCCGACGATCGTCCGGAAACTGAAAAAGCTCGGCCTGACCCTCCCTGCGATACAAAAATGAATCGTTCTTTGCATGGACTTTCGGGCAAATTGGGGGAGGGGGGGGTAGACGTGATGCCTTCTACCCAATGGTACCGGGTTCACGGGATGTACCCCGAGATCGTCCGGCTGATCCATCCGCATATAATATGGGTAACCAATCGAAAGATAATGTAATTATATCGATATTGATCCGTTTATGAATCGATCGGTTTCTCGGGGGGAGGACATCTTTTAAAAAACATCTTTCATAACAACGGAATAGAGCCTTGAGACTATTTGGCCCGTCTCTTGCTGGTAAGCGCCATAACGACCCGTTACAGCGCATTGGATCATTCCTTATGGGTTTGCAGAAGGAGGTTATCATGGGCACTGTTGCAAAAAACGAAGAGATACACCGGTTGCGCAGCCGGTTCATCCCCCAAGGCCACGCGAGCCTTCATTCCTGTTATGTCGCATCGGCACAGGGCGCCGTCGTTCGTGACGTGGAAGGAAGGGAATACATCGATTTCGCCGGCGGCATCGGCGTCATGAACGTCGGACACTCCCATCCGAAGGTCGTCGCGGCCATCCAGGATCAGGCTGCGAAATTCACCCATACGTGTTTCATGATCCTTCCCTATGAGCCGGCTGTGAGCCTTGCCGAGAAGCTATGCGCTGTTGCACCCGTACCGGCGCCTTCCATGACTCTCTTCATCAATTCCGGCGCTGAGGCGGTGGAAAATGCCGTGAAGATCGCACGGTATTCCACGAAGCGTACGGCCATTATCGCCTGCGAGAACGCTTATCACGGCCGAACTCTTCTCACCATGAGCCTCACCAGCAAGGTCAAGCCCTACAAGTTCGGTTTCGGCCCTTTCGCCCCGGAAATCTACCACGTGCCCTACGCCTATTGTTACCGGTGCTCCTTCGGCCTCACCTATCCCGCCTGCGGTGTGGCCTGCGCGGACCACCTGAAGAACTTTTTCATCAACCACGTGGCCTCCGAAACCGTGGCCGCCCTCATCGCCGAACCGGTCCAGGGCGAGGGGGGCTTTATGACCCCGCCGCCGGAATATTTCCCCAAGGTTGCCAAAATCTGCAAGGACAACGGGATCCTTTTCATTGCCGACGAGATCCAGTCCGGCATGGGGCGGACGGGGAAGATGTTCGCCATCGAACACTGGGGCGTGGAACCGGACCTCATCACCGTGGGCAAGAGCTTTGCTGGAGGAATGCCCCTGTGTGCCGTGGTCGGCCGGGCCGAGATCATGGATTCCGTTCATCCTTCGGGTATTGGCGGGACCTTCGGGGCCAATCCCGTGGCCTGCCGGGCCGGTCTCGCCGTCATGAATGTTTTCGAGGAGGAAAATATCCTCGCCAGGGCGCAGGCCCTCGGGGAGAAACTGCGGAAGCGTTTCGACGAACTCCAGTCCCGCTTCGAGATCATCGGCGATGTCCGGGGCAAGGGTCCCATGCTCGCCCTGGAGCTGGTTCGGGATCGAAAGACCAAGGAGCCGGCGGCGGACGAGGCCAAGGCCCTGGTGAAGACCTGCTTCGAGAAGGGGCTGCTGCTCCTCTCCTGCGGCACCTTCGGCAACGTGATCCGAACCCTTATGCCCCTGATAATCACGGATGAACAGTTGGAACGGGGACTTGCCATCCTGGCGGATGGCTTGAAATCCCTCGGCAGGTAGGAGGGTCATGGAAGACCCGAAGGCCAAGCCATCGGGTATGGATGCCATCAAGAAGGGGCTTGACCCGGACGGCTCGTACCTGATCATAGAGACCCACACCGGACCGGAGAGGGCCACGGTGCTGGCGGAGGTCGCGGAAGCCGTCGAGCGTTTCCGGGACAGGGGAATTATCGGCTGTGACATCCACCGCGAGCCCGGGGATGGACGGGTTTTCTTTCTCGTGAAGCTGGAAGCGGACAAGGTGGACGATGTGATGAACGATTTCCTCGCCTTAGCGGGCGCCCGGAATCGTACGATCTATGTGTACCGGCGCCGTCCGATTCAGGAATCGCTCGCTCCAGCCGGAAAAGGCCGGCCGGAAGATTAGATCGAAAAGAGGGTTTTTGTTTTAGGAGATGAACAAGGCATTGAACATCGGTGAAGGCGATTGCATGCCTCGAATTCATCATCAAGAAGGCATTCCGGAGGGGTGCCATATCATAATAAAAGGAGATTAAAGACATGTCATCAAAAATGTGGAAAGGATTGATCGTAGTGTTGCTCATGATCTCCATCACCCAAGTTGCATGGGCCCAGAATTACAAGGTCGGCGCAACGCCAACCGGGGTTCCCTTTACGTTTCTGGATACGAAAACGAACTCGATCCAGGGCGTGATGGTAGACCTGATCAAAGAGGTCGCCAAGGATCAGGGCTTTACGGTGGACATCCAGGGCATGCCATTCAATACCCTCATACCGTCCCTTCAGACCAACAAGATCGACATTATCTCCTGCGCCCTCGGTATTACACCGCAGCGCGCGGAGGTGGTGGATTTTTCAGTCCCTGTCTACATGTACGGCGAAGGGGTCGTCGTCAGCGACAAGGACGCAAAGGATTACAAATCCTACGATGAATTCAAGGGTGAGATCGTCGGGGTTCAGGTGGGAACCGTATGGCAGGAACCGCTGAAGAAAACTGGAATCTTTAAAGAAGTGCGCGCGTATGACTCAATGGCCGACGCCATACGCGACGTCAGCCTAGGACGCATAAAGGCATGCTTTGGCGATTATCCTATCGTCGCATACCAGATTGCACAAGGGGTGCACAAGGGCGTGCGTATGGTGAAGGGCATCAAACCGCTTCTGACCGTCAGCATAGGAATGGCTGTGAACAAGGGTGACAAAGAAAAGCTTGAGAAAATCAACAAGTCCCTCTCCAAGCTGCAGACGAACGGCACGATGGAAAATATTCTAGCCAAATGGGGCCTCAAGTAGCCGCCTCAATCTGAGCCGATTAGTCGGGGAAAATGTATGCCGACATTTTGGAAGGACGCGGCGGAATTCGCGCCCATACTCCTTGAAGGAGCAGCGATCACGGTGCTTGTTACCATTGGGGCCCTACTGCTCTCAACCGTTCTCGGCCTGATTTGGGCACTCATGCGGACGTCTCACTTCAAGGTTCTGATCCGGATCAGCACAACCATTGTGAACATCATCCGCGGAATACCGATCTTGGTGCAGCTGTTCTATATCTACTTTGTCCTTCCCGACATCGGTATCCAGCTTAATGCCATGCAGGCGGGAATCATCGGTCTTGGAATCGCATACTCCGCTTACATGTCGGAGGTTTTCCGTGCGGGCATCGAGGCCATTGATGTGGGGCAGATAGAAGCGGCCCAATCCCTGGGGATGACCCGACGTCTCGTCATGACCCGGGTCATCCTACCCCAGGCATTCCAAATTGCCCTCCCACCCTATGGGAATAACCTGATCATGCTTCTGAAGGATTCATCCCAAACATCGGCGATCACCGTCGCGGAGCTGTCCCTGGCGAGCAAGCTGATCGCGGCCTCAACCTTCAAAAACATGACCGTCTTCACGCTGGGAGCAATTGCCTACCTGGTGATGAGTCTCCCCCTTATTTTCCTGGTTTCGAAACTTGAAAAGAGGTTTTCGAAAAAATGATCAGTATCAGGAATCTGCACAAGGCATTTGGCGCCAATGAAGTGCTCCGGGGCGTTTCAATCGAGGTGACCCAGGGGGAGGTGCTTTGCATCATCGGACCTTCCGGCTCCGGTAAATCGACGATCCTGCGCTGCATCAACGGACTGGAAAGCTACGACAGCGGGGAGATACTTGTTGAAGGGAAACTGGCGAATCGCGACACCAAGGATATTATCGGGGTCCGCACCCGTGTCACGATGGTTTTTCAGCGTTTTCACCTGTTCCCCCATCGGACGGTCCTGGAAAACGTCATGGAAGGACCTATCTACGTAAAGAAGGAAGAACGCAACCAGGCAGCCAGCCGAGCCCAGGAACTTCTGAAACAAGTCGGCCTGGCAAACAAGGCGAACGCTTACCCTGCCCAGCTCTCCGGTGGCCAGATGCAGCGTGTGGCCATTGCCCGGGCATTGGCCATGCAACCCATGGCGATTCTCTTCGATGAGCCGACCAGCGCGCTTGATCCGGAACTGGTGGGTGAGGTGTTGAATGTCATGCGGATTCTAGCCGAGCAGGGCATGACCATGCTGGTTGTCACGCATGAAATGGCCTTTGCCAAAGAGGTTGCCGACCGGGTCGTCTTCTTGGATGGAGGGGTCATTCTTGAGGAAGGCTCTCCTAAAGAGGTGCTCACGAATCCTCGGGAGGAAAGGACCCGAGAATTCCTGCGCCGGGTCACACATGCTGAATGATTCGATCCCTGCCGGCATAAAAGGGACGGTCTGATGTTCAGGAAAGAGATGGTCGTTTTTCTTGCCGGCGACCCATGTTTTCAGGCAGAGATTACCCGTTTATCTGCCAAATTGTCTGGAGGCAGAATATGAAAAAAATAAATAATATTACCGTGATGGGAACGGGAAATGGTGCCCACGGAGCTGCCGCTGACCTGACCCTCCGCGGTTATGCAGTCACGCTTTATGAACTGCCCGAGTTTAAAACCAACCTGGAGGCCATCGCCAGAAAAGGCGGTATACTGATTCGGCGGGGCACGAATGAGCAATTTGTGAAAATCCGGAATTTCACCACGGATGCCCGCGAGGCTTTTGCGGATGCGGACTGCATCATGCCTGTCGTCCCCACGTATGCGCACCACAGGATAGCGGAAATGTGCTCCCCGCATGTTCGGGACGGACAGTCGATCATTCTGAACCCCGGCTCAACGGGTGGGTTGTTCGAATTCATGAACGTTTTCAGAGACAGGAACGTCACGGCAGCAATCGACTGGGCCGAAACGGCGACCCTTCCCTATGGCGCCCGCTTGGCTGAACCGGGTGTCATCAATGTGTTGCTGGATGTGAAGGCCATCTTTTTCGCTGCGTTTCCCGCCACGAAAACGGATGAAATGCTGGCACAGTTCCAGAAGATGTTCCCGGCGGCAGTCAGGGTCAAGAATATCCTGGATACGGCCATGAACAATGGGAACCCGGTGAGCCACCCGACGGCGGCTATCCTGAACACAGGGCGGATCGAGTTCACCAAAGGGGACTATCTTCATTACAAGGAAGGAATCACTCCTGCCGTTGCCAGGGTTATGGAGGATATGGACCGGGAGCGGATGGCCATCATCCGTGTCTACGGGCTATCTGAGATCTCCACGGCCGAGCGGTTGGTCATGCTCGGCTATACCCATCCGGGGACGGATCTGTATGATCAATATCAACACAGCGAAGTATTCGCGCCTATGAAAGCCCCTGCCGATCTCCACAACCGGTTCATAACGGAGGACATTGCCTATGGTCTGGTGACCTGGGCGGACTTGGGCGATCTCGCCGGGGTGGACACCCCTCTGATTGATGCATTCGTTCACATCGCGTCCTCGATCCATGGGATCGATTATTTTCGGGATGGACGAACGTTGAAGAACCTCGGGCTCGGGCACCTGACGGCCGGGCAACTGGTCTCGTATGTGAATACGGGAGACCTCCCTTAGAAGGGTACTCCCTCGCCAGCCCCGGGTAAAAGACAGGTAAATAACTCCATGCCCTGGAGAACGGCCGGGTTACCATGGAAGGAAAAGGGCTTATCCATCCTTGATGACGCCCTTGCATCATTGAAAAAGAAGAAATAGGCGGGGTGCATATTGAACCTGTTCTCTATGAGGTTTATATGAAAATCCCCCCAACCTCCCTTTGCTAAAGGGGGGCACGGGGGGGATTTTCATGTTTCGTTGTGCCCGCGCCCGGGCATGGGGGTTACTATAAAAAGAGAACGTTCCCATGGTGGGAGAGAATACAAACAAAACCAAAGGAGGAGTGGTATGAAAAAGAGAACTTTCCGGCTTGCCAAACTGAGTATCATGGTTTTCGCCCTTGCCTGCGCACTGGTGTTCGTATCAGGGACATCGGTGATGGCAGCAGGTGCGAAAGAGGTTAAGATCGGGAATATCCTTCCCTTGTCCGGCCCTTCAGCATCGGTGGGTATTCAGAATCAGTGGGCCATTGAGCTGGCCACCGAAAAAATTAACAAGGCCGGCGGCATCAAGGCCCTGGGCGGGGCAAAGCTCGTAAACATCTTCACGGACAGCAAGGGCGACCCGAATGTCGGGGCCACCGCCGCTGAGCAGCTCATCAACACCGACAAGGTGGTCCTCATCTCCGGCGCCTGGAACTCGGCGGTCACAAAGCCGTCCACCCAGGTGGCGGAACGCTACGGCATCCCGTACGTTGTACCGGTCTCGGTCAATGACGCCATCACGGAACGCGGCTTCAAATACACCTTCCGCATCGCCGCCAAGGACAGCTGGTGGGCCCGTGACCAGTTCCGGTTCCTCGATGACATGAAAAAGGCTACAAAGACAGAGCTTTCGACGATTGCCTTTGTCTATGAGAACGGCGATTGGGGCTCCGGCATGAAGGAGCAGTGGACCAAGCTTGCCGCCCAGTTCGGTTACAAGATCGTTCTGGATGAGCCTTATCCCAGCACGGCAAGCGACCTGACCCCGGTGGTTATGAAGATCAAGGCCGCCAAACCCGATGTCCTCCTGCTCACCAGCAATGCAGCCGATGCCATCCTGCTCACCAACACCATGGCTACATACCAGGTAAAGGCCAAGGCCATCATTGGTACCGGTGGCGGCCATGCCGACCCCTCGTTCAGGCAGACCACGGGTAAAAACTGTGAGAACATGTTCGACGTTGTGGAATGGGAGACCGACCTGAACAGGCCCCAGATCCCCGCACTCAACAAGGAATTCAAGGATCTGCATAAGATTGATCTGGCAGGCGAGTCCGTTGATGCCTTTTCATCGGTCTATGTGATCGCCGATGCCTTGGAGCGTGCGAAATCCACGGATCCTAAAAAACTCCGGGACGCGTTGGCCGCAACCAACCTCTGCGTGGGACAGGGAAAACTGGGAATCGACATCCTGTCGTATGACTGCGTGACCTTTGACCAGACCGGCCAGAACAAAAACGCCGGAATCGTCCTGGTGCAGTTCCGTGACGTCAACGGTACCATGGAACGCGTCACCGTATGGCCGGTCGCCCGGAAGGGGATCAAACCCGTCTTCCCGATGCCGTGAAGAAACGGCAGCAAGGTTAGGGTATCCATCAGAAACATGACAGATATTGAGGAGTGATCGTGGAAAAGCCGGGCCCCTTCAAAGGGGTCCGGCCCCCCACGACACAGTCAAGAGCGAGGTCACCTTGGAAGCCATTATTCAAGCAATCATAAACGGGACCATGACCGGCGCTTACTATGGTCTCGCAGCACTGGGGCTGACGCTCATATTCGGGGTCATCAAGGTCATCAACTTTGCCCACGGCTCTTTGCTGATGGTGGGCATGTTCGCGGCCTACTGGATCATTCATTTGACCGGATGGCACCCCTATGCAGCCCTTTTCCTGGTCATCCCAATGCTCTTCGCCTTCGGGTATGCGCTCCAGGGGATCGTGATCAAGCCGGTCCTGGAGGCCCAGCGCGAGGTGCGGGAGCCCACGGAGGTCATCATCGTAACCACCGGCGTGTGGTACGTCCTCGACAACTTGGCACTGATGCTCTTCGGCGCAGAATTCCGCACCGTGAAGACGAGCATAACGGGACAGGTCTTTTTCCTCGGGGACTACTTCCTTCCCAAGCCCCAGCTCTATGGCGTCGTTATCACGGTTCTCACATCAGGCCTGCTCCTCTGGTTCCTCAAATACACCCGAATGGGAAAATCCATCAGGGCCGCCTCGTTAGACAGAGATGCCGCGAGTCTTATGGGGATCAACCAGTACCGCGTGTATAACATAGCATTCGGGATAGGGGCCGTCATCGCGGGCATCGTCGGATGCGTCCTGATTCCATTCTACTATGTCTTCCCTTCGGTGGGGGTTATCTTCGACGTGAAATGCTTCATCATCGTGGTGCTCGGAGGGCTCGGGAGCATCCCGGGCGCTTTGATCGGAGGGGTTATTGTCGGCCTTATTGAATCGATTTTCCCCATGTTCATGACATCCACATGGACAGAGCTCATCGTCTATGTGGTGTTCATGGCGGTTCTCTTCATCAGGCCGGCCGGCCTCTTCGGAGAGAAGAGGGATTGGTGAGAAAAGGAGACGAACGATGAATCCCGGATCAAAGAAAAAAACCATCGATACCCTGTTGAAAATCATGCTGGTTGTTTTTGTGTTCACGTTGCCGCTTTGGTTGACGAGCCCCGCCTACCTCCAGATTCTCATCTTCCTCTTCCTGTTTGCCTACCTCACAACGACCTGGAACCTGGTCGGAGGTTTTGCCGGCGTTCTGCCTCTCGGTCATTCCGCTTATGTCGGCATCGGCGCATATACATCCACCGTGCTCTTTATCACATGGGGCATCAGCCCCTGGATGGGTATGTGGGTCGGGGGTTTGATAGCAGCCATCGTGGGCGCGATCATCGGCATCCCGACACTGAAGCTGCGAGGCGCTTACTTCGCCCTGTCCACCATGGCATTCGGAGAAGGCGTGAGGGTGCTGGTAGAGAACACCATGACGGTCGGTCCGTGCGTCATCAACGGGCCTCGGGGAATCAGCATTCCCCTGATCCCGGGCAACAATCTCGCAGCATACCAGTTCGTGAGCAAGGTCCCCTACTATTACATCATCCTGATCATGCTCATCGTTGTATTGTTCATCACGTGGTACATCTCGCGGATCAGGCCCGGCTATTATCTCGCTGCGGGCGGTGAGGACCCCGAAGCGGCCCAGGCGCTGGGTGTGAATGTCGCAAAGTACAAGGTGTGGGCCATGGCGCTGAGCTGCTTCCTGACCGCGCTGGGCGGAACCTTCCTGGCACAGCTCACCCTGTATATTTATCCCAAGCAGATCCTTGGACTGGACTTCTCATTCGAGCTTGCATTTATCGCTCTCATCGGCGGGCGCGGCACCATTGCCGGGCCGGTGATCGGGGCCCTGATCTTACGGCCCGTGGGCGAATTCGCCCGCATCTACCTGAGCGCCGTGGCGCCCGGACTGCACCTGGTTATCTATGGGCTGGTGCTGATTTTCGTGATGCTCTTCCAGCCCCGGGGACTGGTGGAGCCGCTCACAAGGTTCTACGACTGGATGCTCAACAAGATCAGCGGAACCACAGCAGGGAAGGAGGTGAAGTCTTAAATGGCGCTCCTCGATATTCAAAATGTGTCAAAACGCTTCGGAGGACTGAAAGCAGTCGACCAAGTGGATCTGGCCATTGAAAAAGGCCAGATCTATGGTCTCATCGGGCCGAACGGTGCAGGCAAGTCGACGCTCTTCAACTGCGTTGCCGGCTCATTTGCTCCGACCTCGGGCAAGATCCTTTACAACGGAGAAGACATCACCGGATGGAAGCCGTGGAATATCTGCCGAAAGAAGATCGCACGAACCTTCCAGATCGTGAAGCCGTTCCAGACCAAGACGGTGCTTTACAACACCGTGGTGGGTTCTTTCATCAGAACCTCGAACACGTCAGAGGCGGAAGACATGGCCATGGAAGTCCTGAAGAAATTTCACCTCGCGGACAAATGCAACGCTCTGGCAAAGAACCTGACCATCGCCGACCGCAAGAGGCTCGAGGTCGCACGTGCCATGGCTACGGACCCCGATATGCTCCTCCTGGATGAGTGCATGGCGGGGTTACGCCACACCGAGGTTGACGAAACCCTGGATGTCATCCGGGAGATCAGGGAGCACGGCGTTACCATCTTCATGATCGAGCACATCATGCGGGCGATCATGTCCGTCTCCGACCGGATCACGGTCATCCAGTTCGGCAAGAAGGTCATGGAAGGCACGCCTCAAGAGGTTGCGAATGATGAACGGGTTATCAAGGCATACCTGGGGGAAAGCTATGGCGCTGCTTGAGATCAAAAAAATAAACTGCTTCTATGGCGACGTTCAAGTCACATACGATGTGTCCCTGCATATCAACGAAGGCGAAGTCATCAGCCTTATCGGCGGCAACGGCGCAGGCAAGTCCACCATGATCAGGACCATCTCCGGACTCATGAAACCGCGTTCGGGAGAGATCCTCTTTAACCAGCAACCCATCCACATCCTGCGGCCCGAAAAGATCGTGGAAAAGGGCATCATCCAGGTTCCCGAGGGCAGAAAGCTCTTCAGCCTCATGACGGTCAGGGAAAACCTCGATGTGGGCGCCCACAATTCCAGGGCCTACCCGCGCCGGGCGGAGACCCTCAAGGAGGTCTATAAGCTCCTGCCCAGGCTGGCGGAACGCGAAAAACAACAGGCCATCACCCTGAGCGGCGGCGAGCAGCAGATGGTGGCTATCGGCAGGGGGATTATGGCGCTGCCCAAAATCCTCATGATGGATGAACCGTCGCTGGGACTTGCCCCGCTTCTGATCAATGAGATCTTCACCACCATCCGAAAAATCGCAGACCAGGGAACCACGGTTCTCCTCGTGGAGCAGGATGTCCAGCATTCGTTGAGCCTCTCGGACCGCGGGTATGTGCTGGAGCACGGCAACATTGTCATGGAAGGCACCGGCAAGGAACTCCTGGACAACCCGAAGATCCGGGAGGCTTACCTCGGGATATAGAAAAAAAGGAAACGATGCCATGAACGGATTTTACGGTCGGATCCTTGACGTCGATCTCGATGCCCGGCAGTTCCGCATCGAGACGGTATCGGACGATATTCTGAAAACCTACCTGGGTGGGAAAGGTCTTGGGTCCCTTCTTCTGTACGAGAAAAACCCTGCCGGGGTGGACCCTCTGGACGGGAAGAATGTCATCATTTTTGTCGCCGGTCCCGCCACAGGGTCGGCGATCTGGGGGGGCTGCCGGTACGGCGTCTTCACCAAGTCTCCCCAGACGGGAATGTACTCCGAGTCCTACTCGGGCGGCCGTGTCCCCGAAGCCATCGATGCGGCGGGCTTCGATGCCGTGGTCATCCGGGGAAAGAGCAGTGTCCCCCTGGTTCTCTCGATTTATCCCGGCGGGGCCCTCTTCCACGAGGCCCCGGATCTGTGGGGCAAGGAAACGTACGAGACGGAAGAGATCGTTCCGGAGCGGTTCGGACCGGCCGCCGGCGACTTCAAGAAGCGGGGAGCCGTCGTCATCGGACCCGCCGGGGAGAACCTCGTGCGCTTCGCTATCATCGCTAACGACCGCTGGCGTTGCGCCGGACGGACCGGCGTGGGAACGGTCATGGGCTCCAAGAAACTCAAGGCCGTCCTCTTCCAGGGGGACCGGAAACGGCCCGTCTTTGACGAGGCGGCCCTGCGCGCCTTCACCCGGGCCATCGCCGAAGAGGGCAAGGATCATCCTGGGGTGAAGGCCTACAAGACCATGGGAACGCCCATGATGGTGAAGATCCTCAACCAGGCGGGCGCATTCCCCACACGCTACTGGCAGCAGGGCCGCTACGAGAAGTGGGAGCAGATCGGCGCCGACGCCCTACACAGCCGCTGCGATGTCCAACCGCAGGCCTGCCTGAAATGCTTCATGGCCTGCGGCCGCCTGACGACGGTCCAGGAGGGCCGGCACGCGGGGCTCCGGATCGAGGGGCCCGAGTATGAGACGATCTACGCCTTCGGGGGGCTGTGCCTTATCGACTCCATTGAGGAGATCGCCCATCTCAACGACCTCTGCGACCGTCTCGGTCTGGACACGATCACCGGGGGGAATCTCTGCGCTTTCACCATCGAGGCGGCGCGGCGGGGGCGGATTTCCTCGCCCATCGATTACGGCGACGTGGATGCCATTGCGGAACTCCTGGAAAAGATCGCCCGTCGGGAAGGCATAGGCGCGGTTCTCGCCGAGGGGATCCGTTTCGCAGCGAAGGAGTGGGGCCTGGAGGACCTGGCCGTCCATGTGAAGGGCATGGAACCCGCCGGGTACGATCCCCGGGTCCTCAAGGGTATGGGGCTAGGGTACGCCACCTCGGATCGAGGGGCGTGCCACCTCCGAGCCACGTTCTACAAACCGGAGCTCTCGGGCATGATCAAACCGGACCAGATCGAGGGCAAGGCGGAGATGTTCGTGGACTTCGAGGACCGCCTGACGGTCTTCGACACCCTGGTTCTTTGCCGTTTCTACCGAGACCTCTATACCTGGGAGCGCCTGGGCGAGATGATTCATGCCGTGACGGGCCTTCCTGCCGGGAAACAGGATCTTCGCGCCATCGCCGCCGCTGTTTCCACCCTGATCCGGAGGTTCAATATCCGCGAAGGCCTCGTGCGAAACGATGACTGCCTGTCCCCGGCCCTGCACCGGGCGCTGGAGGACTCAGGCAAGACCATCACGGAAGACGAACTGGTCTACATGGTCAGGGAGTATTACCGCCTTCGAGGCTGGGATGATCAGGGGATTCCGCCGGCGGACGCGTCGAGAACCCTTTGAAAATCGGGAGATGCCCCCCCTTTTTTCTCGCCGCGGGCGGAGATGACAACGACCTCGATCGGGATCTCCTTTCCCGCCAGGGCCATCCCCTTCCGGACGATCACGGGGAGTCCCTGACAGCAGGGGACCTCCATGACGACAACCGTGATGCTTTGGATCGCCGCCGTCTCGAAGATGGCGGCAAATTTGTTTACATAGGCCTCCGCGTCGTCGAACTTCGGGCAGCCCAGGAGGATCGTCTTCCCCCGGAGCAGGTCGTCGTGGAAGCGCGGATAGGCGACGGGGGCACAGTCCGCGGCGACGAGCAGATCGGCCCCGCGGAGAAACGGCGCCGAGGGCGGGACGAGACGGATCTGGACCGGCCAGTGGGTCAGGGCGGAGATGCCGGAGACGGCCTGAGAAGCCGGGGCGTTCGCCCGGTCGCAGGCGGTCTGCGGGGCGAAGGTCTGAATGAGCGTGGACGGGCAGCCGCAGGGCAGGGTCTTGTCGTCGTCGGTTTTCCCGGAGGGGTGGGGATGGATTATGTCCCGGCCGGCGCGGACCAGTTCCTTTGCGGCCTCCTCGTCAAACGGATCCGCCTCCGCATCGATCACCGTAAGCGCGCCCTGCGGACATTCGCCGAGGCAGGCGCCCAGGCCGTCGCAGTACTTCTCCGCCACAAGCCGCGCCTTGCCGTCCACGATCCGGATGGCGCCCTCCGCGCAGGAGGGGACGCAGAGCCCGCAGCCGTCGCATTTTTCCTCGTCGATCCGGATGATCTTTCGGGTGCTTTTCATGATGACCTCCTTGTTTCGCAATCTCTTCAGATAATATTCCATCTTGATTCTCAGATCTCACATTATGATAAAAAGCGCTTTGACATAAGTCAAAGGAATATGTAATTATTTGGCAGGTGTTTGGAAATGGGCGGTATCCCCAATTCCGGAGGATACGCCCCGGTGCTGGACGATGGCGGATGCGATCAGACCATTGGCGGGAATTGCACTGTTCACGGGCCTGTCCCGGGCGCAGTACGAGGCGCTCGGCCGGATCGGCGTGCGCCGTTCCTTCCGGAAAGGGGAGCGGATCTTCTCCGAGGGGGACGAGGGGACGGGCTTTTACGCCGTCCTCTCGGGGCGCGTGAAGATCTCCAAGGTCTCCACGGATGGGAAGGAACAGATTCTGCACCTCTTCGGGCCGGGAGAGTCCTTTGGAGAGGTTTCCGTTTTCACCGGCCAGGGATTTCCGGCGGACGCCGCCGCGGCCTTTCCGACGACCGTTCTTTTCTTTCCGCGTACGGCCTTCAGTGGCCTCATCCGGCTGGACCCGGCCCTTGCCCTGAACATGCTCGCGCAGTTGTCGCAGCGGCTGCGGCATTTTGCCGGGCTCATCGAGGATCTGTCGCTCAAAGAGGTGCCGGAAAGGCTTTCGAAATACCTGCTCTATCTGAGCGCGCGGGACGGCGACGGCGCGGTGGAGCTGGACGTTTCGAAGGGGCAGCTCGCGGCGCTCCTGGGGACGATCCCGGAGACCCTCTCCCGGATACTCACGAAGATGAACCGTCAGGGGCTGATCCGTTCCCGGGGCGCGCAGATCCGCATTCTGGATCGCCGGGGTCTGGAGGAGATCGCGGTGGAGGGGAAGAAGCTGCCCTGACCGGGAGCGCAACCCGCAAGCCCCGCCTTGTAGGCGGGGATAAGGGGCGCAATAAAAACGGACGGCTCCCTGACCGGGAAGCCCCCCCCTCTGCGGGCGGGGAGCTTCAAAATCGGGAGCCGTCCCTCTTTGGAATTTGGTCATGGACGGGGGTGTGGTCCCCCCTTTTGGAGGTGAAAAAGTGGATGTTATCGATCTGAAAAGCAGGGAGGTGTTCAGCCATGAGGGGCGCGGCGTCGCGGCGCTCGTGGAGGAACCGTATTTGAAGATCCGCCAGGTCGGTCTGGAGCCGGGGAAGGAGGTCCCCGTCCACACGGCCGACGCCCCGGTGACCCTCCAGGTGGTCCGCGGCGAGGGGGTTTTCTCCGCGGAGAAGGAGAGCGTCCGGATGGGGCCGGGAAAACTCCTCCGGATCCCGGAAGGCGTCTCAATGGGCATCCGGAACGAATCGGCAAAACCCCTGGTTTTTCTTGTGATCAAGACGCCGCTGGCGGCCGGTCCGGTCCGGGACTCCGCCCTGGCCGGAAAGCCGGGAACGTTCATCAACCTGATCGATTTTGCGCCGCTGAAGCCGGGGAAGGAGGAGTCCTTCCAGGAATGGTTCCACCATTCCAGCGAGATTTTTGCAAAACATCCCGGATTCGTCTCCCGGACGCTCCTCGGGCCGATCGAGGGCGGCAGCCGCTATGCCGCCGTGGTTGAGCATGAATCGAAAGAGACCTTCATGGACATGCAACTCAGCGACGACCGCGAAGAACTCTTCCGACAGGCGGAGCCCCTCGTCCTCGGGCCGTCCACACCGCATTTCTACGAGACGCTCCTCTCGTATCGGAAGTCAAGATGAGGTTCTCGTCAAAAGTCCCCCAAACGGTCATACCGGCGAACCCCGGATCGGGTCGGGGGCAGGCTTAGTCAAGCCCGGATTGACAAAAGAGGGAAATGACGACTTTCGACGAGAGCATCAAAATTGCAATCATTTTTGGCGTGTGGTAGGGTTCCCGCAAAAGATATACGCCCGGGAAAGGGCGGGAACGATGGAGATATCATGGATGCAGCGGAGCTGATCCGGAAGGCGAAAGCGGAGGGACGGGCTGCGCTGACCGAGGCGGAGTCCAAAAAAGTTCTCAGCCAGTTCGGCGTACCGGTTGTGGCGGAATCTGTCGCGGCCACGCCGGAAGAGGCCGCAGCGATAGCGCAGGCGATCGGTTTTCCCGTTGTCCTGAAGGGCCTCGGGACAAGGCTGACGCACAAAACGGAGCGGGGGGTCGTCCGGCTGAATCTCAGGGATGACGGGCAAGTCCGGCAGGCGGCGGCAACGGTGGCCGCATCCGCGGGGGCGGATCTGGAGGGATATCTGATTCAGCCGATGCTCTCCGGCCGCCGGGAGTTTGTCGCCGGCCTCTTCCACGACGCCCAGTTCGGGCCGGTCGTCATGTTCGGCCTCGGCGGCATCTTCACCGAAGCGCTGGACGACGTGGTCTTCCGCATCGCGCCCGTCGATGAAAAAGAGGCCGGAGAGATGATCGACGAACTCCGTTCGCGCAAGCTCCTCGGACCGTTCCGCGGCGAGCAGGCGGCGGGGCGGGAGCGGCTCATCCGCACACTGACAGGCCTCTCCCGGATCGGCCTGGAACTCCCGGACGTAACCGAGGCGGACATCAACCCCCTTCTGGTCGGCCCGGACGGACAGGCGACAGCCGTGGACGCCCTCATCATCCTGGGCGAGCGCCCCGCGGCGCAGACATCCCATCCGCCGGTGGATCCGACCGCCATTGCGAAGCTCTTCTACCCCCGGTCCATCGCTTTTATCGGCGCCTCCGGGACGTTCGGCAAGTGGGGCTATATGCTCTTCTGCAACGTGGCCGCAGGCGGGTTCAAGGGGCCGATCTACCTCGTCAACGCCAGGGGCACAGAAATCGCCGGTCGGCCGACATTCAAGTCGGTGGGTGAAATTCCGGGGCCGGTCGATCTGGCGGTCGTGACCATTCCGGCGGAGAAGGTCCTCGATTTGATTCCCCAATTGAAAGAGAAGGGGATCAAAAACATGCTCCTGATCACCTCCGGCTACGCCGAAACGGGCGCCGAGGGAAGGCGTCTCGAGGAGAAACTGGTGCGGGAGGCGCGGGAGGCGGGCATCCTGATCCTCGGTCCCAATACGATGGGGATCTGCAACCCCCACGACGCCCTCTTCTGCTGCGGATCGAGCGTCTTCCCGAAGCCCGGGACCACCACGCTCGTCTCCCAGTCGGGCAACCTCGGGGTGCAGCTGCTGGGCTTCGCCGAGCACGAGGGGATCGGCATCCGCGCCTTCGGCGGTTCGGGGAACGAGGCCATGATCACGATCGAGGATTACATGGAGGCGTTCGAGGTCGATGATCTGACCCGGACGGTTGTCCTCTATATCGAAAGCATCAAGAACGGCCGGCGCTTTTTCGAGGCCGCCCGGCGGGTAGGGAAAAAGAAGCCCGTCGTGATGCTCAAGGGGGGACGCACGCAGTCCGGGAACCGCGCCGCCGCGAGCCACACCGGGGCGCTCGCCTCCAACCTCCGGGTCTTCGATGCGGCCGCCCGCCAGGCGGGGATCGCCGTTGCGGAGCAGCCGATGGACCTCCTCGACCTTTCGGCCGCCTTCTCCTCCCTCCCCCTCCCCCGCGGCAATCGGGTCGCCATCATGACCCTGGGCGGCGGCTGGGGGGTCGTCACCTCCGACCTCTGTGTGGAAAACGGCCTGACGATCCCCGATCTCTCTCCGGATCTGATCGCGCGGATCGATCAGATTCTCCCCCCCTACTGGAGCCGCTCCAACCCCATCGATCTGGTCGGCGAGTTCAGCCCCAAAATACCGATGCAGGTCATGGAGGCGTTGGTCAAGTGGGAGGGGTGCGATGCGGTGATCCATCTGGGAATCGTCGGGCGCCTGACCTTCCTCAAACAGATGATCCGTTCCATCCACGAGGTCGATCCGGTGATGGACCGAAAGTTTCTCGATGCGGTACCGGGGGCGCTCGTCGAGTTCGAAAACCGATACACGATCCACATGGTCCACCTCATGGAGAACTACGGCAAGCCGATCCTCGGGGTGAACCTCCTTCCCGAGGAGAACGCCCGCACCATCCTGGATGTCGAGGGGAGCGCTTACAAGGGGGTCTCCTTTCTGACGCCGGAGCGGGCCGTTAAGGCGCTCGCCCGGATGAACGCCTACCGTCAGTGGCGGGGAAAATACGAGGAGGACAGCTTGAGATGAAGAGAAAAATTTTTGTCGATGGACAGGAAGGAACAACCGGTCTGCAAATCAACGGACGGCTTAATGCACGTAAAGATATCATGATGCTGGAGATTGATCCTGACAAACGAAAGGATATTAACGAGCGAAGGAAATTTCTCAATAAAGCTGATATTGCTTTTCTCTGCTTGCCTGATACGGCAGCAAGGGAGGCTGTAAGCTTTATTGATCAGGATAATAAAACCACAAGGATAATTGATGCAAGCACGGCTCATCGGACGTCGCCTGACTGGATCTACGGCTTACCCGAATTGGGCAGCAGTTATTATGAAGCGATCAGGAGTGCCGATCGCGTTTCAGTGCCTGGATGCCATGCTACCGGCTTCAACCTTTTATTGTTTCCTCTTGCAAGTTGCGGCATCTTACCCTCTGATTATCCGGTATCCTGTCATTCCGTGACGGGATATAGCGGGGGTGGGAAAAAGATGATTGCAGAGTATGAAGGTGAAATGGAATTTGGCAAAACTCCAGGAATGAAATCGGGAAAGGGTCTGGAAAGTCCTCGATTATATGCCCTTGGACTCAAACACAAGCACCTTCCTGAAATGCAGAAGATATGTGGTCTGGATTTCCCTCCCCTTTTCTCCCCCATCGTTGGGAATTTTTATCAAGGAATGACCGTCGCTGTACCAATCAACTTGAGATTATTATCTGTAAAGATGACTGCTTATGATATCCATGAGCATATTTCTGAGTACTATAAAAACAGGAGTTTTATTCGTGTGATGCCGTTTGGACCGCAAAATTATCCGGACGATGGATATATAAATGCAACAGCCTGTAATGGCACCAACAGAGCAGAGCTTTTTATATCCGGTCATGATACGCAAATCCTGCTGGCGGCACGTTTTGATAATCTGGGCAAAGGCGCCTCCGGTGCGGCTGTGCAGAATATGAACATAATGCTTGGTATGGATGAAAAGGCAGGACTGGAATAAGCGCTCATAGGCATGATATATCTCTCTCGGAATCCTCTGCCAGAATCCTGTTGACACAACGGGCTGCGTTCACTATAGTGAGCCCCGGCGTGTGCGGATTTCGCGATCGGGTCGTATTGACCGGACAGGATAAGGGAAGCCTGACAAAATCAAGAAAGCCGGGTATGGGCCCCGACCTATGATGTTCACGGGGTTGCTTCGGGAATGAGCGGTTGCAGCACGGGAAGGCGCCCTCTTGGGGGAGCTTGAGCGAACAGGAAAACATATGGCAAAGTTGAAACTGAAGGGTCATCTGATCAACCGGGACTGGTGCAAGGGGTGCGGGATCTGCGTACATTTTTGTCCCCGGAAGGTGCTGGAGTTGGACGAGTTCGACAAAGTGGTGGCGGTCAGACCGCAGGATTGCGTTTGCTGCAAGCTCTGCCAACTGCGGTGCCCTGATTTGGCGATCGAGGTACAAACGGAGCAGGATTGATATGGGCGGCGAATTGAAGTTTGTTCAGGGGAATGAGGCCTGCGTGATGGCGGCGCTGTACGCCGGGCTGGATTTTTTTGCCGGCTATCCGATTACGCCCTCGACGGAGATTGCGGAGCTGATGGCGGTGCGCCTGCCCCGGGCGGGTGGGACGTTTATGCAGATGGAGGACGAGATCGCCTCGATCTGCGCGATCATCGGGGCGTCGCTGACGGGACGCAAGGTGATGACGGCGACGAGCGGTCCGGGGTTTTCGTTGATGCAGGAGGGGCTGGGGTACGCGATCATGGCGGAGATCCCCTGCGTGATCGTCGATGTTCAGCGGGGCGGCCCCTCGACGGGTCTGCCGACCAAGGTGAGCCAGGGGGACGTGAATCAGGCCCGATGGGGGGTGCACGGGGATCATGCGATCGTCGCGCTGACGGCGTCGAATCATCAGGATCTGTTTTCGATTACGGTGGACGCATTCAATTTTTCAGAGACGTACCGGACGCCGGTGATCCTGCTGTTTGACGAGGTGATCGGGCACATGCGGGAGCGCCTGGAAGTGCCGGAACCGGGAGAGATCGCTCTCGTGGAAAGGCTCAAGACCTCGGTGAAGGAGGGGGTGGATTATCACCCGTACCTGCAGCGGGAAGACGGCCGTTTGCCGATGTCCGATTTCGGGGGCGTGCACCGGTACAATGTGACGGGCCTGTTCCATGACATGTGGGGATTTCCTTCGGAGAAGCCGACCGTGGTTCACGAGCTTTTGCGTCACCTGGTGGACAAGATCGATAACCATGTTGAAAAGATGACGCGCTATCGGGAATATTTCGTCGATGACGCGGAGATGCTCCTGATCTCGTACGGGTCATCGGCGCGTTCGGCGCTGCACTTGGTGACGGATCGTCGCCAGCACGGGGAGAGCGTGGGTTTGCTGGAACTGCAGACGCTGTGGCCGTTTCCCTCGGCGCTGGTGAGGGAGAAGACGAGGAATGCCCGCTATGTGGTGGTCGTAGAGATGAATATGGGGCAGGTTATGCAGTCGGTCAAGGCGTCGGTGGAAAGGCCCGAACGGGTGTTTCTGGCCAACCGGGTGGACGGGGTATTGATTACACCAGCCGATATTCGCAATATTCTGCGGCTGATCCAGGGTAAAGGAGTCTGACATGCCCGCAAGGGACTATATCCGCGAGAGGTTTTTCCCGCATATCTGGTGCCCGGGTTGCGGGCACGGTATCGTTCTGAACGGTCTCGTGCACGCGATCGAAAATATCGGGTTGAAAAAGAACGACATCGTTATGGTGTCGGGGATCGGCTGCTCGTCGCGGATCGCGGGATATATGGATTTTCATACGCTGCACACGATCCACGGGCGGGCGCTGGCGTTCGCAATCGGTGTGAAGATGAGCCGTCCGGATCTGACGCTCCTGGTGCCGATGGGAGACGGAGACGCCCTCTCGATCGGGGGAAATCATTTTATTCATGCCTGCCGTCGGAACATCGACATGACGGCGATCGTGATGAATAACCGGGTTTACGGGATGACAGGGGGACAGTATTCGCCGTTGTCGGGCTACGGGACGATGGCGACGACGGCCCCTTATACGAATATCGATCAGGAATTCGATGTGGTCAACATGGCGACGGCGGCGGGGGCCACGTTTGTGGCGCGCGCCACGGCGTACCACGTTCAGCAACTGCCCGATATCCTGGAGGAGGCGATCCGGCACAAGGGGTTTTCGGTGGTGGAGGTCATGACGCCCTGCCCAACCTACTTCGGAAGGAAGAACAAGGAGGGAAGTGCGGTGGACATGATGGACAACCTGAAGACCAGGACCACGCCGATCGGTTCGAAGGCGAAACAGGAGAATCCTTCGCTGATCGAGCGGGGGATTTTCGTGAAGAAGGAGCTGCCGGAGTACTGTGCCGAGTATCAGCGGATCGTCGAGCGGGCGATGAAGGGGAAGTGACCATGGAGCGATGCAGGATGGTGTTTTCCGGTTCGGGCGGGCAGGGGGTGATCACGGCCGCGATCATTCTGGCCGAGGCTGCCGTGTTGCATGAAAACCTCATTGCTGTTCAGTCCCAATCATACGGTCCGGAGGCGAGGGGCGGCGCGACCCGCTCCGACGTCATCATTGCCGACACCCCGATTCACTTTCCGAAGGTTCTCCAGCCCAATGTACTGGTCTGCCTGACGCAGCAGTCGTATGCGAACTATTTTTCCCTCCTCCGTCCGGGCGGGCTGCTGGTCACCGACAGCCGGTACGTCAAACTGGGGAAGAAGGTGGATGCGCGTCAGGTGGAACTGCCGATGTACGAGACGGTGATGGACAAAATCGGCCGGCCGATCGTTTTCAACATCTGCATGCTCGGGGCCGT
>JAPLJW010000145.1 GCA_026388365.1 Deltaproteobacteria bacterium | reverse complement strand
GTGTATCTGGAGAAACCATCTACTCGACTCAATTCAATTCAACAGGGGGAACCATGCAGCCGGAAGTCCAGACGATCGAAGCCCGCAGCGGGCGGGAAAGGGAATGGAAAAAGAAGGAGGTCCGCCACCTGCTGGAAGACCTCTACCGGATGGAACCCAACACGGTCGGCAAGATCATCGACACCTTTTTCGAACATGACTTCCTGCCGAACTGGTACTTCCATTCGAACCGGGCCGAGGACGTGGCGAGCGACCTGTTCATTGTCAGCCAGCTCCTCTCCGCCAAGGACGAGTATCTCACGCACACCAGCTTGGACGGCAAAAAGATCACCTATTTCCTGAACGTGGGCCGCGATTTTCCCGGAAAGCTCAAGACCATTCTGGGCCAGAACCGCCAGATCGACGTCGTCTCCTACGATTCGATGAAGACCCGTTCGGGAGTCCGGCTGATCACCATCGATAAGGCCGGCGCGGAACGGATCCCCATGAGCCGGGACGAGGAAGCCGCCGCGGCGCGGCTCTTGGCCGAGCTCCGCCAGCGGGCCGCCGCCCTGGGCCATCGCCGCGTCGAGGAGTTCATCGCCGCCCTGCCGGCGAACTACCTCAACGAAGAGGTCAACAGCTTCGCCGTCCCCCGCCGCATTTTCCGGCACGACCTCATTTTCGAGAAGGTCCGTGCCGGCGGGGGGTTCTATGTCGGCCGGGAGAGCACCGAGGGAGAAAAGGGTGAGGCGTGCGAGCGGCTCTCCGCGCGCGAGACCCGCTTCCACCTCGGCGTCGAGGAGCCCGACTTCGACTTCATCCTGGAGGTGTTCGAGGCGCTACGCGACCTCGACATCAACATGAACCGTTCCTACTACGACCGGTTCACGCCCCCCCCGGGCGGCGGGGCGGCCGTGGGGATCATGACCTTCTATCTTGATCCTTGCGTGGACGTCACCCCACTGGAAAAAGTCCTGGCCGGGATGGGAAAGCGAGGAGGAGGCCCGGCAGAGGGCGGCCGGCTTCTGGCCGACATCGAATCGATTCTGCGCGGCCTAAGCCGTCGCGATCTCTCCCCGGAGGAGACCTCCGGCCTGCTCGCGCGCCTGCGGGTATACACCTACGTCAACGCCGACACCCGGAACACGGCCGAATTCGGGAATTTTCTGCTCAATTCCCTGAGCGATTTCCTGGAGGCGGCCGATTCGCTCGGCGTGTCGGACAATCCCCGGATCATGCAGCGTCTGCTCGGGTTTGACGCCTTCGGGAGTTCTGGGTGGACACCAAGCGCGGCCAGCAAATCACGGTCACCGAGGGCTTCCGGACGCGGCACAACTCCGCCCGCGGGACAGCCAAGGGCGGTCTGCGGATCGACCCGATCGTCGAGTTCTCCGAGGTGGCGGCCCTCGCCTTCATGATGACCTGGAAATGCGCCCGCTCGAAGATCCTGTTCGGCGGCAGCAAGGGCGGCCTTAAGCTCAACCCGCGCGACTTCAGCCAGGCCCGGCTGGATTACTCCTACACCCTGACCAACTTCGGCCGCTCGCTCTTCCTGGTGACCGGGCCGATCCGCGACGTGCCGGCCGGCGATGTGGGCTGCGGCCCGCAGGAGATCGGACTGCTCTTCGAGGGTTTCAAGTCGGCCCTGCACGACCTGGCCATGATCGCCTATGGGCTGAAGAAGAGCGCAGCCTTTCTCGGCAACAAGGTTCTCACCCTCGACGACGCCCGAACCATTCTGAGCGGACACTTCGATGTGGATTGGCACGACGAGCGCATCCTGCACGAGCTGGTCATGAACGAAAACTATCTTGAACGCGTGGTTGCCCCCCAGATTACGGGCAAGCCGCGCATGGGCATCCAGACCCGAACCGGCGCGACCGGCCGCGGTATCTGTTACGCCCTGCTGACCGTCGTGACCCGGATGTATCTGGACGGCCGCTGGAAGCCGGTCGAGGAGCCGACGACCGGGGAACGGCGTCTTCTGGAAAAACTGGCCGGGGTGAACGAGACCGCCCTGCTGGCCGCGGCGGACCGAGAAGACGGCGTTGGTCCGATTGCGGACGAAACCTGGCAGGCCCTTGAAGAGCGCGTGTTCCCGAAGCTGCTCAAAGACAAGCGCATTGTGGTGCAGGGGTCCGGCAAGGTCGGCGGATCTTTTATCGAGGAGATGGCGCGTTTCCCGGTCATTTTCACGGCCGTGGCCGACCGCGACGGCGCCCTGATCGGCCGTCTCGATCCGGACGAGCTTCTCCAGGCGGCCCGCAGCGCCGGATCCGTGTTCGGCTGCGAGAAAGGCGTCGAGCAGAGGATCCCCGGGGCCGAGGAGGGCAAGGCCGTGCTCGAACTCGATTGCGACATCCTGGTGCCGGCGGCCCTCGAGAACGCCATCCACGCGGCCAACGCCGAGAAGGTCAGGGCGGCGGTGGTGGTGTGCGGCGCGAACGGCCCCAACACCACCAAGGCCGAAATACTGCTCCATCGGCGCGGCGTGACCGTGCTGTACGACTTTCTGGCCAACGGCGGAGGGGTGGTCGCCTCCTACTTCGAGTGGCTCCGGAACCTGGCGGAACGGAACCGTTTCGAATCCGAGGTCATCCGGGGCGGCCGGTTCAATGTGCAGGACCTTGCCAAGTTCGTGATGCCCGAATTCCGCACCCGGATCCTCGCCATTCTGCAGAAACCCGAATCGCCGGAAGTCACGGCGGCATGGAACACCGTGCTGCGCGACATCATGATTGCCGCCGTGAACGGGGATTACGACGAGGCCGTTCGCTGCCGTGTTTCGCTCAAAACGGCCGGTTACGCCAACGCCATTCTGCGTGTGCTGGCCGCGGAGCTGCTGAGTGCGCCGCAATCCGCTCGCCCGGGCTTCATCGCCGGTCTGAAGCAGGAGACCCGCCGCCGTCTCGCCCGGTGCCTGCGCCATCCCGAGGCGGCCCTGATCGACCCCGGCGCCGCGGCGCTGGCGGAACGGGTGGAGGCGGGACTGTGAGGCGCCGGACCCGACGATACCATTCATGAACGGGATCTTTAGCTGATCCTGGAAAGACGAGGGAAAAATGAAAGCATTCTTAGGCCTTACGATTGGTGCCACCATGGCGGTGTCGCCGGCCCTGGACGCCGGGGCGTTCGAGACGGACCTCCTGCCGACGGCGGCCGGGGGTCTCAAGATCATCTTTATCGGCCATGCCTCGCTGATGTTTGAGTTCGGTGGGCAGGTCATCTACAGCGATCCCGTCGGCCAATACGGGGATTACAGCAAGCTGCCGAAGGCCGATCTGATCCTGATCGCCCACGACCATGGGGACCATTTTGATCTGAAGACGATTGCACTCATCAGCAAGGAGAAAACAAAGCTGGTTCTGACCCCGCTCTGCGCCGCCAAGTTCGGGCGCGGGATTGTTCTGAAAAACGGGGAGGAGACGACCGTCGACGGCATCCGGATCGAAGCGGTGCCGGCCTACAACATCGTCCACATGCGTTCTCCCGGCGCCCCCTTTCACCCGAAAGGGGACGGCAACGGCTACATTCTGACCTTCGGCGACAAGCGGGTCTATGTGGCCGGGGACACGGAAAATATCCCGGAGATGAAATTACTCGGCCGGATCGACATCGCCTTCCTGCCGATGAACCTTCCCTACACGATGACCCCGGAGATGGCGGCGGACGCAGCCCGAATGGTGAAACCGGCGATCCTCTATCCGTATCATACGACGGACACGGATACGTCGAAACTTCAGCCCCTGCTGAAGGGGGAGAAAGGGATCGAGGTCCGGATCCGCCGGATGCCGTGATGGGCTACCGGATCTTCGACCATACGGCCGATCTTGGTATAGAGATTACCGGGACTTCCCGGGAGGAAGTCTATGCCGGGGCCGCGGGCGCCCTCTTCGACCTATTGACGGATCTCTCTTCGGTCCGGGAGTCGGAGGAGCGGACGCTTGCCGTCGAAGGGAAGGGCCCGGATGACCTCCTCGTCAATTTTCTCCGGGAGCTTCTCTACTCCTGGAACGGGGAAGGGTTTTTGATGAAGCGTTGTACGGTCCGGGAGGCGGCGCCCCGGCGGCTGACGGCCGTCCTCCGCGGCGAGACGTATGACCCGGCGCGCCACCGGATCCGGATGGAGATCAAGGCGGTGACCTATCACCAGGCCTCGATCCGCCGGACGGCGGCGGGGTGGATGGGCAGGGTGGTGTGCGATGTCTGACGGCCTCGCAAAAAGCCCATATGCGGCGTTGCGCTTCCGCCTTCGTCACTGCGACGTACCAAAAAGTACGCCTCGTTCCTCAGGCGTCGCGCGCCTTGCCTCTGGGGCTTTTTGCGAAACCATCTCCAGAAGATTCGTTGGTTGAAAGGTCGGTTATCGTCATGTCTGACACCCGTTTTCGCCGAATCGACGAATGGCGGTGGGAGATGCCGCCGACGGGGGGGATGCGCGTCCCCGGTCTCATTTATACGAGCGAGAAGCTCTTGAAGGGGATGGGGGCCGACGAGGGGCCAAGGCAGGTGGCCAACGTCGCCCACCTGCCGGGAATCGTGACGGCCTCGTTCGCTATGCCGGACATGCACTGGGGCTACGGCTTTCCCATCGGCGGGGTCGCGGCCTTTGACCTCGACGAGGGGATCGTCTCCCCCGGCGGCGTCGGGTACGACATCAACTGCGGCTGCCGCCTCATAACCACGCGGCTTCGCCTTCCCGACGTCCGGGAGCACATCCCGGCGCTGATCACGGCGCTCTTTCAGAACATCCCCTCCGGCGTTGGTTCCCGGGGGCCCCTGAAGCTCTCCCCCAAGGAGGAAAGGCAGGTCCTGGTCGAAGGCGCGGCCTGGGCCATCCGCCGCGGCTATGGTACGGCGGCAGACCTGGAGACGACCGAGGACGGCGGGGTGATGGCGGGCGCCGATCCGGAGAAGGTGAGCGACCGGGCGCTCTTGCGGGGGAAGGACCAGCTCGGGACACTCGGGTCGGGGAACCATTTCCTCGAGATCGAGGTCGTGGAGGAACTCTTCGACGAAACCGCTGCTGCGGCCTTCGGCCTTGAGCCGGGACAGATCTGCGTGATGATTCACAGCGGCTCCCGGGGTCTCGGCTACCAGGTTTGCGACGATTACCTGGCGCGGATGGTGAAACACGCGGGGGAGATCGGGATCGACCTGCCCGACCGCCAGTTGGCCTGCGCCCGGCTGAACTCGGACCGGGGCCGGGATTACCTCGCTGCGATGGCCTGCGCGGCGAACTATGCCTGGACGAACCGGCAGATGCTGATGCACCGGACCCGGGAGACCTTCGAAAAGACATTGGGGATGGGGCCGCGGGAGCTCGGGATGAGACTTCTCTACGACCTCTGCCACAATATCGCGAAGATCGAAACCCTCCCCGTGGAAGGAAAAGAAGTTTGTCTGTGCGTCCACCGGAAAGGGGCGACGCGGGCCTATCCGCCGGGGCATGCGGCTATTCCCCAATCCTACCGGAAGGCGGGACAGCCGGTCCTCATCCCCGGGGACATGGGGACGGGCTCTTATGTTTTGGCGGGGACTCAGGGGGCCTTCACGGAGACCTTCGGGAGCACCTGTCACGGCGCGGGCCGGGTGATGAGCCGGACCCGGGCGACGAAGTCCTGCCGGGGGCGGTCGATTGCAAAGGAGATGGCGGCCCGCGGGGTGATGGTTATGTCTTCCGGAAAGGGGACGCTGATGGAGGAAATTCCCGAGGCTTACAAGGATCTGGACGAAGTTGTCGAGGTTGTCCATCGGGCGGGCCTCTCCAAAAAGGTGGCCCGCCTGCGCGCCCTCGGCTGCATCAAGGGATAAAACAATTTTTACGTCCCGTCGGGGTGAAAGGGCACAAAGTTTAATTTGATTTATGGCACATTCAGGCCTTATAAAGTGACTGGTAACATATCAGAAATTATAATGAAAAAGGAGAAAACATGGCCGAAGACTTGAAGAAAATGTACCGAACCGTAATGGAAGACCACTTTCCCGATTCCCTGCGCATGACTTTCGGCGATCAGGAACTCGTCTATCGGAAACGGACCTGGACATTTCCTGATTCCAAGACGGGCGAACTCATCGAGAAGGGGCTTCGCTACGGAGAGAATCCAGGCCAGGAAGCCGCACTGTACGAACTGGTGGGTGGAAACCTGATCCTGGGGGGGTGCCGCTTCATCGACCCGAACAACGGGCTGGTCAGCGCCATCCGGGAGGTGGACATGCTTCAGGAGGGGAAGCATCCCGGCAAGACCAACCTCACCGACCTGGACAACGGCCTGAACATCATGAAGTACCTCATGGGTAAACCCGCAGCGGCGATCCTGAAGCATAACAACCCCTGCGGCGTCGCCTGCGGCGGGTCCCTCGCCGAAGCCTACCGGCGAGCGAACCGTGCGGACCGGATCGCGGCCTTCGGCGGCTGCCTGGTCCTGAACCGGCCGGTGGACCGGGAAACGGCGGCCCTCATCTCTGAGAACTACCTGGAGGTCGTTGGCGCCCCCGATTACGAAGAAGGCACCCTGGAGATCCTCAAAGGGCGGGCCAATCTGCGGATCATTCAGCTGGCGCAGATCGACCGCCTGAAGGACTACCTCTCCCGGCGTTTCGTGGACATCAAATCCCTGATCGACGGGGGCATCATTGTCCAGCAGTCACCGCTCAACAAGGTCAAGGGCGCGGCGGACCTGATGCTCGCCGAGACCACTTACAAGAACAAGACCTACCGGATCAAGCGGCCGCCGACCGCGCGGGAAATGGAGGACCTCCTCTTCGGCTGGTTTGTCGAACAGGGGGTGACCTCCAATTCGGTGATCTACGTCAAGGACGGGTGCACCGTCGGGATCGGCACGGGAGAGCAGGACCGCGTCGGCGTAGCCGAGATCGCCGTCTACAAGGCCTACCAGAAATATGCCGATGCCCTCTGCTTCGAGCGGTACGGCCTTCCCTACAAGGATCTTGAACTGGCCATCGAGAAGGGGACCCGCCCGCAGGAGGAAAAAGACCGGATCGATGCCGAAACCAAGAATGCCCGGGCGGGTCTCGTGGGAGCGGCAATGGTTTCGGATGCCTTCTTTCCCTTCCGGGACGGTATTGATGTGGGGATCCGGCAGGGTGTGACCGCCGTGGTTCAGCCCGGCGGTTCCATGCGGGATTGGGAAGTTATCGAGGCTTGCAACGAAGCGGGGGTGACCATGGTCCTCACGGGCCAGAGGGCCTTCAAACACTGAGATATCAGGAACAGAGGAAGATATTCAAATCAAGTACTGCTGCTTTGCGAGGGCATCCATGAAGAAACACAGTAAATCGGCAACAGAGCTGAAAGCGCTCATCAATCACGCCATCAGCGACTTCGAGGTCACGCCAGACGAATATCGCCGCATCCTGGATAACGCCCATGATGACGGTCATCTCGACCATGAGGAACGGGCACTCCTCGCCCAGTTCCACGCGATGATCAGCGACGGCACGATAAAACGGGTGGCCGGCTGAGATAGGGGTGATCTGCCTATAGCCCGTAGAGCTTAGACCCCGGCAGGACGGTCAGGCCGTTTTGCTTGAGGGCCTCGATCGCCTGGTCCGGGGCGTCGAACCGGAAGATCATCACGGCGTTCTCACCGCTTCGCTCCACGAAGGCGTAAAGATACTCCACGTTGATCCCGCTTTTCGTGACGACCTCGAGGATCCCGTGGAGGCCGCCCGGACGGTCCGGGACCTCTACGGCCACGACGTTCGTCCGGCTGAAGCGGAAGCCTTTCTCCTTGAGGACGCGGGATGTCGCCTCCACGTCGTTGACGATCATGCGGAGGATCCCGAAATCAGAGGTGTCCGCGAGCGAAAGGGTCCGGATGTTGATCCCGGCATCCTTTAAAATCCGCGTCACCTGCTCCAGCACGCCCGGTCTGTTCTCCAGGAATATGGAAATCTGTTCCACCTTCATTTTTCAAACCCCCTTTCCTTCCCCCCATCAGGCTGATAGCCGCCCCGGAGGGATGGTCATCAAAGATCAGATCCGGCGTTTGTCCTCAACGCGGCTTGCTTTCCCCTCGAACCGCTGGAGGGTTTTGGGTTCCACCAGTTTGACCTTGGCCGACACCCCGAGGTAATCCTTGATGTCCTTGGCGATCTGCCGCTCCATGTTCTGGAGGACCTTGACCTCGTCGGCGTTGGCGAAGATCTGTTCGCCGACCTCCACCTGGATCTCCAGGGTGTCGAGATTGCCGGCGCGGTCCACGATAAGCTGGTAGTGGGGTTCGACCCCCTTGATCGCCAGAAGGACCGCCTCGATCTGGGAGGGGAAGACGTTCACCCCCCGGATGATCAGCATGTCGTCGCTGCGTCCCGTGACGCGGTCCATCCGGTGGAGCGTACGGCCGCACCGGCAGGGTTCCGTGATCAAGCGGGAGAGGTCTCGGGTCCGGTAGCGGACCAGGGGGAATGCCTCCTTCGTGATCGTCGTGAAGACGAGTTCTCCCGCTTCGCCCGGGGGCAGGACCTCGCCGGTTTCGGGGTTGATCGTCTCGACGAGGAAGTGGTCCTCGAAGATGTGCATCCCCTGCCGACCCTCCAGGCATTCCATCGAAACCCCGGGGCCCATGATCTCGGAGAGACCGAAGATGTTAAGCGCCTTGATCCCCAGGACGTTTTCGATCTCCTGCCGCATCTTCTCGCTCCAGGGTTCGGCGCCGAAGATTCCGACCCGGAGCTTGAGGGATCTCATGTCGATGCCCATCGCCTTGCCCTGTTCCGCAAGGTTCAGCGCGTAGGAGGGGGTGCAGCAGATCGCCGTCGGTCCGAAATCCTGGAGGATCATGATCTGCCGCTTCGTGTTGCCCCCGGACATGGGGATGACGCTCGCGCCTAATTTCTCCGCCCCGTAGTGGGCGCCCAGCCCCCCGGTGAAGAGGCCGTAGCCGTAGGCGTTGTGGATGATATCATTTTTCGTGAGTCCCGCGGCGACAAAACAGCGGGCCATCAGTTCCGACCAGGTGTCGATGTCGCGCTTCGTGTAGCCCACGACGGTGGAGCGGCCGGTCGTTCCGGAGGAGGCATGGAGGCGGACGACGCTGCTCATCGGGACGGCGAACATGCCGAAGGGGTAGTTGTCCCGGAGGTCCTGCTTCGTGGTGAAGGGGAAACGTTTGAGATCGTCCAGGGTTTTGATGTCGTCGGGTGTGACACCGGCCTCTTCGAAGACCCGCCGGTAAAAACCGACGGTATGGTAAACCCGCTGGACGACCTGCTGGAGCCGCTTGAGCTGCAGGGCCTCCAACACCTCTCGCGGCAGTGTTTCAAACTCCTCATTGTAGATCATTGAACCTTCCCCCTCTCGTTTTTTCGGGATGAATCCGCCCTTGCCACCGGGAAATTCTAAAATCTGTAAAAATGGGCTTTGAGGGTGCGGAAAAAACGTGCGCCCTCATAAGAATATTGTAACAGAAGTTATTTCCGGGGGCAAGGAGACCTTTTCCCCCGCGGCGGCTTCGCATTCAGGCGGTTTGCCGGGGACGGCGGGCGCAACGCTGATAGAGGCGCACCAGCCGGACGATGATGACGGCCATGACCAGGCGGGGGGCATAAAGCCAGACGGGGTGGATGCCCAGCGGCAGAAAGAGGGCCGGGTCTTCGACCATCGAGTGGTTCATTCCGATGGAGAGGTGGAGGAGTTCCAGATCGTCCCGGCTCAGGTGTCCGCTTTTGGCCTCTTCCATGATAATCGCCCCGCCATAGGAGAGGCCGAAGATCACCGCGGTCATCCAGAGGAATCCGACCTTCTGGTCGAGGCCCATGATCCGGAGGAACGGCCCGAGGGCCCGGACGAAGGGGCGTATCAGCTCAAAGGCTTTGAGGAGTTCAAGGAGACTGAGCAGGGCCATGATGATGAAGAAGATCTTCGCGGTGAGACGGAAGGTCGTCCACGCCCAGTGGCGGATCATTTCCGGGAAGGCCGGGTTGACCGTCAGGGCGCCGTCTGCGGCGACCGGCATGACCGTTGAGCTTCCGACCCAGGGAACCACCAAAAGGACCGTAACGACGGCGGCCCCGATGCGGACGAGCGTGGCCTTCAGGGGGTGGATGCCGGACTTTCCCTGAATGATCCCTTCCTGGATCAGACCGTGGGCCGTCAGGATGAAAATGGCCATAAGCGTCATTTGGGCTGTACTGAAGGGGAAGACGATCATCGCGGCAAGCCCGCCGTAAAGGGAACTCAGCATGCCGATGATGAGCGGCAGGGCGGCGGCCGGCGGGAGGTCGAGCAGTCTCATCAGGGGTTTGAGGAGGAAGTTGAGGTGGCTCAGGAGGCCGCTCCAGTCGAGGATCGCCGTGAAAAGCGATATCGGGACGATGATCTTCATCATCCAAATGAATCCGTCCCAGCCCTTCTTCAGGCCGGCGAACGTTCCCTCTTTCAGCCGCGTCCGAAATGCATTTCCCCCGTCCATTTTTTCCCCAAATCCGATGTTTTGTTAAAAATTTTCCATGGCGGCTTTTCCCTTATCAGATCGGCATCGGAAAAGGGAAGATTTTTTCAATTCTCCTTTACGGAAACGATGGGGATATGTTACTGGAATTAGGGTTTCAAGGCTGGCAACTGCGTAAATAGTCTTAGAAGTCGTGAAAATGGGACGGCTTCGTAAAAAGGCTGCAGGCAAGGCGCGCGAACCCTCAGGAATGAGGCGTACTTTGCCGTACGCCGCCATGACGATGGATGAAGCGAAACGCAGCATCCAGCCTTTTTACGAAGCCGTCAAGGATGGACACCCGGCGTCTCAAAGGAATGGGGATGAAGCTGACGATCTACCGCAAGCTGCTGC
>JAPLJW010000110.1 GCA_026388365.1 Deltaproteobacteria bacterium | reverse complement strand
TTCCCCCAATGCGGCCGCTGGTCGATTCGCGGTTGGATCTTTTCTGCGTCGCCGCGGGAAGCATCGCATATTCCGCCGTCAGCCAACCCCTTCCGGTATCCTTGAGAAAGGGAGGGACCGTGTCCTGAATCGTAGCGGCGCAGATCACCTTTGTATGGCCCATCTCCACCAAAACGGAACTTTCCGCGAAACGCAGGTATGGGCGCGTGATCCGAAAATCCCGCATCTGGTCCCAGCCCCTGCCGTCAGTTCTTCCCATGCGCAAGTCCTCTTTTATGGCATCGACGAAAAATATTTTTGCAGGCCCTTGACTATGGCGTTTGCAATGGCTTTCTGCGTTTCCGGATCGGTCAGTTTTTTCCGGTCGTCCGGGTGAGTTGCAAAGCCGATCTCAACGACCAGACCGGGAATGGTCAATCCGTCCAGCAACGGACTGGGAGCATCACGCAAACCGCGCCCCTTGCGGGGGAAGACCGTCTCAAGACCGGACTGGATCTGCTGCGCAAGCCTCACCGAATTGTTGAGGGACTTGTTGCGGGCCATATCCTTGAGGATCGGTGAGGAATTTCCTCCTTCGGACGCGGCCTGCCGAAATCCCGGAAAATAGATTTCGTAGCCTGTCGCCTTCTTTCCGAAACCGGCATTGGCATGAAGGCTGACGACACAGTCCGCTTTCATCGTCCCGGCCGCCTGGACTCTCTCCGCGATCGTCATTCTCCTGTCCGCCGAGCGTGTCAATTGAACCTGAAGGCCAGGTATCTTTTGCGCCTCCTGGCGGACCAGGAGGGACATATTCAAGGTCAGGTCTTTCTCACGCAGTTTATCCGAGAGCACGCCGGAATCCTCTCCTCCATGTGCCGGGTCGATTAAAACCAAATATGCATTTTGTCGCGGCGCCCCCGATCCCGCCATGGGGGTCAGACAAAACAGAAGCATCGTTAGGGTGAAAATCCCGTATTTCACGAGCCATCCATTCATCAACGCGATCGTTTCCTCTCTGTCGTTTAAAACTGTTCGTGGTTCATACCGCAAGCGGCTGTTAACTGTCAATTTGAATCATCGGGATCAGACGCCCGGCTCCTGCTTTAGCCGTCTGCTGAAAAATCTCTTTTTTCAGGCTGTTCAAAAGCTTGTCCCGTGCCGGATACGGGATGTCCGGATGCAAGGCCCCCGAAATCCTGATCCGTGAGGCGTACTTTAGGGTACGTTGAACGGCGAAGGATGAGGGAAACGCAGCAGATGGGCGTTTTTCAACAGCCTGTCAGGCTCGCCAGAGTCTCTCCACGGAGATGACCCCCCGTAACTTTTTGATGACTGCAATAATTTTATTGAACTGATTTAAATCGATAACATTGATGCTGAATTCGCAATGGGCCTGTCCGCCCTCAGGCGCATTGATCTCCGCATGGGTGATGTTGACATCCAGAGAAGAGATGGCGGCGCTGATGTCGGCAAGAGCCCCCTTCTTGTCATGGCAGACAATTTTCATCTGAACCGGGTATTCCCTTTTTTCGCGAATATCCCAATGAACATCCACCAGACGTTCGGGATCCATATCCTGGACATGCATGCAATTGGCCGTATGAACCGTAATCCCCCGTCCACGCGAGATGTAACCGATAATCTCGTCACCGGGGATCGGATCGCAGCACTTTCCGAACCGGACCATGATATCATCGATCCCCGTCAGCGACACGCCGATCGGCTCATCCTCCGCACCCGCTTTTTTGGCTCGGTCAGGCGGTTCTCCTTTTTTGACCTCCTCCTCCGGGAGAAAATGATGAACGACGTGCCTGGGCGACACCCTTCCGTAGCCGACAAAGGCCATCAGATCGTCGGTCGAATCGATATGAAATTCCTTCAACAGCATCTGCATTTCCGATGATTTTGAAAACTGGCTGAACTTCAGGTGATGTTTCTTGAATTCCTTCTCCAGGAGATCCCGGCCCAATGTGACACTCTTCTTGCGTTCCTCGGTCTTGACCCAGTTGCGGATCTTCGCCATGGCGCGGGAAGTGACCACATACTTCAGCCAGTCCTTGCTGGGGTGGTGGCCCGCCTGGGTGGTGATCTCGACCGTATCCCCATTCTGCAACTGATATTTCAGGGGCACGATGCTCCGGTTCACCTTGGCGCCGATGCACTGGTTGCCGATATCCGTATGGATGCTGTAGGCGAAATCGATGGGGGTCGCCCCTTTCGGAAAAGCTCTTACATCCCCGTTCGGGGTGAACACGTAAACTTCCTCGGGGAAGAGAGCCACCTTCAGGTTGGACATGAACTCGCGGGGATTCTCGATCTCCTGCTGCGCATCTAACAGATCCCGGAGTTTCTTGATCTGATTATCATCGCTGGAAAAAGCCCGTCCTTCCTTGTAGCGCCAGTGGGCGGCAATCCCCTCCTCCGCCCAATCATGCATCGGACGGGTCCGGATCTGGATCTCGACCCTTTCCCCGTAGGGTCCGATCACCGTTGTGTGGAGGGACTGGTAGTGGTTGGCCTTCGGCATGGCAATATAATCCTTGAACCTCCCGGGGACCGGTGTCCAAAGGGCATGAACCATGCTCAAGGCTTCATAGCAGTCTTTGTCCTTGTCCGAATCGAGAATGATCCGGAAGGCCGTGAGATCGTACACCTCGTCGAAATCGATGTGCTGCTCCTTCATCTTCTTGAAGATGCTGAAAAAATGCTTCGCCCTTCCCTCCACTTCGCCCCGAATACCGAAACGTTCCATCTCCTGCCGGATGATCGCCCTGACCTCTTCCGCATACTGTTCCCGTTTCTCCTTTTTCTTTACGATCCGTTTTGCGAGTTCATTGTAGGCATCAAAGTCGAGATACCGGAAGGAAAGGTCCTCCAATTCTATTTTCATCCAGTTGATTCCCAGGCGGTTGGCCAGAGGCGCATACAGATCCAGGGACTCTCTGGAGATGTAGCGCTGCCGGTCCGGCGTCTGAAACTCGAGCGTCCGCATGTTGTGGATCCGGTCCGCCAGACGGATCAGGAGAATCCGGATATCGGACGACATGGCCAGAATCATCTTCCGGAAATTTTCCGCCTGCCGCTCCTCCTGATTGCCGAGGGTGATCTTGCTGATCTTCGTCAACCCGTCCACGAGTAAGGCCACCTCTTTGCCGAAGGTCTCTTCGACCTGTTCCAGCGTGGTGAGGGTATCCTCGACCGTATCGTGCAGGAGACCGGTCACGAGCGTCGCCGCATCCAGTTTCATGTCCGCAAGGATGCCGCAGACCTCCATGGGATGCGTCAGGTAGGGTTCGCCGGAGAGGCGGATCTGTCCCTGATGAACAGCCGCAGAAAAGATATAGGCCTTTTCGATCATCCCGATTTCGGATGGGGAAAGATAAGACTGCACCTTATCCAGGATGTCGTTGATGCGGAGCATGGGGGCTACACTCCTCCCCGCTGTAAGGTGAAGAGAGTGAAGCGTAAAGCGCAAGGATTTAAAGAAGGTTTCATGCTTTACACCTCGCTCATCGCGCCTCGCGTTGTTCGCTGCTGCGGGCCATGAGAAACGGAGCAACCTCGGAAACCGGCAGGATCGCGACCTCTCCGGACCGCCGCGTTTTAATTTCCATCTTCCCTTCGGCCAGTCGCTTGGGACCGACCGTCACGCGATAGGGGATTCCGATCAGATCGGCGTCCTTGAATTTTACCCCGGCCCTCTCGTCCCGGTCATCCAGGATCACTTCCACCCCCTGTTCGGTCAGGATGCGGTAAAGTTCCGCCGCCGCATCGGCGAGCGTCTTTTCATTCACGTTCACCGGGGTGATGATCACCGCATAGGGGGCGAGCGGGAATGGCCAGATGATTCCATCCATATCGTGATTCTGCTCGATGGCCGCAGCAACCGTTCTGCCGATGCCGATTCCGTAACATCCCATCACCATGATCTTCTCTTTTCCGCTCTGATCCAGAAAAACCGCTTTCATGGCCTTGCTGTATTTGGTCCCCAACTTGAAGACATGGCCGACCTCGATGCCCCGTGAAAAGCGCATCTCTCCCCCGCAGCGCGGACAGGGATCGGATTCCCGGATGATGCGGAGATCCGCATAGTCCGCAATCGGGAAGTCCCGTCCAGGCTTCGCGTGGAGGAGGTGGTAATCCTCTCGGTTGGCTCCCATGACGCAATCGCTCATGTCCAAAAGTGAATAATCGGCGATGACCCGGGCCTTCGTTGACCTCCTGGTCTCCGCGGATGAGAACGGCCACAGGGGTATCGTCCGCAGAGAAGATCAGGGTCTTGACGACCGCATCCGGGGCTAGGCGGAAGAAGCCGCACACCGCCTCGATGGTTCTGACCTCGGGGGTATTCACCTCTTCGACGTCAAGGGTCGCGCCCCCCGTCTCACGCTCCGCCGGCCGGGCAATCTCGGCCTTCTCCAGATTTGCCGCATAGTTGCAGGCGCTGCAATGACAGAGCGCATCTTCCCCGGAATCGGCCATCACCATGAATTCGTGGGAATACCTTCCGCCGATGCTTCCCGAGTCCGCCTCCACCGGACGAAAGTTCAGACCGCAACGGGTAAAGATCCGCTG
>JAPLJW010000127.1 GCA_026388365.1 Deltaproteobacteria bacterium | reverse complement strand
GACATCCGGATCTCCACGGGGGTGATCGAAACCCACCTCTTCGCCGGGTACAGCGGCGGCGTCAAGAGCGTCGCCGTCGGCGTCGCCGGGGAGGCGACCATCGGCGCCACCCACAACTACGCGATGATGAAAAACACCCGCCTCGGTCAGATCGAGAACAACCCTTTCCGGGATTTTCTGACGGAGGCCGCCACGGCCGTGGGGCTCGATTTTATTGTCAACGTGATTCAGACGGGAAACAAGGAGCTGGTCCGCGTGGTCGCGGGCGACCCCGTGGAGGCCTTCCGGGAGGGGGTGAAAACCGCCCGGGCCATGGTCGAGGTGGAAATCGACCGGCCCGGGGATATCGTGATTGCCGGCGTCGCCTATCCCAAGAGCCGCGATCTCTACCAGGCGAGCCGCGCCGCCAATACCTCCTTTTTCGGTCCCAGACCCGTCGTGAAGAAGGGAGGGGTTATCCTCATCCCGGCCGGTTGCGAAGACGGATTCGGCCATCCCGGCTACGTGGACTGGATGCAGCATTGCGAAGGTCCGGCGGAGATCATCCGCTATGCCTGCGATTCCGGATTCGCCCCGGGGGACCAGAAGGCGCTGATCCTGGCATGGATCCTGGAGCACGCAAGGATCGTCTTGACCGACTGCCGGATCGCCCCCGCGGAACTCGCAGCGGTCCACCTCGAATCGGCGCCGACGCTCCAGGCGGCCGTTGATGCGGAGCTGAAAAAACGTCCGGACGCCCGGGTGATCGTCATCCCCGACGCCCTGCTTACGCTCCCCATCGTCCGCGGAGAATGACCCAGACCCTCCTCTTTAGAGCTGCCTCCGGAGCGCCTGCGCCGCGACGTGGATCAGGTCCCAGGAACCGCTGAACGGCGGGGCGTAGGCCAGGTCGAGCCAGCCGGCGTCGTCGAGGGTCAGACCCGCCCAGAGGGCGCAGGAGAGGGTGTTGATCCGGCTCACGGCGCCCGCCTTGCCGACCGCCTGCGCGCCGAGGAGCCTTCCCGTCGCCCGGTCGGCGATCAATTTGAGACCCAGTTTCGTGTTTCCCGGCATGGATCCGGCGATCGCGTTTCCCCAGACCAGCGTACTCACCGCATGGAAACCGCTCTGTTCCGCCTCCCTCTCGTCGAGACCCGTCGCTGCGACCTCCAGATCAAAGACCTTGAAGGACTGCGCCCCGACGATCCCCGGAAAGATCATCGAACCGCCTCCGATGTTCCGGCCGGCGACGCGCCCCTGCTTGTTGGCGATATCGCCGAGCGGAATGTTCACCCAGCGGCCGCTCACCCGGTGGAAGGATTCGCAGCAATCGCCCACGGCATAGACCCCATCGCGGGAGGTCATCTGAGAGAAGTTGACCTGGATCGCCCCCGTCTTCCCCAGCGGTAGCCCCATCCGCCGGGCCAGATCCACGTCGGGGCGGATCCCCACGGCCATGAGGATCATGTCGGCCTCGTCTTCGCCGCGGTTGGTGACCAGGCGCAAGCAGCGGTCCTTTCCCGCCTCCACGGACTTCGTCTCGACTCCCGTGATGAACTCGACCTGATGCCGACGGAGTTCCTCCAGGACCATTTTTCCGAATTCCGGATCCCAGCGGTTCACAGGAAGCGTCCCGCGGTGGAAGACCTGCGTCTCGATCCCGAGATTTCGCAGCGCCTCGCTCATTTCCATTCCGATGAAGCCGGCCCCGACGATGATCGCCTTCCTGCGGGGGGTCTCCCGGAGCCATGCCTTGATCCGGACGGCGTCCGTGAAATTCTTGAGCGTGAAGACCCCCTCCAGCGTCTCCCCCGGAATTCCCGGCAGGAGCGGCGTTGTTCCCGTCCCCAGGACAAGGATATCGTAGGGCAGGGCCTCCCCATTGGCCAGGCGGACCCTCCCCGCCTTCGGATCGACTTCCTCGACGCGGGTGTCGATCCGGACATCGACCCCTGTCTCCCGGAACTTCTCCGGCGTCCGGGCGATGAGCTTCTTTTCGTCCTGGATTACATCACCGATGTAATAGGGCATCGGTCAGGCGGCCACCGAAACCTGAGAGCGCTGCTCGATCATGGCGATCGAAAGCGACGGGTCCGTCCGCTTTGCTTCGGCGGCCGCGGAGGCACCTCCCGCCCCCGCCCCGATAATCACGACTCTCTTTCCCATATTGGATTCCTTTCTTGAAGTGAGGGTTATAAGGGAGTTGTCCCTTTTTCCTTATTCCCGGCGGATGGCGTAGATCGTGCCGCCGGCCAGGATCATCAGCAGGCAGAGAAGCTGGCCCATGCTGAAGGGGCCGAGGACGAAGCCGAGCTGGGCATCCGGCTGCCGGAAGAACTCGATGAAGAAGCGGATGACGCCGTAGCCCGCAATGTAGAGAGCGAAGAGGGCGCCGGTGAAGGAAACCCTCTTTCGGACCCCCCAGAGGAAGGCAAACAGGACGATCCCTTCGAAGAAGGCCTCGTAGAGTTGGGAGGGGTGGCGCAGCAGGTGCAGCGGGTCGAGAGGGAAGACCATCCCCCAGGGGACATCCGTCGCCCGGCCGTAAAGCTCGCCGTTGATGAAGTTGCCGATCCGCCCGAAGGTGTAGCCGAGCGGGATCGCCGAGCTGAAGAGGTCGGCGAAGCGCCAGAAATCAATCCGGCGCCTCCGACAGAAGATCACGGTTGCGATCAGGATGGCAATAGCGCCCCCGTGGTAGGACATTCCGCTGATCCCCACGAAATGGAGCCCGCCGTTGAATTCGAAGGGAAAGAGAATCTCCAGGGGGTGTCGCAGGTAGTAGCCGAGGTTGTAGAAGAAGACATAGCCCAGGCGGCCGCCGAGAATCACCCCGAGGATCGCCCAGACGAAGTAGTCCTGGATCAGCTCAGCCGTATAGGGAAAATTCTCCCGCCGGATCCGGCGCATGACGAGGAGGTAAATGCAGCCGAAGGCTGCAAGGTACATCAGGCTGTACCAGCGCAGTTGAAAGGAGCCGATCTCGAAGAGGTATGGGCTCAGGTGCGCCGGGATGTGACGCCAGGCGTCAATCAACGCATCCATATCAGTAAGCTACCCCCTTCAGTTCCTCCACGTAAAGCTGGGCGGAAAAGGCCGCCGTCGCCCCGTCGCCGCAGGCGGTGACGACCTGCCGGAGGCGCTTCGCAATGCAGTCCCCGCAGGCGAAGATCCCGGGAACCGATGTCTGCATGTTCGCGTCAACCGTGATGTAGCCGCCCTGGTCCGCGGCAACGAGTTCCCGGAAGGGGGCCGTGTTCGGGGTAAGGCCGACGAAGATGAAAACCCCGTTTGCCGCAAGCTCGCGCGTGGCCCCCGTCGTGACGTCCTTCAGTTTGATCCCCTGGACAAGGTCAAGACCCTCGATCGATTCGACCACGGAATTCCACGCGAAGGCGATTTTTTCGTTGGCAAAGGCCCTCTTCTGGAGGATCGCCGTCGCCCGCAGGCGGTCCCGGCGGTGAATCACCGTCACCTTTTTCGCAAAGCGGGTGAGGTAGAGCGCCTCCTGGATGGCCGTGTCGCCGCCGCCGACCACCGCGACCTCTCGGTTGCGGTAAAAAGGGCCGTCGCAAGTGGCGCAGAAGGAAACCCCCTTCCCGATGAAACGCTCCTCGCCCGTAGCACCCAGTCGCCGCCAGTTCGCCCCGGTGGCGATGATCACGGAAAGCGTCCCGTAGCGCATGTCCCCGGCGGCGATCTCCCAGCCTTCCGTCTCGCCCCACCTTTTTTTCGTCACCGCCGTCACGTCGCCGGAGGCGGTCTTCAGACCGAACCGGACGGCCTGCGTCTTCAGACGGTCCACAAGATCGGAGCCGATGATTCCGTCCGGAATCCCCGGATAGTTCTCGATCAGATCGGTCATGGTAATCTGGCTGACCGTCGAGCCACCCTCGAGGGCCAGCGTCTGGAGGTCCGCCCGCGCGGCATACATCCCCGCGGTAAGCCCTGCCGGCCCCCCGCCGATGATGACGACATCATAGGGCGGGTTGGAAGCCGTCTGTTCGGCCATACCTGTGGTCTCCTTTCGTTGTTTCTTTACAGACGCCTATTTAATCGAGAAACGGTCCTTTTGTAAAGCCGGAAAATGGGGGAGCCGGACGATACCTTGGCAGGCGCGGCCCCTTGTGGTACAATACCTCCAGACCGGTCAGTTTCGCACTCTTAAGGCATCGACCGGGAAACGACATGGGCAGGCCATTCCCATGAAGAAAAGAAACGTCACCGGAAAACCGGCGCCCCGCAAATTCGACTTGACCGACCGCAGGGAGGTCGAGGAACGGCTTCGCCGGAGTGAAGAGAAATATCGCCGGATCTTCGAAAATATTCAGGATATCTACTATGAAGTGGGGCTCGACGGGGCCATTCTGGAAATCTCCCCTTCCATCGAAAGATACTCCCCGTTCCGAAGAGAAGATCTGATCGGAAGATTCATCAACGAGTTTTACGCCGACCAGACCCAGAGAAATTTCTTCCTGCAGGCGATCATGGAACGGGGATCCGTTCACGACTTCGAAATCCAGCTCCAAGATTCCCGGGGCTCTCTTTTCACCTGCTCCATCACCGCGGCGCTCCTGCCCGGATCCGAAGCACTTCCTCCGCGGATCGTGGGTTCCATGAGGGACATCTCGGCACGCAAGCAGGCCGAACAGGCGCTTAGAGAAAGAGAAGAGGAGCTTTCCATCCAGTCCCGGAATCTTGAGGAGTTGAATGTAGCGCTCAAAGTACTTCTCCGGCAGCGGGAAGAGGACCGGTTGGAGTTGCAGGAGCAGGTTCTGGTCAATGTAAAAACCCTCATCCTTCCCTGCATCGCAAAATTGAAAGAGGGAGCGCTGACCCCGCCCCAGAGGGATTGCCTCAACACCCTCGAAGCAAGAATCACCGAGATCATTTCGCCCTTCCTGCGCCGGATCAACCAGGCCTATTTCGATCTTACCCCTCAGGAGATCCGGGTGGCGGAGTGTGTCAAAAACGGGCATGCGACCAAGGAGATCGCAACCATGCTCCGTATCTCCGTCAAAACAGTCGATTATCACAGAGACCATATCCGCCGGAAGCTTGGCCTCAGGAACCGCCATGCAAGCCTCCGGTCTTTTCTGCTGAATCTTTCCTGACCCCTGTTTTTAGCCGGTATTTTCCAGGATATCCTCCCGTATTGCACAAAAGAAATTCTCGTCCTATGATCAAATCAAAACAATTCATCTTCGAAAAACAGCAAAGAAAAGGAGGAGATGAGATGAAAATGCAGGAAATCAGGGAAATTGCCAGACAGTGGAGCGTCAATGCCCGAATCGGCCGATCCAAACAGGAGATCATCCGCGAGATCCAGATCCGGGAAGGGTTTTCCCCCTGCTTTCGCACGAAAGAGACATGTGAAAACGATTGTCTCTGGAAAAGCGATTGCCTGACCCTGGGGGCGTGACCTGAAAGGACGGTTTCATGTTTGATCCCAGAAATATCCTTGTGCCAACGGATTTCTCCGAAGATTCGGATCGCGCTTTTCTCACGGCCCTGGAGATTGCGGGGAAGGGACGGTCGCGGATCTTTCTCCTCCACGTGATCAGCCGGACGGTTCAGATGTGCGTATCCGATTATTGTATCGACCAAGGTATCGCGGATCGCGTATTGAGCGAGGGCATCGTCTATTCCAATGAAAAACTGCGGGAGACCATCGCCCGATTCCCGGACAGCCGGGCTGTCAAGGTTATTCCGGATCTTCGCAAAGGTCAGCCTCATGAAGAGATTCTCAAGGAGGCCTCCGAGCGGAAGGTCGATCTGATCGTTATCGCCTCCCATGGCAAGACGGGTTTGAAGAAATATTTCATCGGGAGCGTTGCGGAAAGGGTGATGAAAGAGGCGAAATGTCCGGTGCTGCTGATCCGGAATCCGGATCTTGAAGAGGCATCATGATTGGTTTCATGCTTTTTTTCAAAGAAAGGGGGTGCAGGTCATGTATCCAAAGGTTCTCGTTCCATTGGACGGTTCGGAATTGGCCGAATGCGCTTTGCCCGAGGTCATCAAACTGGGGCGGGTAGGGGTTTTGGGCGAGGTGATTCTCTTGAAGGTGATCACAATCGAAACCATCTACATTCCCAAAGCTTACGAAAGGAGTATTGATTTTTCCGCCCTGAGTAATGCCCATCGCACCGAAGCAAAGAAGTATCTCGAAGGCGTTGAGTCCCGGCTCCGGGCGGAAGGGATCAAGGTCAGCACGGAGCTGCTGGAAGGCAGACCGGAGGAGAAGATTGTCGACTACGCCAAGAGTCACCCCGTGGATCTGATCGTCATTGCTACGCACGGTTATACCGGAATGAAGCGGCTGATGTTCGGCAGCGTGGCTCTCCAGGTGTTGCACGATGCAAACGTCCCCATCCTCCTGATCAGAGCGCGTCCCGGCCAGGCAAAGGCATGAGGATGCAAAGACAGGGGAGCAGATTTCGCTCCCCTGCTTCATTAAAATCTTCCCGATCGGCAATCCTCCCCGGATGAATCCGATCCCCTCCCGCGCTCCCCGGATCATATCCCCGGATCATGAGCCCGGATTATGGCTTGACAGGGAATACCCGTTTGCCTATATTGCCCCCGCTGTCATTCACGCTCACGATGATCCGTTAAAAAAGATAGGGGAACCGATGCCGGAAAATCCACTGCACCTGCTGCTGCACCCGAAGTCCATCGCCGTCGCCGGCGCAAGCAACAATCCGATGAAAATGGGGACCTTGCAGGCTCTCTCCATCCTCAAGGACGGGTACGAGGGGAAATTCTACCCCATCCATCCCACAGAAAAAACCGTCCTCGGACATAAGGCCTATGCCTCTCCGCGCGACCTCCCCGAGGTCCCCGACCTTGCCTTGCTGGTCGTCCCGACCGTCCATGTCGTCCCGATTCTCGAAGAGTTCGCCAAGATCGGCACGAAACGGGCGATCGTCATCAGCGCCGGCTTCAAGGAGACCGGCGAGAAAGGGCGGGTGCTGGAGGAGCGGCTCCGGGAGATCGCCGCGACCTGCGGCATCCGTTTCCTCGGCCCCAACTGCATGGGGATCGTGAACACCGCCATCTCCCTCAACCTGACCGTTGCCGCGATGGAGAAACGGCCGGGATCGCTCGGGATGGCCTCCCAGAGCGGCACCTACATCACGCAGACCCTTGCCTACCTCCGCGAGCGGGGGATCCGTTTCAGCAAGGCGGTCAGTTGCGGAAACGAGGCCGACATCGACGTAATCGACGTCCTGGAATACCTGGGCGAAGACGAGCAGACGAAGGCGATCATCCTTTACATCGAGGGGATCCGCGACGGCCGGCGGTTCATTGAAACCGCTCAGAAGATCACCCCGAAAAAGCCGGTCCTCGCCCAGTACGTGGGCGGCTCGGCCGCCGGCGCCCGCGCGGGCCTGAGCCACACCGGCGCGCTGGCCGGTCCCGACCTGCTCTACGAGGGCATCTTCAGGCAGTGCGGGATCATCCGCTGCCTCTCCATCGAGGATCTTTACGCCCACGGGTGGGTCCACGCCGCCCAGCCGCCCCTGCGCGGCCGGAGGCTCGCCGTCGTTACCAACTCCGGGGGGCCGGGAACCGCCATCTCCCATAACGCCGATCAGGGCGGCATGACGCTCCCCCGTCTCTCCGATTCCCTGCAAAAAAAGATCCGGGAACTTATCCCCGGCCAGGCCTCCAGCGCGAACCCTGTCGATCTCACCTTTCACCTGGATATGAAGCTCCTGGCTGCGACCATCCCGGCGATGATCCTGGAGAGCGGCGAGGTGGACGCCATCGCCGTCCACGGCGCGATGAACTCCGGATTCATGAAGGCGGCTTATCCGCATATCCGCGAAATCATGGGAAACATGTCCCTGGAGACCTTTCTGGAACAGACTGCGATGGATATGACCGCCGCCGTGGAGCTCCCCCGGAAGTACGGTCTGCCCCTGGTGGTCTCCTCCTTCTTCGGCCGTGAGGACGACAACACCGCCCTCTACATGGACCACGACGTTCCGGTCTTCGACTCGCCGGAGAAGGCGGCGCGGGGGATGGTCTCGCTCCTCCGCCACCTGGAGATCCGCGGACGAAAGACGATCCTGACGCCCGCCCTGCCCCCGGAAAACCCGGATGCCAAAAGGATGCTCCGGTCGGCCCTGGCCGCCGGGCAGAAGGCCCTCGACGAGCATCAAGCGAAGGAACTCCTCGCCGCTTACGGCGTTCCGGTCACCCGGGAAGGGATTGCTGCGACCGAAGACGAGGCCGTGAAAATTGCCGGCGGAATCGGTTTTCCCGTCGCCGCCAAGGCGTGCGCCTGGGAGATCATGCACAAGTCCGGCCGGAGCCTCATCGCCCTGAACATCCGGACGGAAGAGGCCCTCCGCGACGCCTTCCGGTCGATCCGCGCCGCCGCCGGGAAAGAGATCCCCATCCTCATCCAGGAGATGGTCGCGGGCAGCCGCGAATTCGTCGTCGGGATGACCCGCTTCCCCGGCTTCGGCCCCTGCATCCTGTTCGGCGTGGGCGGCGTCTTCACCGAGGCGCTGAAGGATACGGCCTTCCGCTCGGCGCCCCTGAGCGCCTCCGAGGCGGAAGAGATGCTCACCGACATCCGGGCGAAGGCGCTCCTCGGCGAGTTCCGCGGCCTCCCCGCCGTAGACCGGCCCGCCCTCACCGGGATCCTCCAGACGGTGGGTGCCATCGCGCTCCTCCACCCCGAAATCGTTGAGATCGACCTGAACCCGGTGATCATCGCGGGATCGGAGCCCGTCGTCGCCGACGCCCTCTTTGTGCTGAAAGGGTAGAGATGGAGCCGGGTTGCAGACGGCGTCGGGTGCGACCTTCCGCTGGAACTGGATATGAAACCGATCATCCGAACGCGTGAAGAAGCCTTTGCCGCTGTCGGCGGGCCGCCCCCGATCGACCGCCATGTGGTCGTCGACGTCGAAACGACGGGTCTGTCGCCCCGGCAGGGCCACCGGGTGATCGAGATCGGCGCGGTCGCCATCGAGGAGGGGGTCGTCGTCGGGGAGTTCGCCTCGCTCATCGACGCCGGGGTGCCGGTCCCCTGCGCCGTCCAGGCGATCCACGGGATCACCGACGAGATGCTCGCCGGGCAGCCGACTCCGGAGCAGGTCCTTCCCCTGTTTTTCAAGTTCATCCGGGAGAGCGTCCTCGTTGCACACAACGCCGCCTTCGACGTCCGCTTCCTCCGCCACGAGTTCGCCCGGCTGGGGATGGGCCTCCCCCACGCGCACGTCTGCACGCTGGAACTCAGCCGGCGCCGCCTCCCCCGCCTTTCGGACCACACCCTGGAAACCGTTTACCTCCACCTCTTCCCTGACGCCGGCCTCCGCCGGCAGAACCACCGTGCCCTGGACGACGCCCGGATGACGGCCCGGATCTGGCTGAAAATGGAGAAACCATGAACCGCTATAAAATGCTGAATATTGTAACAGAAGGCGAATGGGGTTCAGTCACGGTTTTTCCGACCGACCTCATCGCATCATCACGCAGCGCATGTTGAGGCGGGAGGCCGCGTCCGCCTTTGTCAGTGGAACCCGGAAGATCTCCCGGATCTCCCGGCACGGGGCCTCGTCATTGCGGTAGATGACACCGATCGGGATCTTCACCCCCCAGAGGTCGGCCGTCCGGATGGCCTCGTAGTGGTCGGCCAGGGGCTTTTCCAGCTTGAACACCCGCTCCCGGTACCACGCGTAGGTGTTGATCTTGTTGAAACTGACGCAGGGCTGGAGGATGTCCACGACGGCCGTGCCCTTGAAGAGGATCGCCTCCCGGATGAGCGCCGCGAGATGTTCCTTGTCGCCGGCGAAGCCGCGGGCCACGAAGGGGGCTCCCATCGTGATGGCGAGGGCAAGCGGATTCAGGGGGATGTTCGGGTTACCGCCGGGGCTCAGGTCGTTTTTCACGGCAAGACCGGTCGTGGGCGAGCTCTGGCCTTTCGTCAGGGCGTACACCTGATTTTCGGAGACCAGGATCGTGATGTCCAGACGCCGCCGGATCGTCTGGATGAAATGGTTCCCCCCTTCGCCGAACATGCAGCCGTCGCCGGAATAGGCGATGACGGTCAGGTCGGGTCGGGCAAGCTTGATCCCGGCGGCCAGAGGCAGGGAGCGGCCGTGAAGGCCGTTGAAATAGTTCACGTCCAGATACTGGGGCATCTTTGCGGCCTGTCCGATCCCCGATGTGAGAACGATCCTGTTCTGCGGGACGGGGAGCTCCCGGATCACCTTCTCCAGCACATCACGGATGGCAAAATTGCCGCAGCCGGGGCACCAGGCGGTCTCGATTTTCGGTTCCATTGCTCTCCTCCTTGATCAGCCTGCTGAAAAAGGCTCTTTTGCAGGCTGTTCAAAAATGCCCCGATGCAAGGCCCTCGAAATCCTGAGCCGTGAGGCGTACTATCGGGTACGTTGAACGGCGAAGGATGAGAGAAACGCAGCAGATGGGCGTTTTTCAACAGCCTGTTATGAAAGCAGCCCTTTCAGAGTCAGATAGAGCTCCTCGACAGTGAAGCAGTCGCCGTCGTATTTCAGGATATTGTGATCGACGGCGAGGCCGAGCTCCCGCTTCAGCAATCCGGCGAACTGGCCCGTTGCGTTGTTCTCCACGCAGATCCGTTTCTTCGTCTCCAGGCGGTAAGGGGCGATCATCGCGGGCGTGAGCGGATAGACCTGCCCGAAGTGGAGGACGCAAACCGAAAGACCGTCGGCGTTGAGCCGCTCTGCGGCCTCCTTCACGATCAGCCGGTTCGACCCCCAGCAGAGGACAACAGCGGCCGGGTCCATTGCGCCGTAAAACGTCGGCGGTATTGCCTCCTTCTTCAAAAGGTCGAGCTTTCCCAGGCGCTTGTCCACCATCCGCTTTCGCAGATCCGGCTCCTCCGTGATCTTCCCCTCCTCGTCGTGCTCATCCGAATCGAGCTTGACCAGCGCATCGGAAAGCCCCGGAAAGGTCAGCGGAGAAATTCCGTCCTCCGTCAGACGATACCGTTTGTAGGTTGCATCAAAAACCGGATATTCACGGGCAATCACATCCAGCGGGATCTCCTCCTCTTCGACGACCTGAACGGAGTCGGCGAAGTACTGGTCCGTCAGCAGAAAGACGGGAATCTGGAACCGGTCGGCCAGCTCGAAGCCCTTTTTCGCGAGTTCGATCGTCTCGATGATGGAACCGGGGGCAAACAGGACCCGGGGGAATTCCCCGTGGCCGGCATGGAGAACGAAGTTCAGATCCCCCTGTTCGGTCCGGGTGGGAAGCCCGGTGGCCGGGCCGGGCCGCTGGGCGACGGCAATGACGATCGGCGTCTCCGTCATCCCTGCGAGCGACACCCCCTCCTGCATCAGCGCGAAGCCGCCGCCGGCGGTGGCCGCCATCGACCGGACGCCGGCGTAGGAGGCGCCCAGGGCCATGTTGATCGCGGCGATCTCGTCCTCGGCCTGCTCGAAATGAACGGGAAGGTCCTGCGCGGCCTCGGCAAAGTAGTGCAGGATCGAGGTTCCCGGCGTCATCGGGTAGCCGGCCATGAACCGGCAGCCGCCCAGCAGCGCCCCGAAGGCAAGGGCCTGATTTCCGTCGAATTTGACGGGGCAACCCGCGGCCGCGGCAACCGGAAAGGTGCCGGCGATGTTCCGCCGCACGGCGAAAGCATACCCTTGCTTGAGGTATTCCGCTTTTCCCGGGTCGGCCGCCTCCGCCGTTTTCTCAAGGGCCACGCCGATCGCGGCCAGCACGCAGCCGACCAGGACCGTGTTGGCGGAGCGGATCTCCCCGAAGAGCCTCTTGCTTTCCTTTCCGACCTCTTTCGTCATGGCGCGGGAAAGGAAGATGCCGCCTTCGTGGAGGTCCGCTTTGTGAACCGCCTCCGTCTCATCGTCCAGGGCGACGACCATGTCCCATTTCCCCCCTTTCAGGGCGTGGAGCGGGCGATCGGCGATACGGACCATGTGGAAGTTGTGCCCGCCGCGGATCCGGGACATGTAACGCTTCGTGGCGAAAAAGTGATAATTGAGCTTGGTCAGGATTTCCGTCAATTCCAGTTCGACGGAAAAGGCCCCCTGTCCCCCCTCCCCGCCGATCAGGACGCTGAATTCCATGGTTCTCCCTCCCGTGTGCGTATTTTATTCCAATGGGAATGCCCCGCAAACAGGGGGCAAATCGCCGTCCCCGCGGCTTCTCGCGGGACTTCCCTACCGAAACGTCAATCCCCCTTCGCCTGATCCTGAAGGTTGCGCCGGTCTTTTTCTTTTCCAAGCCAGTAGGCGTCGATCACGGCAAAGACCCAGCAGACGCCGATCCCCAGTGAGATGAATGAGGAAGATGGATCGCCGTGTGCGGAGGACCCTGCCGCGAGATTGGAAACGGCGTTCATATCCACGGTTCCGCCTTGAAGCTGTATTTTATCGAGAATCTGTAAAGCGCCAACCGTCGCCTGCACAATCAGAACGCCCAGTCCGGTCAGCACGAGAACCATCGGGATCAGCCCCCGAAGGTAACGCTTGAGGTACATCTGCCCCAGACCGGGGAAAACCAGGGCCGACAACAGCGCGGCTTTGATGGATGTTTTCATGACCCGCCTCCTGCCGATACAAGTCGGATTGAAAAAAGTAACGACCCAGGTATTCCAAGGCAAAGAATAATCCCGCAAGGTTGGAACGCGACAGAACCATAGCGGAGGAGCGCCTTAAAGGGATGACTGACCGGGAGCTGTCTGAACAGTTTGGGCTTTCCAAATCCGTCCTGCATCGAATTCTTAATGACAAGGAAGGAGGTTAGTTTCGACAATTGCTCCTATCTATCTGTGATTTTCGATCATTGCCTTTTGTTCGTTTATTATTGAAACCAAATCATCATCGACAGAGGATGAAGATTCAGTCCGTTGCACCTGAGCCGTTTGATCCTCAGCAAGCTTTTTATCAAACATGGCGATGGGATCGTTTTTTGATTCCATTGACATGTCCCATGAGCCTAAAGGTGATTTATGCGATGAGGGGATGATCAGTGAATGACAATTACTCCAGGTGCGCCCAAGATCGTTTGATTGCGTATGACATCCTGACAAAGTGTTATCCGCATTTATTGAAAAATCATATACTGTATGGGGGAAAAACCAATTCCTGGGCAGGGTGAAAATTCTAAACAGTGAAAAAGAAGGATACCAAGCACCTACAGCAGTAATAACGGAAGGATAGTCTGCATCGTACCCTATGTACATATCGTTACCGTCAAACGTTTTCCAATTGGATTTCGTTTTAAATGTGATCCTATCAGTAAATATGTCGGAACCGATTTGATATTCGAATATAAAATTTCCTATAAGGTCAGGCCCTGACTGGTTGACAGTGAATGTCTCCCCTGCAATAGTCATGGTCCCAGTGCGGGGGCTTCCATCCGTATATGTCGGGACCGAGTAGTAAACAGTTCCATTACCACTTCCACTGCTTCCTTCGGATATCGTTATCCAGCTTGCATTACTTGAAGCCGTCCATGAACAGCCGCTTGTGGCGGTTACGTCCACACTTCCCGTGCCGCCGCTGGAGGTGAAGGAGTTACTGGCCGAAGAGTTGGAGTAGCTGCAGAGAAGCGGCCAAGGTGGGTTGGGGTTAATCGTGGTAGCAGACCATCCAACATCTTTGAGGATACCCTCTACAATGGGACCAGGATCGTGTCTGGCGGTACCTTTCGGAATGGCATACACCATCAGCGCGTTTGCCGTATTGTGAAAAGTATTATAGTCCATGTGTGAGTAGCTGGATCCACTCGCCCATGTTGAGGGTGCGTACATCTTGACTCTCTGGCCGCCATTTGCCGCCATCGCATTGCCCCCATGGAACCAGATGTTGTCGGACGTCAGGGCGCTGCCAAGGGTTGTAGAGGAGTTGGCGTAGACACCCGTATCGATGAGTTGCCGACTTGAGCCATCTCTCATAAAGGTGTCGTAAATGTCGGGATAAGCGGGAGAATCGCCATAACCCCAGTTACCCATTCCTCCGGAATATGCCATAGAACCGCTAAAGTTGAGTCCGTGCGCTATTTCATGCAGAACGACCGACATTAAGTCCACCTGGGTCCATGGTGTATTGCCATCCGTTCCGTAATACCAGGAAAAATTGCTGTTGTAGGTAATATATATGTCCATTTGAGTGGAATCCAGACAAGAACCCGCCAAAGCGTTTGCCAAGGATGGCTTGTACCAGGTGTTCGCCTTCGGGGCACCGGCGAAATCACTAAAAGTCGGACTGCCGGAATATCCTAAAGTGCTGCTTGAACCTAAATTCGACCAACAGGTGCTAATCGTTATTGGCACAGAAGATCGAAGGATGTTGCCCCAAATGGCGGTGGCGGCATTAAAAGCGGCCTTGGCCTCCTCAGGGAAGGTGGTACATCTTGCCCCCCAAGGATCTGTGCCGCCACTCGCCACGTAGGTAATGGAAAAAGCTGCGGTGGCAGATTCAGGCAGGCTAAGCAGATCAAACCGAGCCGGGATGCTTACCTGTTCGGCAGAGGGATTGGGATCAAGCACATAGACTACCGGCGGATCGGAATAGTATAACGAATTTCCATCGCTGGAAAGCTGCGGAGCAAGGGGCCGCGAAATATAATAATCGACGGCAGGCGCCGTCCAGGCATTGGGGGCGAACAGCAAACCCAACGCGACTATTGAACAAAAAAGCCTAAGTAATTTGTGAATCATGTTGGTTCCCTCCCTTACTTCAGTAATTCACGGCCGGTTTAAAGTAAAAGAAAACTCCGTTGATGAAAATGACGATCCTTCTGTCTTTCAAGCGCATGTATTCTGAAAACCCCGGCAGGTCGCAATTGGTCTTTACCAGCTCTACTACCGTATTCTCGATATCAAGCGCTTGTGGTGAGGTCTGAAAGGTACGATCAAGGTATTCTTTCGCATTCACCATCTCTTTATTAAACATCACGTCGTTGCATTTTTTGCCGTCAAATGTGATCGTCGTAGCAGTTATGTCTAACGGCTTGAAAAGTAGCTTATGTGCCTCCTCTTCCCCCCAGACTGCATTCCCACCCACCTTATATTCGGCAACCGTCCACAAGACTCGCATAGAAACACCGTGTCCCACAGCGGGTGGCGAGGGCAGCCCTTCATTTTTCAACGCGGGAGACCCTCCTTCTGCATTGGTTAGGAAGATAGGTGTCCCAAAACCCGTAATCAAGGCCCCTATGAAAAACAAAAAAAATAATGGGATTTTAGACATTTATTTGTTGTTAAACATATGAAATTCAGTATAAAATTGAATCGCGTAAACCAGTTTCTCCCGCTCTAAAAAACAAAACTCCGCACTCTTTTCGAGACACGGGGTCTATGATCACCATACATCACCTGATTAGGTTTGATGATGCTTTGAAGGGTTCAATTATCAAAATACACATGAATAATGCCTATCTTTTTAATAAATATCAATATTATTTATCGCAAAGTGTTTTTCCGGTATGATTTGGTTGATGCGACGGATACCCGAAAAGCCGTTGACCCAATGGAGGGCTTTCGGACAAGTGTTGACCAAACCGTTGACCAAGACCCCCCGAAAAGCAACGGGGGATTAACCGATGAATCAGCTAACCCCCCGTTTTCATTCTGGTGCCGAAGCCGGGACTTGAACCCGGACAGGCGTACACCCACTAGACCCTGAACCTAGCGCGTCTACCAAATTCCGCCACTTCGGCAATGTCCGCATAGCAAAACTTTGGGGTTCATCTACACCGGCTCTCCCGCCGTTGTCAAGCGAAAATGACGGCGCAGTGATCCGTCGCCAACCCCATGGGGTCCGCGACACTCCGGGCTGCAGGATCAAATCTTTGGGAAGTCTGACGGTATTCTCTGTCTGATTGTTTTCAACGTCGTAAATCACGGACGGCGGCATGCCGTACCGCGGAATTGCCGGTCGGGCTTCCCGCATGTAACGTTTCCCGACGCCTTCGGCATCGGTTACGCCCAGCCTTCAGCCGCGAGCGCGTCATGAAGTTCATCCGGGTGATGCCGGCACCGAAACTCCATGCGGCTGGACTCCGCGTGCGCCTGGCTGTATGGAACTCCGTCCGCCATCTGAGTGCGTTCGTGCAGTTCGTGAAGCAGGACAAATCCCCGCTCTTTCTCCGTGATCGCGTCGTCAATCCAGACTTCCCCCGTGGGCACGAACTCATACACGTGGTCGTGCCCCCCGGCCGTGAAATCGATATCGAAGACGCTGCGCACGAATCGGCCGTTTACAATCCACGCGCTGATGCCGTTCTCCAGCTTCTTCCAGAGGCGTTCATGTGCGGCACTGCCAGCCGGGAGTTGCTGTCCCCGATGTGTTGCCTTGGCAACGTCACCGGCGCGGCGGCGCTCCTGGCGCTCCGCCCTGTCTGCTTCGACGAGCGCCTTCTCGTACGGTATCCCTTTGGCCATCAACTGGTGTTCTATAAGAAGATGATCCGTGAAAAACATTCGTTCATCATGTTCCGCTTCCTCGTCTATCCAGAATTCCTTCTCGGGAATGTACGCGTACCGGTAGTGCTGACCGAAGTTTGTGAACTCCTCGTCGATGTGTCCGCGGACATAGCTGCCATCGACGATCCACACCTGGATGTCTCCTCGTCTGTCAACCTTGCGCAGATAGGGCTGTTTCAGTGAATCTGCCATTTTTTCCTTTCGGAAATTGTGAGCTGACCGGGCTGGTAAGCGGCGACGGTGCTTTTCCGCCGTCCGCTTAACTGTCGTGTTATGCCTTTGACAGCGAAGGCTCAAACATGAATCGCCTGCGCTACCAGCCGCACCCCCAGCGCCCCGCAAACCTTTGCGATGGTGTCGTAGCGAGGTTTCGCATTGGGCCTGAGTGCCTTGTACAGGGCTTCGCGGGTGAGACCAGATGCCTTGGCGATCTCGTTCATGCCGCGCGCCCGGGCGATGTCGCCCAATGCGGCCGCCAGCAAGGCCGGATCATTCGCCTCCAGAATGTCCGTCAGATAGGCCGCAATCGCCGCCTTGTTGTCGAGATACGGCGCTGCGTCGAACTCGGGCAGGTCTGCCACCTTGATGCGTTGGGTCATGGTCATCTCCTTTAGTCAATCCAGCCGCGCAGCCAGTGCCTTGGCGCGCTTGATGTCGGTTTTCTGGGTACGCTTGGGTCCACCCGCGAGCAACACGATCACCTGCGCGCCGCGCTGCACGAAATACACGCGCCAGCCTGCGCCCACATGAATACGAATCTCCAACACGCCCCCGCCGACCGGTTCCACGTCCCCCATCAAGCCGCGCTCCAGACGCTTAATGCGCGCCACCACCACCCCGCGCACCGCCACATCGGACAGGCCGTCCAGCCATTCGGTGAATTCGGGCAAAGGCTTAATCGAGAACATTTCAGAAGTGTAATCGTTCGATTACATATTGTCAAGCAGGATTCACCGCGATTGTCAGTAACACATGATATGTCCGGTTTTGTAGCACGTGATCTGTCCGGTTTTGGGATGGTCACCGGCGGTGGCGCCGGGCAACCGACAATTGTGCTTGAAAATGGCGCGATTGATGCTATGGTATCGGCCCCATGGAGGAGGTCAACCGTTTATTATGGACGTGATCCGCGGCAGTGAAAACATCTCCGAAAGCCTGAAGGGCGCCTTCGTGACCATCGGCAATTTCGACGGGGTCCATCTCGGCCACCGTTTCATTTTCGGGAGGCTCGTCGAAGAGGCGCACCTTGAGGGGTGCCCGGCCGTGGCGATCAGCTTCGACCCCCACCCGAAGATGGTCCTTCACCCCGAGCGGCGCCCCTTCTACCTCATCACCTCTCCGGAGGAGAAGATGCGTCTCCTCGACGGCCTGGGGATCGACGCCTTCATCCTGATCCCCTTTTCCGTCGAATACGCCCGGACGACGGCGGAAGAGTTTATCCGGGGGATCCTCTGGGAGAGTCTGCGGATCCGGCGGATCCTGATCGGCCACGACTACACCTTTGGACGGGGAAAGGAGGGGGACGAGGCCTTCCTGACCGAAGCCGGGTGCCGCTTAGGTTTCGAGGTCGAGGTGATGAACGCCTTTTGCGTCGGCGATACCGTTATCAGCAGCACGAAGATCCGGGAAGCCCTCCTTGCCGGCGAGGTTCGTTTCGCCGCGACCCTTCTCGGTCGGTCCTACAATCTCGGCGGCCAGGTGATCTCCGGGAACCAACGGGGGGTAAGGCTCGGCTTCCCGACGGCAAACATCGCCCCCGACAAGGAGCTGGTCCCAGCCCGCGGAGTCTATGCCGTCCGGGTCCTCCGGGAGGGGAAGCGCCACGACGGGGTCCTCAACATCGGCTTCAACCCGACCTTCGCCGAACAAAAACGTTCCATCGAGGTCCACATCTTCGATTTTCAGAAGGATATCTACGGAGAGTCCCTGGAGATCCTGTTCATCGAACGGATCCGCGACGAGGTCCGCTTCGAGAGCCCCGAAAAGCTGATTGCCCAGATCGGCAGGGATATCGCCCGGGCGCGGAAGATCCTCAAATCAGAAAAATAGGGAAGAATAAAGGGCTATCTCACGACGGGAGAGGGTGCGGAAGCGGTCATGCCTTTTGTATCCTGCCGGCTGAAAAAGACATCGCCGATACAGCCCTCCGCCTCGCTCTTCGTGTACTGGGAGTTGATGTGGAACTGGATCCCGTGCGTGACGGTATCCACCCCCTTGAGATCCCGGAAGAGTTTCCGGAAGTCCTCATAGAGGTTCCGGCGTTCGGCATACCACTCCCCGATGCGATCGGCCTTGTTGCGGACCACCAGATACCGGAGTTTCCCGCCGCCGATCTGTTCGCTCCGCCCCGTCCATCCCCGCGGGGCCTCGTTATCCCAGATGTAGCCGATAATGGGCGTGTTGAGCACCGCCGGAAAGCCCGTCGCGGGAAAGGCCACGTAGAGCTGGACGGCCTGGTCATCCGTCGCAGCCTTCCGGACGTCGCCGCCCCGCGGCAGGCGGACGGCCTTCCACCGCCAGTCCAGAAAGGGATACTCCTTCAGATCGACATGGAACTCCCTTTTGATTCCGAAGGAAGAGTTCCGGTCGCTGACGAGGTGGACGATGAAATCCTCTCCCGCCTTTTCCAGACGGAGGTTTACCTTCCCCGCTTTCCGGTCGAGGACCCAGCCCGGGGGGACCCCCCGAACAAGGTCGGCGGAGGCGAAATGCGATGCCGGGATCGTTTCGTTTTCCGCGGCCGATGACTCCGGCACGGGGCCCAAGATCAGCAAAACAAAAAAGAACAGGGACGTCACGATCGTGCGTCCCTTCAAGGTTAATTTCGTCATGGTTTCCTATTCTTTGACCGTCTTGAGAAATCCGATCTCCGCCCCCGGGAATGGGTCCGGATGAATCCGGGATGTTTGAGCTTAGATGGATTCAGATTACAGAATTTTGAGCAGATCGGGTTTCTTCTTCAATGTAATTGATCAGGGTCGCGTAGATTTCATTTGTAATCAATCCTGAGGAATTAAGCCAGGTCATGGCATTGGTGATTCGAAAAAGGAAATGGGGCTCAATCCGCGCTTTCCGCAGTCTTTCCTCCCCCCCCTGTTCCCGGTCCAAAACAACGACCAATTCATTCACGATTCCACCCTGGTCCCTGACCACCTCCGCGGATTCAATTATACTTTCGCCTGTTGTGATGAGGTCGTCCACAATCAAGACCCGATCATTTCGATCTAAAAGGCCCTCGATCTTTTTTCGCACTCCGTGTTCTTTCCGGGCCTGCCTGTAATAAATCAAGGGAATGCCCAATGTTTGAGCAATCATTGTGGCAAAAGGAATCCCGGCTGTAGGGACCCCCAGAATTTTATCAATTTTTTCCTTTCCAATCTCGTTGAGGATGATTCTTACGAGAGAATTGGCGATCCAGCTCAGGGTAATCGGGCTGGAAATGCTCTGGCGTAAATCGATATAGTAGGGGCTCTTCTTGCCGGAAGCCAGGATGTAATCCCCAAACTTGATGGCATTGTTCTTAATGAGTAGGATGCCAACCTGCTTCATGAGGAAAATTTTTTCTTCCTCCCAAAGCTTCTTCTCAATCGCATCTATTCCCAGAATCATGGCTTATTCCTCTCCATAATTTGCGCCCATCTTTATAGGAGACAACAGAAAAAGTCAAGAAGTTTTGTCTGGTTGCCCGCCTGGGGACCCTATACTATTTTACCCCCATGACCATTGCCAGAAGGGCCATGCGCACGTACACGCCGTTTCTGACCTGGCGGAAATAAGCTGCTCCCGGATAGGTATCCACTTCGGGGTGAATCTCATCCACGCGGGGTAGGGGATGCAGAATGGTGATCTTCTTTTTCAGTCTTTCCAGGAATTTGGCATTAATGATGTAACTCCCTTGGACTGCCTCATAATCTGAAACGTTGGCGAAACGCTCCTTTTGGATGCGGGTCATATAGACCAGATCGCTCTGGGAAGCTGCTTCGGCCAAGTCGTCGGTTTCAATTATCGCGAGTCCTTTGGCTTTCAGACGGGAACTGATCTCTTCGGGCATGCGCAGGAGCGCCGGAGAAACCAAGAAGAGACGGGCCTTGAAAAGGGATAGAAGTTCAACCAGGGCGTGAACGGTTCGGCCGTTCTTCAGATCCCCAACCAGGGAAATGGATAAATCATTCAGGGAGCCTACCTCTTGCTGAATGGTATAGATATCCAGGAGAGCCTGGGTGGGATGCTGGCCGGCGCCGTCTCCGGCATTCAATACCGGGATAGAGACGGCATCCGCAGCCTCTTTGGCCGAACCGATTCGCGGATGGCGCATGACGATCACATCGGCGTATTGCGCCACGGTCTTCGCCGTATCAACCACGGTTTCCCCCTTGGCAACCGAGGAGCTTTCCGCAGAAGCCACGCTGATCACCCCCCCGCCCAGGCGCAGCATCGCCGTTTCAAAGGAAAGGCGGGTGCGGGTGCTGGGTTCAAAAAAAAGGGCGGCCATAATTTTCCCTGGAAGCAGCGGAAGGGAATCTTTGTTCTGCAGGTCCTTCTCAAAACCGGCGGCCACCTGCAGGATGGTATCGATGTCTTCTTTGGAAAACTGGTTTCCGTGAAGGATGTCTTTTCCTTTTAAACGGGTCATGCTGATTTCTCCTTTTCTTTATTTTTTTTGCGAGAGGAATTCTCAACACGTAACTTTTGTAATCTTCGTGGAAAGAAATTTTGCCTCGCCGGGTTTCTTTTTCATTTCACCGTTCTCGATCAGCACTTTTCCCCGCTGCATGCAGAGGACCGGCATGCCCAGGCATTCCCTCCCTTCATAGAGCGTATAAGAAGCCCCGGAGTGCTGGTTCTGATGGCGGATGGTGCAGATGTGGTTCGGATCGAAGAGAACCAGGTCCGCATCGGAACCCTTTTGCAGGATACCCTTTTGGGGATAAAGACCAAAGATTTTTGCCGGATTTTCGCTTAAGAGCTGGACCAGCCGGCACAGGGTTATTCTCCCCGTGTTTACTCCCTCATCGTGGGTAACGGTCAGCATGGTTTCCGCCTGAGGGGACCCAAACGCCGCTTCGAAAAAAGGTTCATCGATCTTTTTGGCTTTGGGGGCATGGTCGCTGGCCAGCACATCGATCGTCCCGTCCTGTATTCCTTCCCAGAGGGCCATCCTGTCTTTTTCCGTGCGCAGGGGCGGGCCAATCTTGGCGAGAGGCCCCAGGCGCTGCAGAACCTCATCGGTCATGGTGATGTATTGGGGACAGGTTTCCGCGTAAACCACCAGGCCCTCCGCCTTACCCCATTGAACGGGGCCCAAACCTCGGGCAGTGCTCACGTGGACCACATAGAGAGGACAATGAGTGACGGCGGCAATGGATATGGCTCGGAAAATGGCCTCCGCCTCTAAATAATCGGGGCGGGTCTGCAGAAAAGTTTTTTGGGGATTCTCTCCTCTCCTCAGGGAGCGGTCCTCAAAATAATCCGTGACCAGCCCGCTTTCGGCATGGACCATGGCCAGCCCGCCATGGATAGCGATCAGGTCCATGGCCGCAGTCAGGTGGTAGTCATCCGTCATCCATTTCAGCTTGGCGTAGGTCATGAACATCTTGAATGAGGTGACTCCCAGCTCAAAGGCTTTTGGGATCTCGGCAATCTGTGAACTGGCATCGAATAAGGCTCCATGCAGACCAAAGTCCAGATAGGATTTGCGCAGGCCTTCTTCCTGGAATTTTTTTATGGTATCAATCAATTTCATTCCGGGTCGGGCATAGGCAAAGTGCAGGACGGTGGTGGTTCCCCCGTGAGCCGCCGTAAGTGAAGAGCCTCCCAGATCATCTTCGTACACCGGATGGACGTGTACATCAATGGCTCCGGGCAGGATATACTTTCCGCCGGCATCGATCACCTGCTTGGCTTGCGCGGGAGGAATCTTCGATTCGATTGCGGCGATCCGTTCCCCTTTGATGCCCACATCTGCCTTGCGAATTCCGCAACCCGCAACCACAAGCCCGCCCTGAATCAAAACATCATAGGTCTTTGCCATTTTATTCTCCTTTCTGTCTTTCCCTCACGACATGATAAGAGCCATGAGCGCCTTCTGGGCATGCATGCGATTTTCTGCCTGGTCAAAGATGACGCTGTTTTTGGAATCCGCCACTTCGTCCGTCACCTCTTCTCCCCGGTGCGCCGGCAGACAGTGCATGAATAAATAATCCTCTTTGGCCGACTTTACCAATTCGGCGTTAACTTGATAGGGCTGCATGATTTTGACCCGCTCTTCGTGTTCTTTCTCTTTGCCCATGCTGGCCCAGACATCGGTATAAATGACATCCGCATTCAATACGGCTTCTTTAGGGTCGTTGGTCACCGTCACTTCACAGCCCTTTTTTCTGGATTCTTCTCTGGCCTCGGATACCACCTGGGCATTCGGCTCATACCCTTTGGGACAGCCGAGTGTAATGTTCATACCGGTCTTGGAACAGCCGTAGAGGAGAGAATGGGCCACGTTATTGCCGTCGCCCACATAAGCCAGTTTCAACCCCGAGAGCCTGCCTTTTTTCTCATAAATCGTGAAAATGTCAGCCAGGCCCTGGCAGGGATGGGAGAAGTCAGAAAGCCCGTTGATGACCGGGACACCCGAATTTTTAACCAGATCGAGGATGGTCTGATGGGAAAAAACCCTGGCCATGATTCCCTGAACATACCGCGACAGAACCTTGGCCGTATCGGCAATGGTCTCTCCCCGGCCCAGCTGCAGATCTCCGGAACTTAAATAAAGGGCATAGCCTCCCAATTGCCACATGCCCACCTCGAAAGAGATACGGGTGCGGGTGGAGGGCTTTTCAAAAATCATGGCCAGGGTTTTTCCCTTGAGCAGGGGATGTTCCTGGCCCCGGAGAAATTGCAGCTTCAGCAATTCCGTGGTTTTCAGGATCTGCTCGATTTCTTCCTGGGTCAAATGGTAAAGACTTGCCAGCGATTTCCCTTTCATGCAAACAGACATAGTTATTTATACCTCACTTTCTATCCCCACTCCGCGTGGGGATATATTTTACGATTAGGAAAGGACTGTCCCTTTTATCTCTTTTCCCAGCCGGGAGGACAGAATCCCATACCGGAACTTTTCTAACCTAAAAGTGGCGAATGAATCTCGATTCCTTTTGAATATTAATATATTGTCAAAGCCGAGCGGAGGGGGGTGACTGCTTGCCTCGACAATGCCGACGCAGTCAATGCCAGGCACCATAGACCAACTGTGAACGACCGGCGCGATCTATTGGCAATGTTAGAGTGCTTCCTTATAGAGGGGAATGCTCATGCGGACAGAGCATTCCCCTCTATGGATTGCTCATTCCTACTACCTTTTTGTCCAGGGGATAAAAGGATAGACCACGTCGGCCGTCTTCCCTTCGAAGGGGTAGACCACCTCCATTTTTCCCTTGAGCACTTGAACCGCAGCGCTGTGAATCTCGACATTCTGGCCAGCCTTGTTCCAGGCCATCGGTCCCCAGATGGTCTGGACTTTCATGCTGCGAAGGGTCTCTGTCACTTTATCCACATCCAGTGTTCCCGCCTTCTCGATCGCCATCTGCAAGACTAAGCCCGCCACGCTTGCTGAAGTGGGATGGTAACTGGGGACATAGCCAAATCGGTTCTCCATCATTTTTGAGTAATTCTGGGATGTTCCGAAGAAGTCATCCTTCCAGGGAGCATAGGGTGTCCACCATTCGCATCCCGTCACATATTCCGCATCCTTCCCAAGGTTCTCGACAAAGGCTGGAAGCTGCGGTCCCACAGACAATCCTATCAGTTTGACGTTGAAGTTCTGTTCCTTCATCTGCTTTGTAATGAGAAGACCATCATTGAAGTACGTTCCTCCCAGGAGGATATCCGGATTCTTGTTCTTGGCTTCAAGAAGGATGGTGGAGAGGTCCTTCGCGTCTTTGGGATACTTTCCTGCGTAAACGACGTTCAACCCTTTCTCCTTGGCGTAATCTGCGGCCCCTTTTCCACAATATTCAGGAAAGGCATCATCGGCCCAGATGACCGCAGCGGTTTTCGCCTTGGGAGTCAATTTTTGAGAAAGATCGATAACAGGTCTAAGATAGAACGTAGCCGGGGGAAGGATGGAGATGATATATTTAAAACCCCTCTCGTAGATGTTGACGGCATTGGCTTGGCAGGCAACGGTGAGGACCTTGTATTTTTCAGCAATTGCACTGGTTGCCAGGGTAATGCCGCTTCCATAAGGCCCAAGGATGAAATTCACCTTATCCTCAGTAATGAGTTTTTCAGTCAGCTTCGCTCCGGTTTGAGGGTCGCTTTTGTCATCGTAGAAAATGATCTCCACTTTATATCGATCATTCCCCACTTTGATCCCACCTTTTTTGTTGATTTCTTCCATCCACAAGGTATAACCATCCTTGACATAGCCTCCCTCCTTGGCCAATCTTCCGGTGATGCACACAGAGGCTCCGAGTTTTAAAACCTTTTCAGCACTGATGGCCGAACCGCCTCCAAAGGCTACTGCTAACAACAGCACTAAGAAAATGACTACCCCTTTTTTCATAAATCTCCCTCCTTTTCGTTTAGAATAGCGTGTCCATACCCTTAGGTCCGTATTTCAAATTCCCAGGTATGCTTCACGGATCCGGTTATCCCTGAGCAGATTCTCTGAAATATCGGCTGCGATGATCTTCCCGGTTTCAATCACATATCCCCGGCTTGCCAGTTCAAAGGCCGTCTGGATATCCTGCTCGACGAGAAATATCGAGATTTTCCTGAGACGATGAATCTCTCGAATGGCATGGACCAAACGGTCAACCATCACCGGGGCCAGCCCCAGGGAGAGTTCGTCCAGCAGGAGGAGTTTGGGATTCGCCATCAATCCACGGGCGATCGCACACATCTGCTGCTCCCCTCCGGAAAGGGTCCCGGCTTGCTGATGCTTCCGTTCATAGAGGACCGGGAAGAGGCTGTAGATCCATTCGAGGTCTTTCCGGATTCCATTTGCATCCGACCTTACGTAGGCTCCCATGAGGATGTTTTCTTCAACCTCCATCCAGTAGAAAAGTTCCCTGCCTTCAGGAACCAGGGAGATGCCCAGCGGGACCCTTTGGTAGGGCCGAAGGGATGAGATATTCTTGTCCTCGAACAGGATCTCCCCGGAGAGGGGTTTTAGGACACCCAAAAGGGCTTTGAATAGCGTCGTTTTTCCTGCCCCATTGGAACCTGCGAGGGCAACAATCTCTCCTTCGTCAATTCTGAGATGGATATCCCAAAGAACCTGAATGTCGCCGTATCCGATATTCAATTTACGGGTTTCGAGGAGCATCTTACCTCCCCCCCCGTTGGGCCTTTGCATATCTCTCCCCCAAATAGGCTTCAATTACACGGTCATCCCGAACGATCTCCTGAGGGGTTCCATCGGCAATCTTCTTTCCATGATGAAGGACCATTAACCGATGGCAGAGGCCCATCACGGCTTTCATCACATGTTCGATGACGAGCAGAGTGATTCCGAGCTCCTGGTTTATTCGGGTGACCAAGGCCATCATCTCTTCAATGTCCTTTGTATTGATTCCGGCCATGACCTCATCGAGCATCAGCACACTGGGGCACATGGCCAAGGCCTTGGCAAGGTCCATCCGTTTACGAAGGGAAATATTGATCTGATCCACGGAGGCATTTCGATAATCTTGAAGATGGACAAACTCGATCCAGCGGTCTGCCTCCCGAAAAGCCATCTTGGTCTTGCGCTCAGTCCCCCCTTTCCCAAAGAGGGAACCGATGACCACATTTTCACGGACGGTCATCCCGGGGAAGGGCTTCACAATCTGAAAGGTTCTGGCAATCCCCATTCGGGCAAGCACAGCGGGTTTCAATCCGTCGATTTTTTTTGCCTCAAACAGTATTTCACCATGGGTGATGGGGTAAATCCCTGTAACCAGATTGACCAGAGTAGTCTTTCCCGCGCCATTGGGACCAATCAGTCCAAGGATCTCGCCCTGCTGGAGACGAAAATCGACCTGATCGACTGCAGCCAAGGCTCCGAATAATTTTGAAACGAGTTTTCCTTCTAAAATATCCATCCGATCCTCATACAGACTGGTATTTAATATTCTTGATCAGGGCCACAAGTGAGGTCTTTCTGCGGAAGAGTTCGAGAAGCCCTCTCGGGATGAAGATAACCACTACAATGACAATGATCCCGAGTATCAGCATATGAATCCATAAAAATTGTCCCCATACTGTTTCTGAGATCAGTTCGAGGAGAAAGGCTCCCAGGACCGGCCCCAGCACGGTCCCTGCGCCTCCGAGCATCATCATGACAAAGGCCTTTACAGCGATCATGATGTCAAAGACCATGGCCGGTTCGATAAAACTGAACCAATAGGCAAAGACGCCGCCCGTGAGTCCAGTAAGAAAGGCAGAGATGGTCCATGCGATCACTTTACAGGTTGGTGCGAAAATTCCGGAGGCTTCTGCGGCATCCTCATTATCCCGGATGGCACGGAGGGCATATCCCAAACGTCCCCGAGCGATTAAAAAGTTCGTAAGGATGGTCAGGATCAAAAGTCCGAACATAATGAAATAGATCATGGCATAAAAATTCTGGATTTCCATGTTGGGCAGAGGCAGGGTAATGCCTTTTCCTCCTCCGGTGAAGCTTCCCCAGTCCAAGACAATTTGCTCGACCGCGCGATTGATCCCCAAGGTGGCAATTGCAAAATAGTGGCCTCGCAACCTGAGCAGGGGGAGGCCAATGAGGATGGCGAAGATGGCTGCGAGGATGGCTCCAATGATCACCCCGGCCCACCAGGGACATCCGACGCGGAGCATCAACAGGGCCGTCGTATAGGACCCAATGCCAAAAAAGACAATATTCCCAAAGGCCGCGTATCCTGCAAACCCGGCAATGATATTTAAGGCACTGGTAATAATGGCATACATGAAGATCGAACTCAACACCCGGATCCAGTATCCTCCGATGAACAAGGGAAGCACCATGAATCCCAACCCGATGATGATCCCGATGATCAACAGTTTTTGTTTCTTCCCCTCCATAAAGGGTCGCTCCTTATTCAGCTATTTGTTTTTCGATCCCATAATTCCCTTTGGCATAAAAACGAGGACCAGAATCATGATTATGGCGCTGATCGCTTCCTGAAAACCAGTTCCAAAGACCGTTGCGCCTATGGTTTCGACAACGCCGAGAATGAGACCTCCAATGATTGCCCCATATACATTTCCGAGACCACCTAAAACGCAGATGATGAAGGCCTTCATGATGAAGAACCCGCCCTCAAACGGGGTGAAGGATTGAACCATGGAGATCAGCGATCCGCAGGCTCCTGCAAGGGCGGCACTGACTCCAAGGGTAATCGAGTAAATCTTGGCCACATTGATGCCCATGATTTCAGCGGCCTGTCTGTTTTGCGATGTGGCCCTTATGGCATTTCCCGTTCGGGTTTTTATCAAGAAGATTTGAAGGAGGCCAGTTAAAAGAACACAAATTCCGAGAATGGCCAGACGAATATAAGGGATGATGATGGCGCCCAACTGGAAATGGGTTCCGGAATAGGCGGTTGTAACGGAACGGTAATCCCCTGTAAAGATCAACAGAACCACATTAATCAATACCAAATCTAATCCAAAGGTCAGTATCAGGCTTAAGAATATTCCTACCTTAACGACGAAATTCAGAAGATATTTCTGGGAGTAGTAACCTATAAAAAAAAGGATAAACATGGAAAAAGGAATACTCAAGAAAGGATCAAGGCCGCAGTATTTGAAAAGGAAAAAGGTGACGAAAGCACCGACGACGATCATGGTTCCATGCGCGACATTGATGACATCCATTACGCCCCAAGCCAAGGAAAAGCCTACGGCGATGTTGGCATAGATGGCACCCAAGAAAATTCCGTTCAGAATGATTTGCAAGACCTTTTCTCCTCTGGTTTGAGATCGCCCCCAATTACACCACAAGGAAACGTTTTTCTATGTCGAATTTATTGTTTGTTATTCCATGACAACTAATTATCAATATATTTTTTACAACTATACCCAAACGGACATCCTTTGTCAAAAAAAATGACAAAATTTCAGAAGCGAATTGCCCCTCATTGCCCCTCATAGAACGTTACCCGACGAGTGATCAAAAGGGAATAAAATCCCCTTGACAGACAAGGATGCTTCTCTTATCCTTGCGTCCGACATGAGGTTCTTATCAGATTACGCCCTGAGGGATGCAGTCGAATTTCTCACGGCGGAGAAGGTGCTCGGGGCGATCACTCGGCTCGAAAAAAGGGAGTTCAGGTGCGAAAAAAAATAGGGATTCTGACGATCGGACAATCTCCGCGAACGGACGTCGTGGCGGATATCACCGCCCGGTTCTGCGTCGATGTGGAGGTTTGCGAGATGGGCGCGTTGGACGGCCTCACGTTGGCTCAGGTGAAGCAATACGCCCCCCAGGCAGGCATGCTTGCCCTGACCACCCGGATGGCGGACGGGACCGAGGTGGTCGTGGCCAAGGAGAAATTGTTGCCTCGCCTGGCGGCGGCGGTAACCGCACTGAACGAGCGCGGTGTATCGTTGATTCTGCTCTTGTGCGTCGGACCCTTTCCGGAGTTCCCCTCGCGGTGCTTGGTGGTGCAACCGAAGCGCGTGGTGGACAAGTGCGTGGCGGGGCTGGTCACCGACCGCAATCGATTGGGGGTCGTGATCCCCATCGAGGAGCAGCGACAGTGGGCGCAGGAGACCTTCTTGCCCATGACCCCGCAGTTGACGATCAGCGTAGCGTCGCCTTATGGCGGAGAGGAAGCGATGAAGCAGGCCATCGGCGAACTCAATGCGGCTGGTTGTGATCTCCTGATCCTTTACTGCCTGGGTTTCAACCGCGCCCACGCGACGGCGCTGCGGTGCGGTTCGGGAAAGCCCGTGCTGCTTTCCAATTCGTTGGTGGCCCGTGTAATCGGGGAACTTCTCGAATAACGCCTGTCGGCTCGATCGACCCGCTCCCCTCCTGGAGAGGCACGCCGGGTCGCCAGCACCATTCTCTCCACCAACCCCGCAGCTGAGTCCCCAGGGGATCGGCTCCTGGGGGTTTGTTTGAGCGGCGCCGGACAAATACCACGCTTTGTGGCGCTATCATAATTATAATTACAATTTATTACATAAATTTTGCACCTGCGAAAGGTCATTGATATATGAAAATTGAAGCCCTGTTGTCAGATGTTGACGGCACTCTTTTAAATACTCACGGTCTCATTGTCTCTGCTTTTGATATTGTATTATCCAACCATCATATTCCTCATACTATTGCTGGGATTGAAGCCACAATAGGAAAATCGTTAATGGAGTCTTATCGGATTCTGACTTCACGGGCGGATGTGGCCGATTTCATGAAAGAACACGGTGATTTTCAAGAGGCTAATTTACAATTGGCAACTTTATTTCCGGGTGTATCCGATACCCTCAAAGAATTAAAAACCATGGGTATAAAAATCGCGGTTGTTAGCACGAGAACAAGAAATTGCCGATTAATGCTGGATAATGCTGGAATATCCAATTATTTCGATGCTATTGTTACCGGGGATGATGTTATGAACCACAAACCTGATCCTGAAGCACTATTTTTAGCAATGGAAAAACTATCCATAAAACCACAACAAGCGATCATGATGGGCGATATAACAGTGGATATAGAAGCAGGAAGGAATGCGGGTATTAGAACTATAGGCGTTACTTATGGATCACTTGGAAAGAATATTAAAGATTGCAATCCAGATTATATTATCGATTTGATTGAAGATATCTTACCTATATTCCGGTAACTCGAATGGAATAGGTCTCCTTGCAATCATAGTCTCTCGAAACGCGGCGCTCATGGCACAATCGTAGTTCCCCATTCCCCCATAACCGCTTTTAAAAGGTTATCCGGGGTGGTGATGATAGCCTTCTTTCCTCCCCTTTCCAAAAATTGGATGATGGCCTCGATCTTGGGCTTCATCGATCCGGGTTTGAAATGCCCTTCACTGAGATAGCCTTTTATTTCGGAGAGGGTTGCGCGTCTGATCGGTTTCTGGTTTTCCTGACCGAAGTTCAGGCAAACGGTGTCAACTGCCGTCGAAATGATGAGCGTATCGGCGCCTAATTTGTTGGCCAAGAGGGCAGAGGCGAGATCTTTGTCAATGACAGCTTCAACACCTTCGAGTTCCCCTTGTTCATTCCAAACTACCGGGACGCCGCCCCCTCCGGATGCAACCACAATGTACCCGCTTTCCACGAGAGACTTGATCACATCCAATTCAAGGATCTCTTTGGGTAATGGCGATGGGACCACCCGCCGGAAACCCCGCCCCGCATCCTCGACGATCTGCCATCCGAATTCTTTCCTGTTGGCCGTAGCCTCTTGTCCAGACATAAAGGAACCGATCGGCTTGGTGGGGTTCGTAAAGGACGGATCATCCTTGTCCACAACGGTCTGGGTCACCACGGTGACCGCCTTCCTTGCCATGCCTCGCCTGCGAAACTCGTTCCGCAGGGCCTTCTGAATCATGTAGCCGATCGCTCCCTGGGTGTCGGCCCCGCAGATGTCCAGAGGGATCAGCGGAAGCTCGTTCCGGGCGAGTTCGCCTCTTCGGTAGATAAAACCGACCTGCGGGCCATTCCCATGGGTTACAACAATGTTCAGACCCTCGGCGATGAGATCGGCGATGTACTTCGCGGTCTCCTTCACGGCTTCATACTGCCACGCCAGAGAAACATGGTTCTTACTTTTTATTAAAGAGTTGCCTCCGATGGCTAAAACTGCGGTCTTTGATTTCATTTTTCAATCTTCCTCATGGATCTTGACAGTCCAAAGCTTTCTGACTCAATCTACATAGATTTGATTAACGTACCCGAGAATAGAAATCAGGTTCATCCGACCAAAGCGTACTTGGTTTCATGAAGGCTCATGATTTTGAGTTTAAAGAATTCCCCCGAAGGAGATTGCCCGCCGCACAAATCTGCATGAGTTCCGCCGTCCCGGGATCGACAACGGCCAGTGTCAGGCCCAAGGCCTGCGCCGCGGCCAGGATGGATGCCTGAAGCCACGGCTGCTCCGGCAGTCCTTTCCCGACACCGGTGAGGTCGAGGAGCGTCCGGCAGCCGAGGCTTTGCGCGCACCAGCCAATCATTCCGAGCGCCGCCCGGAGAGCCTCCGGATTCTGCGCCGGGGGCGTACAATCTATGACGATCTCCTCCTTCGCAAAACCATGGGCCCGGGCGTCGGTGATGGCCTTGCGGACCCCCGCCCGGTCCGCCGGCATCCCGCCCGTCGTCGCGATACAAAGGACCGGTATCGCCCCGTATTTCGCAATGACAGGCAGGAGCGCCGTTGATGCTTCCTCCCCGGCGACGTGGACCAGGAGACGGCCGGGATAGAAGCGGAGCATCTGCCCGACCGTCTCGACCCGTTCGGCAGCGAGGAGAAAAGAAGAACGTGTCGTCGGGGCGAGCTGCTCCAGGATCTGGCGGGTGGCCTCCGTTTCGTCGACTCCGGCCGCACCGACCTTCAGCAGGAGAATCTGCGCCCCCTCCTTTTCCTGCGCCCGCGCCGTCTGCCGGGCCGGTCCCGGATCTCCGCTCAGGAGCCCCTGGCGCACGGCCTCGTTCTCCGCCGCGTTCAGCCGCCCGCCGACGACCGTGAGGGATCTTCCCTCTTCGAGAATCACGGCGTTGCGGGTCGAACTTGCCGCGGCCAAAGCGCGATGGCGCGGGGTGACCGGCTTCACGGCGGTCAGGGCATCCCGGAGCGCCCGGATATGGGCCGGCGTTGTCCCGCAGCAGCCGCCCAAGAGATTCGCGCCGGCGGCTGCAAGCGGTCCCCCGAAGCCGGCGAAACCGGCGGCATCCAGGTCGAAGACCGTGGCGTCCCCGACCAGTTTCGGCAGGCCCGCGTTCGGTTTGGCAACGAGGGGAACGGTGGCGTGGGGTTTCATGGCGGCGATCAGCTCGAACATCCCCTCCGGCCCTGCGGAGCAGTTGCAGCCGACGGCATTTGCCCCCAGGCTCTGGAGGGTGACCAGTGCCGACACGGGATCGGTGCCGTTAAGCGTCCGGCCGTGTTTTTCATAGGTCATGGTCACCATGCAGAAGAGGTCGGAGATGTCGCGGACCGCAATCAGGGCGGCCCGCGCCTCCTGGATGTCCATCATCGTTTCGATGACAAAGAGATCGACGCCACCCTCCAGGAGCCCCTGCGCCTGCTCCCGGAAGAGCGCGACGGAATCTTCGAAGAGGATATCGCCGAAAGGCTCGACAAAATGGCCGGTGGGGCCGATATCACCGGCGACGAGCCCCCCGCCCGCGGCCCTGACCGCGATTTCGGCGAGAAACCGGTTCGTCTCGCGGACGTTCGTCAAGCCGAACTGACCCATTTTGAGCCGGTTCGCCCCAAAGGTCGATGTGTAAACGATGTCCGCCCCGGCCTCCCGGTAGGCCGCATGGATCTCCCCGACCGCCTCCGGATGGTCGAGGCACCAGGCCTCCGGACAGATGCCCGGGGGCAATCCCCGCTTGTGGAGTTCCGTTCCCATTGCGCCGTCCAGAATCAGGACCCTTTTCTGCAAAAGTCTGAGGATACGGCTGTTTGGATTCATGATCTCCTCCCAATTCGCTGCAATATCACTCCGGCAATAACATATGTCAAAACCGTCATTCCCGCGAAAGCGGGAATCCAAAAGATACTGGATGCCGGATCAGGTCCGGCATGACACTTGATATGTTTGATGGCCGGAGTAAAATATCATCCGTGACGCTTTAAAAAAGAGGCAACGGATCGCCGCCGTCTGCTTTTATGCCGGCAGCGTCCGGACCTTTCCGACCACAAGATCCCCCATCTCCTGGGTGCCGACGACGACGGCGCCCTCCTGGCGGATGTCCTCGGTCCGGAAACCCTCCTTCAAAACCGAGCGGACGGCCTTCTCGACAAGGACCGCCTCCTCCGTCATCCCGAAGGAGTGTCGGAGCATCATCGCCGCCGACAGGATTGTGGCCAGAGGATTGGCGATGTCCTTCCCGGCGATGTCCGGGGCGGAGCCGTGGCTCGGTTCGTACATCGCCGTTTTTTCTCCCAGACTCGCGGAGGGAAGCATCCCCAGTGAGCCGGTCAGCATCGACGCCTCGTCGCTCAGGATGTCGCCGAACATGTTGGTCGTCACGATCACGTCGAACTGCCCGGGATTCCGGATGAGCTGCATTGCGCAGTTGTCCACGTACATATGCTTCAGTTCGACGTCCGGATAATCCCGGCCGGTCTCCGTGACGACATCCCGCCAGAGTTCCGTCGCTTCGAGGACATTGGCCTTGTCCACGGAGAGGAGTTTTTTTCGGCGCGTCCTGGCGATTTCGAAGGCCGCCTTCGCGATCCGCCGGATCTCCTCCTCCGAGTAAACCATCGTGTTGATTCCGACCCGCCGGCCGTTTTCGATCCGAACGCCGCGGGGCTTGCCGAAGTAGGCGTCCCCCAGAAGTTCCCGGACGATGAGCAGATCGATCCCCCGGACGACGTCGGGCTTCAGGGGCGAGGCGTCGATCAGGTCCTCAAAGACGACGACCGGACGGAGGTTCGCATAGAGGCCCAAGCCCGACCGCAGGCCGAGGAGACCCCGCTCCGGTCGGACGCTGTGATCGAGGGGTTCCCATTTCGGACCCCCCACGGCGCCCAGGAGAACGGCGTCGCTCGCAAGCGCGAGTTCCATGACCGGGTCGGGAAGGGGGGTGCCGAAGCGGTCGTAAGCGGCGCCGCCGACGAAACCTTCCTCCATCTCGAAACGGACGCCGGCCCGCGCTGCCACGACATCGAGAACTTTTCGTGCCTCCCGGACGATCTCGGGTCCGATGCCGTCGCCGGGGAGGACCGCGATCCGATAGGGTTTCATTTCGCCATCCCCCCGGACTGCCTCCGTGACAAGAAGCTCATCAGCCCGCCGGCGTTCGTCAGTTCCCGCATGAAGGGAGGAATCGGCTTTAAAGGAAATGTTTCCGATCCGTTTTCCATTTTTCTTGCCCATTCCTCATCGGCGTCCACCGTAATCAGGTCGCCGTCGGAAACCCTGTCCCACAGATCGGGAGATTCAAAAATCGGCAACCCCATATTAAATGCATTTCTGTAGAAGATCCTGGCAAAGCTTTTGGCGATCACGCAGGAGATTCCGACCGCTTTGATGGCTATTGGGGCGTGTTCGCGGGAGGAGCCGCAACCGAAATTTTTTCCGGCCACGATGATATCGCCCCGCTGAATCTTGCCGACGAAATCGGGATCGACATCCTCCATGCAGTTGCCGCCCAGAATATTGGGGTCCGATGTGGTCAGATAACGCGCCGGGATGATCAGATCCGTATCCATATCATTCCCGAATTTCCATACTTTTCCTGTATATTTCATATTTCAAACCTCTCTGGTTTTCATTGGCAATCTGGAAAATGTTCCGCAGCTATAACTCCTCCGGACTTCCGATTCTTCCCAGTACGGCCGAAGCCGCGGCAACGGCGGGGCTGGACAGATACACCTCGCTGTTCCGGTGCCCCATGCGGCCGACAAAATTCCGGTTGGTGGTGGATACGGTTACTTCCCCATCCGCCAGAATCCCCATATAGCCCCCGAGGCAGGGTCCGCACGTGGGGGGACTGATTACGGCGTTTGCGGCAAGGAAGATATCCAGGAGGCCCTCCTGCATGGCGGTCCTGTACATATCGGGTGTGGCCGGGATGACGATCAACCGGACAAAGGGGGCCACCTTTCTGCCTTTTAGAATCCCGGCAGCGACCCTCAGGTCTTCGATTCTTCCGTTGGTGCACGATCCGATGACGGACTGGTCAATCCTGACCTGACCGACCTGACTGATATCCCTTGTATTGGATGGAAGCGGGGGAAAGGCAACCTGGGGTTCAATACTCGAGACATCGATGTCGATCACCGAATGGTACACGGCATCCGGGTCGGAATCGTAGAACGTATAATCCCGTTCGGCCCTGTCCTTCACGTAGGATTTTGTGATCTCGTCGGGGATGAAGATGCCGTTTTTTGCACCGGCCTCAATGACCATGTTGGCCATCGTGAAGCGATCCGCCATGCCCAGGTTCCGAACGGTCTCTCCGGTAAATTCCATCGCGCGATAGATGGCGCCGTCGACCCCGATCCGTCCGATGATAGAGAGAATGAGATCCTTCCCCGACACCCATTTGTTCAATTTTCCATGTAAAACAAATTTCATGGTTTCCGGCACGATCAGCCAGATTTCGCCGGTCAGGAAAGCGGCCGCCAGATCGGTGCTTCCGACACCGATGCCAAACGCCCCCAGAGCGCCGTAGGTGCAACTGTGGCTGTCGGCGCCGATCACCAGATCCCCCGGCAGAACCACACCCTTTTCGGGCAGCAGGGCATGCTCTATCCCCGCCTCTCCGACCTCATAGTAGTGGGTAATATCCTGTTCCCTGACAAAATTTCTCATGACTTTGCATTGTTCGGCAGATGCAATGTCTTTGTTGGGTGCAAAATGATCCGGTACGAGCACCACCTTTTCACGATCAAACACCCTTGTTCCGCCGGCCTTTCTGAACGCTTCAATGGCGATCGGCGCCGTAATGTCGTTGCCGAGGGCGATATCCACCCTGGCATTGATTAGCATCCCGGGGCTTACCCTGGCAAGATTGGTATGCCGAACGAGAATTTTTTCCGTGATGGTCATTCCCATGTTCAAACGCTCCTTCCGTGATTTGAAATGATTACCATTCTGGATGGAACTTACATGCAAAATCCGGAGAGTACAAGAGAAAAATCAGACATCGCGCCGCCGCTCAAAAGGTCCTTGCCTTCGGGGGCAGGATTGTGTAGATTTCCCGAAAATCATTCGGGATTGAGGGGCCGTGCGGAACCGGTCCGATGCCGGGTCCGGGCCTTGGGGGAGCGAGCCCCTGGGAGGTAAGATATGACGGAAAACAACAAGGACAGGAACATCCCTTTCTTCATCATCCTGGGGTTGGTAGCGATCCTCTTCCTCTACCTTCTTTGGCCCTTTTTCTTCCCGATCTTCTGGGCCGCCGTCATCGCCGGCGTCTTCGGGCCCCTCTACAGACGGATCAACCTGAAACTCGATCGCCCGAACCTAAGCACGGCGATCCTCTTTCTGATCATCGCCCTGATCATTCTGCTGCCTGCGGGGGTCGTGGGAACGCTCGTCTTCAACGAATCCGTCCAGATCTATGGAAAACTGAGCCCCGACACGAAACACATGGATCGCAGTATCCAGCGCCTCATCAATACGATTGCCGACAATTCCCTCGCTCATCTTTTCCACATCAACAAGGCCTTTCTGATTGCCAAGACCACGGAAGTCGCGCAGGGGATCACGAACTACATCTTCGTCCACCTGACGCAACTCACCCAGAACACCCTTGGCCTGCTGGTCCAGTTTGCGATCATGCTCTACACCCTCTTTTATTTCGTTCGCGACGGGACCCGGTTTCTCCGGATGGCCATGAAAGTCATTCCTCTCGGAATGGGGCGGGAGAAGTTCCTCTACGAGCGGTTCATTGTGACGGCGCGTTCCACCCTGAAGGTGACGCTGATCATCGGCGGCATCCAGGGGGCGCTGGGGGGGATCGTCTTTTTCGTGACGGACGTCGAGGGAGCGTTAATCTGGGGGCTCCTGATGATCCTGATGGCCATCGTTCCGGTGGTCGGCTGCTCCATCATCTGGGTCGTGATCAGCACGGTGGACAACCTGCTGCGACCCATCCTGATCGGCAAGGACGTGGAGATGCACCCCCTGCTCATCTTCCTCTCGACGCTCGGGGGGATCATCCTCTTCGGGTTTTCCGGTTTCGTGATCGGCCCCGTCATCACCTCCCTGCTCATTGCGCTCTGGGAGATGTACGAGGAATTCTACCGGAAGGAAAAAATCGGATAGTCATTCATGTTCCTGCGGGAATGGTTTTGACGAAGATGACCTTGCCGTCTCCGGGGGCGTAGAAGTCGGTCAGGAAGGCCTCCTCAAAATAGCCGCAGGCCAGGTAGAAGGCGCGGGTCGTCTCGTATTGGGGGCGGGAGGATGTGTCCGCGTAGATCCGGCGCGCCCCCCACCCGGCCATGATCCGCTCTGCGGCGGCCATCAGCGTGCGGCCGATCCCCCGTCCCTGCTCCCCGGGATCGACGGCGAGCCAGTAGAGATCGAAGCTGTGAACGCTGCCGGGGATCGGGCCGAAGCAGGCATAGCCGATCAGACGATTCCCCTCTTCGGCAAAGAGGAAGAAGTAGCCGCTCGCATCGCCATTGGCCAGCCGCTCCTCGACGAGTTCCATGGCGATCCCGATTTCCTCCTCTGAGAAAAACCCCGTCGCACGGACGAGCCGGCCGACCGCTTGCCGGTCCTCCGTTCGAACCTCCTCGCGGAAAAAAGGGGACAACTCCTGATGATTTTCAGGCATGGGATGCGCCTTCCCGAAACATGAATCAGGCCGCGCCGATGAGACGGCATCCCGATCGGAGGTCAGGGGGAGCTGTTTCCCCGTTCTGAGGATGCGGTCAAGGACCTCCGGGAACGTCAGGCCTGCTCGAAGGGTCGCTGCGGAGAAGCCCGCATCCGGCGAGAGACAGGGGTTTGTGTTCACCTCGAGGATCCAGGGCCGTCCCTCTCGATCGACTCGGAAATCGACCCGGGCGTATCCCCGCAGTTCGAAGAGATTCCAGCACCGGAGGGCGAGGTTTTTCAGTTTCGCGATGAGGGGGGCGTCCTGTGTGGGAAAGTCGAACGTCCGGGGGGTGTGCGTGAATTCGAACGTCCCCTCCTCCCATTTCGAGCGGTAGCCGACGACGCGGACCTTCCCCGGCGGGTAGGCGTCGAAGCGAATCTCTGCCGGGGGGAGGACCTCCGGCCCGCCTTCGCCCGTGAGAAGAGAGATGTTCAATTCCCGGCCGTCGATGTAGGTCTCGGCCAGACAGGCCCCGCCGAGTGAGTTCCGGCGGGCGTCCATCTCTGCGAGGAGCCGCTTCCGGTCGGCCCCGAAGAGGACGGAATCCTCGTCGAGGCCGATGGAGGCATGTTCCCAGGCCGACTTGACAAGCCACGCCCCTTCCACGCGCAATTCCTCATGCGTTTCCGCGGTCGTGAACCACGCCGGCGTTGGCAGACCGGCGGCGGAGAGCCAACGCTTCGCGAGGAGCTTGTTCGACGTGAGGAGCATTGCCTCCGTCCCCGCGCCAGTGTAGGGGATCTTCAGGACGTCGAGGAGGGCCGGAACGAGATGGATCAGACTCCCTTTTCCGGCGAGCGTTTCCACAAGATTGAAAACCATCGCGGGCCGCAAATTCGCAAGCGTTTGCGCGGTCTCCGCGAGGTTCAGGGAAACGGGAACGGCGACGGGCTCATGGCCCAGGGCGACCAGTCCCCGGGAGACGAAATCGACCTGCGTGAGGACATCCTGTTCGTCCCAGCCGGCCCCTGCGGCCACCTCTCCGTGGGTGACGGCAATTTTCATGATCCGTTCCCGATGCGTTTCAGGGCGGAACGCATGATCCCGGAGATCAGCTCCCGGTAGGGCATCCCGGCGAGTTCGCAGAGGATCGGCAGATCCGAGTGTTCGGGCCGGAGCCCTGCCAGAGGATTCACTTCGATGAAGTTGGGCGCCCCGTTTGCGTCGGCGCGCAGGTCGATTCTCCCCCCGTCGCGGCAGCCGAGGCCTCGCCAGGCTGCCAGCGCCGTTTTTTCCGCCGCCCGTGCCATTGCGTCCGTGGCAAGACGATATTCGATCCGCCCGTGCCAGTCTTCCTTGTTGGCGTAGGAATAGACCTCTTTCTCCGCCTTTTCCGTGAGATGAACCTCCATCACCCCGGGAGCGAACGCCTCGGCACCGGTCCCGATGATCCCGACCGTGAACTCCCGTCCGGGGAGAAAGGCCTCGACGAGGACGGGCTGACGGAAAGTTGCTAACAATTGCCGACAGACGCGCACGAGCTCCGCCCGGTTCCCGATCTTCGAGGCCGCGGTGACCCCCTTCCCTGTCCCTTCGGCAACCGGCTTGGCGAAGAGCGGAAAGGGCAGCGCCACGGCCGTAATCTCCTCCGGCGTCTCGACGACGGCGAAATCCGGCGTCGGGATTCCGAGGTCACGGATCACCCGCTTTGTCATTCCCTTGTGGAGGGTGAGCGAAAGCACCAGCGGATCAGAAAAGGTGTAGGGGACGTCCCAGGCGTCCAGGAGGGCCGGGACCTGCGCCTCGCGGCCGAAACCCCGGAGCCCCTCGGCGATGTTGAAGACGAGGTCCCACCGTTCACCTGCGACGAGCCGCCGGGCCAGCGCCCGGATGTGGCCGATCCTGTCCGTCTCGTAGCCGAGCGATTGCAGGGTCTCCTCGATCGCCGCGATCGTCAGCGGGTGGTCGAACTCCGCCGTCTCTTCCTCTCCGTAACCTTCGGCGAGGTAATCATCCCGCAGGTCGTATGTGATGCCGATCTTCGTCATTGAGGATGCAGCTCCTGTTATTTGAGCCTCTTGCTTCATGTCATAGAGAAATTCGTTCCTCGCAATAAAAAAAGGGGGGGCGGAATCTCAATTTTCCGCCCCCCTTAATCACTAATGGATCACACTGTCGGCCGCGGGGCGGTCCGGATAGTGGAAGACCTTCCCCTCATAGTTGCGCAGGAGCAGATCGCCCCCCTCGCGTCCCTCGACGTATTCCGGAAGGAGCGGGATCTTTCCGCCGCCGCCGGGGGCGTCGATGACATAGGTCGGCACCGCATAGCCGGTGGTGAATCCCCGCAGCCCCCGGATCACCTCCAGCCCCTTCGCGACCGGGGTCCGGAAATGGGAAGAACCGGGGATCGGGTCGCACTGGTAGAGGTAGTAGGGCTTGATCCGGATCTTCAGCAGGCCGTGCACGAGGCGCTTCATCGTCTCCACGTCGTCGTTGATTCCGGAGAGCAGAACCGTCTGGCTTCCGAGCGGGATCCCCGCGTCGGCGAGGCGCGTACACGCCCGGGCGACATCCGGGGTCAACTCGTCCGGATGGGCCGTGTGGATGCTGATCCACAGGGGATGATAGCGCCGGAGCATCCGGACCAGGGCGGGTGTGATCCGCTGCGGGAGGACGACCGGCGCCTTCGTGCCGATCCGGATGAGCTCCACGTGGGGGATCCGCCGCAGATGCGCGAGCAGCCACTCCAATTGTTCGTCGGCCATGGTCAGTGGATCGCCGCCGGAGAGGAGGACGTCCCGCACCTCCGGGTGCGCCGCGATGTATGCGATTCCCTTTTCCCACTGTTCGGTGTTGAGACATTGGTTGCTGTGGTGCCCGACCATCCGCGACCGGGTGCAGTATCGGCAGTAGGTCGAGCAGATCCCCGTCACCAAAAATAACACGCGGTCCGGATAGCGGTGGACGATCCCGGGAACCGGGCTGTCCTCATCTTCGTGGAGCGGGTCGTCCGCCTCGCCGCTGCTGCGGAAATGCTCATGTACGGTGGGCACGACCGTCCGGCGCAGGGCCTGACGGGGGTTCCACGGATCGATCAGGCTCATGTAGTAGGGGGTGATCGCGAGCGGGAGGGAGCCCGCCGCGCCGATCATGGCGTGGAGCTCATCCTCCGACAGGCGGATCATTCTTCCCAGCGTCTCCGCGTCGCGGATGCGGTTGCGAAGCT
>JAPLJW010000319.1 GCA_026388365.1 Deltaproteobacteria bacterium | reverse complement strand
ATCCAGCTTCTGCTCCATCTCCGCTTTCGGCACATGCTTCACCTCCATCCCGTAGGCCACGTTCTCCCGCACGGTGCGCCAGGGCAGGCAGGTCGGTTCCTGGAAAACGAAGGAGAGGTGGTGTTTTTTGGGATCGGCAATCTCGCCGTCGATGAAGATATCGCCCGCCGTCGACGGGATCAGTTTGGAGAGGGTGTTGAGGAAGGTGGTCTTGCCGCAGCCCGTGGGCCCGACGATGCTGAGAAACTCGCCTTCGCCCACATTGAAGGAAATCTCATCCAGGACCAGAAGATCCCCGAACTTCTTCGTCAGGTTCCGGACCTCGATCTTGGTCTTTCTGGTTTCATTGCCGTCCACGCTGCCCTCACCTCAAAGGCGCTGCAGGCGCCGGCCTCTAAAACTCCAAGTCCGCAGAGACCGCACCTGGCCGACGATTTTGTTTATATTGAACCCAGGATCATCAAACAACAACTTTATGTAACCGATTACATTCTGGCATGACTCCTTGACTCATGTCAAGAAAAATTTTGTCTTTTTTTATTTTCTTGACATTTGTTATAAATACGATAAAAGTGTAGACAATAGACGGCGCAGCGATACTCCCCGCGGCAAGCCGCGGGGTATTCTGCAAAGAGTTTTAATTATGGTTGGGACGGGGGAAATTTATGTCATGGATATTGCAAATGTAACAAGAACTGCTTTTGATTTATTAAAAGAAAAAATCATCACAGGCGAGCTGAAACCGAGGCAGAAACTTAGCGAGACCGGTCTATCCCTCCAGCTTGGCATCAGCCGCCCTCCTCTTCGCGAGGCATTCAGATTATTGGAGAAAGATCATTTTGTGATCAATATCCCTAGGAAAGGGACTTATGTGGCGGGATTATCTATAAAGGATTATTTGGAGATCTCACAGATCAGGAAGATGATCGAATGTTATGCAATCGATTATCTCAAAGCTGCCAAGATCAGAAATTTGCCCGATATGACCGAATCCCTAAAAAGGGCGTGTGGTTTTACCGTTCCCGCAAATAGTGATAATCCCGAGCTTATACTGGCTCATACAAAAGTTATGTTGGATTTTCACATCAGATTGGTTGAAGCTGCCGGAAATTCCCGACTGAACAGTATTTATAATTCAATTAACGTCAACTTGCTTCGTTACCAATTCATCTACTTTAATTACCGGAGTTCGACACAGCATTCTTTAGATGATCACATGGATATTGTTAAGGCTATTCAGAATGGTGATTATGACCATGCAAAGAAAGATCTCATAAAGCATATCGGTTTCACGATGAAGGTTGTGAAGAAAAAGATTTCAGATACATCCTCCATCGGGCGAACTGAATAGTTTTTCATCGTGATTGAAGAGAGATCAGGAGTTGCCTTGATGGATATTTTGCTTTAAGGCACGTCAGCCATTGTATAACCGATAACGGCGGTCCATAATCATGCATCATCAGAAAGGATAGGAAAATGGAACACGCGAAAGGAGAAATAACGCCGGAAGAATTTGAGAAATATCGTGCCCTTGGACAAAAGCATCTGATTCTGCCCTTCATGCCCCGATCAAAGGCCTACTCACCAGAAGTCTTTAAACTTTATGTTAAAGAGGATGGGTGCCGCCTGACGGACAGCACGGGCAAGGTCTGGCTGGATGGTTATGCCGGCCAGAGTCAATTGCAAAACCAGTTTATTCCGTCACCCCGGCGAACCCCGGACCCCGTATCAGGTACGGGGCTGTCCGGGGCAGGCGCCGGGGTCCAGAACGCACTGAAAAGACGGGATTCCGGCTTTCGCCGGAATGACGCAGAAGGACTTTTGCAAGGGGCTCTGAATACCAGAATTTTGAAAGGAGAGACTCATGATTGTAGGAATTCTCAAGGAGATCAAGACGGAAGAAAACAGGGTGTCGATGACGCCGGCCGGCGTCGAGGTGATGAAGGGCCATGGTCATACGGTCCTCGTCGAGAAAAGCGCGGGGGTCGGAAGCGGCTTCGAAGACAAGACCTATGTCGCCGCCGGCGCGGAGATCGTCAAGACCGCGAAGGAGATCTATGACCGTTGCGACATGGTCATGCATGTCAAGGAACCGCTGCCTTCGGAATACCCGATGATTCGGAAGGATCAGTTCACCTATCTCCATTTGGCTGCGGACGAGGTATTGACCAAGGCCATGATCAAGAGCAAGTCCATCGGTATCGCCTACGAGACGATCCAGAGAGCCGACGGGTCGCTTCCCCTGCTGATCCCCATGAGCGAGGTGGCGGGCCGGATGGCGATCCAGGAGGGCGCGAAGTACCTGGAGATGGAGTACGGCGGAGAGGGGGTCCTCCTCGGCGGCGTCCCGGGTGTGGATCCGGCGACGGTGCTGGTCATCGGCGCGGGAACGGTCGGCACCCAGGCGGCAAAGATGGCGTGCGGGCTCGGCGCCAAGGTGTATGTGGTCGATTCATGGCTGCCGAGACTCCGTTACCTCAATGACGTGATGCCGCCCAACTGCTTTACGCTGATCTCCTCCCCGGCGACGATCCGCAGATTGATCCGGGAGGCGGATCTCGTCATCGGGTCCGTCCTCATTCCCGGAGCGAAGGCCCCCAAGCTCGTCACGCGCGATATGCTCAAGACCATGAAAAAGGGCGCTGTCATGGTGGACGTGGCGATCGATCAGGGCGGCTGCTTTGAAACCTCCAGGGCTACGACGCACAAGGATCCGATCTACACGATCGACGGCATCATTCATTACAGTGTAGGAAACATGCCGGGCGCCGTGGCGAAAACCTCCACAATGGCCCTGACCAATGC
>JAPLJW010000019.1 GCA_026388365.1 Deltaproteobacteria bacterium | reverse complement strand
TCTCGAAGGCGGCATCATCCAGCTCCGCCGGAACGGGGATCGGCTTGTCCCAGCGAACCCAGACCGTGCTGAAGGGTTTCGGGATCAGGAATCGGTCCCAGCTCCGGAGGGTCCAGGCGCGGTTCACGGAGATATAGACCGGGATGATCGGGGCGCCGGAGCGCTGGGCCATCCGGATGATGCCGGCCTTGATGATGCCGCGCGGGCCGCGCGGGCCGTCCAAGGCATGAATGGCGGCGGGATGGACCGAAAGCTCTGTGACCATCGCGGCAAGCGCCTCGCGGCCGCCGCGGGAGCTGGAGCCGCGGACGGGGCGGAAGTTCAGCCGCCGGCAGACATCCGCAATCAAGTCACCGTCCCTGCTCTGGCTGATCATCACTGCCGGGGTGAATTCGCTGAAACGCCGGGCATAACGGACAACGAGGAGTATCCGCTGGTGCCAGACAGCGGCGATCCCCTTTCCGCCCTGATGGAGATGGTCCAATAGCTCCTCTTCATGTTCGGAACGGAGCCGGACCGTAAGAAGATAGAGGCGGAGGATCCCGTAGGCGATCGGAATCAGGCCGCAGCGGATGGCGAATTTGGACAGACCCTTGATCATGACGGCCACGGATTGGTTTCGGATTTAATCAGCGGACCCCGGCTTCCCGACAGGGGGATCCCTGGTTTCCCGGACCTGGCGCGCTTTCTCCCAGACGGGGAACCTATATCATCTTTGCCGCCCTCGTGAAAGTTGAAAATCTCCATAGAACATACGGGATCTGGAAGGTCGTCCAACGGCTGATGCAAGCCCAAAAGTGCGCCCCAGCCGATTGGAGGATGTGAGGGTCTTGCCAATGTCTGAACTTGAAACCTACTTTTCTTTGGCCGTTTCCGGGATCTCGGGCGGTTTCACATGGTCCGGCATGGGTTCGATGCCGTACTTCCACTTCAGGAACTGTTCGCCGGTCGCCGGGTAGAGGGCGTAAATGAGCAGATCCTCGTCGTTCTTGGCGAGATCGCCGATCTTCTTTCGGCCTTCCGCCAGTTCCGGTTCGAGGTAATCGGCAGGCCGGCCGGTGACCGGGGTCTGGCCGCGCTTGTGACGCTTCAGGACTACCTTTTGCACCTCGGGATCGATGGGGGTCGGGGTCTTCCCATAGAGCCCGTAGACCAGGTCGGCAAACTGGTTGTTGACCATCTTGTACCGGCCTGCGACCACATTCATCACCGCCTGTACGCCGACGATCTGGGAGGTCGGGGTGACCAGGGGGGGCGTTCCCGCATCCTTCCTCGTCCGCGGGATTTCGGCATACACCTCATTCAGACGATCCAGGGCGTTCATCTCTTTAAGCTGGCTGACCAGGTTCGAGATCATCCCGCCGGGAATCTGGTGGGCCAGAACAGCCGCGTCGATCAGGGAGAGTTTGTTTGTCGCCAGATTTTTCTGGTATTTGGGGGCGATCTTCTCGAGATGCTCGCCCAACTGGATCAATTTGCGGCATCCAGACCCGTATCCCGTTTCGTCCCCTGGAGGGTGACGACGAGCGGTTCAACGGCAGGCATCGAGGTCCGAAGGGCATAGGGGGCGAGGCAGGTGTCCACGATGTCGATGCAGGCTTCGATCGCCTTGAGGTAGGACATGGAGGCCATGCCGCTGGTGTAGTGGGTATGGAGGTGCAGGGGAATCCTGGTGATTTTCTTCAATTCGGTGACCAGGTCATAAATGTCGTAAGGGGATACGATCCCGGCCATGTCCTTGATGCAGATGCTGTCGGCGCCCATAGCCTCCAGTGCTCTGGCCATTTTGAGGTAGTATTCCATGTTAAAGACGTCGCCGCCAAGATGGGGCTGCGTCAGGGAATAGCAGATCACCCCTTCAAAGTGCTTGCCGTTCGCCTTGATCCGCTCCACGCAGGTTTCGAAATTCCGGATGTCGTTCAGGGCATCGAAGACGCGGAAGATGTCGATGCCGACCTCGCATGATTTGTCGACGAATGCGCGGACCACGTCGTCTGGATAGTTGCGGTAGCCGACCAGGTTCTGCCCGCGAAGCAGCATCGTGAACGGGGTCTTTCGGATGTATTTCTTCAGGATTTTCGGTCTTTCCCAGGGATCTTCACCGAGGAAGCGGTGCATCGTGTCAAAGGTTGCGCCACCCCAGACTTCCATCGCCCAGAAGCCCATCTCATCCATCTGCTCAGCGATGGGAAGCATGTCCTCCGTGCGCATCCGCGTCGCATAGATGGACTGATGGCCATCACGGAATGTGTTGTCCTGGATCTTAACGGGGTTAACAGATCCCTCCTTCATCAAATCTGCCATGTAATTTCTTTCTCCTTCCCGAATTTTCGTCCTTATGGACGGGTTACGTAAATTGGATTGGAAAATATCCAGGGGCGATACCGGCCGAAGGCCATCAGGTCGGCTTCGACACGGTAAACGCCCGGTTCGTGCAGGGTCACGCAGAGTTCCTTTGCGGTGTACTGACGAAATAGTTTTCCGCTCCGGATCAGACGAATCCGCGCCCGGTGCGGAAACAAAGCCCGGAGCTCCGCGGAGCGGTGGAGCATGAATTCATCCCCCATCGTGACCGTTCTGTCCTCTTCGGCCAGGATGAGAGAGAACCCATGAGCCGGTCGAAAATGGTCGAAGGAAACGTAGACGCGGCCCCTGCTCAATGCGGCCAGAATCGCAGCGATGTCCGCCCGGCCGTCTCCGGAGAGAGGCTCTTCGAGGAGAATGTGCGTCCGGATGAGGCCGAAAACCCGGAAAAAGGGAAATACGGGGATGGAAATTCCCCAGCGACGACGCAGGCTGTCGTGGTTGTCCAGCTCGCCGATGCCGACCACGCGGCGCTCCTGCGTGAGACGGTCCCAGCGTTCGAGGGTGGCCGGAGAGGGACCGTAGAGAAAGAGGGCGGGAAAGGCGTAGCTCAGGACGGCCCGAATACGGCAGGAAAGGCTGTTCTGCCAATCCGTCATGAAATCCCAGATGCCCATGCCCGTGTAGCCGGTGACGGACCAGTCGGTCCAGGGGTAATGTTTCACGTGAAACAACGGGGTTCCCGCGTGGTCCGGATGGGCGATGAAACCCATCCCTCCTCCGTCCCGCACGCGGTCGATGTAAGTTTGCGGGGGGAGATCAGGCTCCTTTTCCGCGCAGGCGATCGCCTGACGATGACCCAAGGCCAGGTAGTGGTTGAAGCGCGGCGCGATCTCCTCGCCGACGATCAGGAGAATGCCGTCATGCCATCCTTCGAATCCGTCCTCGCGGGCACGGAGCGTCGAGTGGTCCGTAAGCATGAGGATGTCGATGCCGCCTTGTCTTGCCGCGTCGAGAATTGCGGTAATCGGTGTGCGCCCGTCAAAGGAATAGGCGGAGTGCAGGTGGATGGCGGCGGCGTAGTCTTTGAGATGCAAGGCTGTTTTACCCTTCTTCTTAGGGGGCCTTCTATGACGACCCCGTACAAAATATTATAAGTCGCGAAAATGGGACGGCTTCGTAAAAAGGCCGCAGGCAAGGCACGCGAATCCTGAGGAATGAGGCGTACTTTTCCGTACGCCGCAATGACGAGGGATGAAGCGCAACGCAGCATCCGGACTTTTTACGAAGCCGTCTTCTATTATACTGCCTGCAATATTGCAAGCGGACAAGCCGCGCATTCCGCCGTCCTCCGGCAGAAGGTTTTGCCGGTATTTACGAGCAGGGCGTGATACCGGTTGAAGAGATCGACATCCGGTTGCAGATGATCCATGAACAGCGCCTGGCTCGAGTGATAGTCGGCGTCATTTCCGATCATACCGTGGCGGAGCAGGATCCGCCTGGTGTAGGCATCACTGATGAAGACGGGCTTCTGACAGGCGTAAAGGAGGATGCTGTCGGCGGTTTCCGGTCCAATGCCTTTTACGCCGAGAAGTTTATCGCGGAGCCGCGAAAGGTCCGCGACCTTCATGGATTCGACATTTCCGGAATATTCCATCATCATAAACCGGACAAAGGTCTTCAGCCTTGCCGCTTTAAGATGATAATAACCGGACGGTCGGATGATCCGGGCCAGTTCATCTTCCGGTATAGAGAAAAGCGCCGCGGGAGTGAGAAGCCGGCTCCTCCGCAGCGCTTGAATCGCCTTTTCGACGTTTGTCCAGGCGGTATTCTGGGTCAGGATCGCCCCGACCATGACCTCGAAGGGGTCGTCGGCGGGCCACCAGTGAAGATCACCGAAATACCCATTCAACAGTTCATACATCTTCAGCAGTTCTTCTCGGCGGCCCATCCGGCTTTCCCCTGTTTCGTCATTTCATCAGAGGCACGAAGAAGGTCGCCTTTCCCCGCTTGATCAGAAGAAGAATGCTGCCCTTTTCCCCCGCCTTTGCGATTTCCTTCTGATACTCCTTCATGGTTGTGACCTTGACCTTGTTGACCTGAAGGATAATGTCCTGCGGCTGGATTCCCACCTCCTCGGCGGCCGTTCCTTCCTGGACATCGACGACAATGAGTCCCTTTTTGACGGTAAGCCCGAGGTGCTGGGCGATTTCCGGTGTGATTTCCTGGACCGTCATGCCAAACGCCTCGCCGGACTGCTGAGCGGATGCCATCTCCGATTTTTCCGTTCTTTCCGCGATCGTGATGGGGAGGACCTTTTCCTGGCCGTCACGGAGGATCTTAACCTTGATCGTCTCGCCGATGCGGAATCCTGCGATCATCATCAGCAGTTCATGCATGTCCTTGACCGGCTTGCCGTTGATCTCGGTCACAATATCCCCCGATTTGAGCCCCGCCTTGTCGGCGGGATCCCCTTTGAAGACATCCGAAATCAGGGCGCCGCTCTTGTCTTTGAGTTTCATGCTCTTGGCGATATCCTCACTGATGTCCTGAACGGAAACCCCCAGCCATCCCCGCGTCACCTTCCCCTTGGCCTTCAGGTCAGGCAGAATGTTTTTGGCCATGCTGATTGGGATGGCGAATCCAATTCCCTGCCCCTGTGCAACGATTGCCGTGTTGATGCCGACCACCTTGCCTTCCATGTTAAAAAGCGGACCCCCGCTGTTTCCCGGGTTAATGGAGGCGTCGGTCTGGATGAAATTGTCATACGGCCCCGCGCCGATTACGCGGCCCTTTGCACTGACGATCCCGGCGGTGACGGTCTGTTCCAGGCCGAAGGGGTTCCCGATGGCCAGAACCCAGTCGCCCACCCTGAGCTTCTCCGAGTCGCCCGTTTCCGCGACCGGCAGGCTGTCGTTCGGTTTGATCTTGATCAGGGCGATGTCGGTCTTGGCGTCCTTGCCGATGACCTTCGCCTCGTATTCCTTGCCGTCGGAGAGCTTCACCAGGATTTTATCGGCCTGCTCTACGACGTGATTGTTTGTGAAGATATAGCCGTCATGGCTGATGATGAACCCGGAGCCAAGGCTCTTCTGTTTGAACTGACGCTGGGGCATGTCTCCGAAAAACCGTTCAAAGAAATCATCCCCGCCGAAATTACGATCAAAAGGTGACCCCTGGCCGAAGGGGGAGCGAAATCCGCCGCTCCGCACCGTTTTGGTTGTGCTGATGTTCACGACGGAGGGTTTGAGCTTTTCGGCCAGATCCGCAAAGGAGAAGGGCGCGCGCACGACATCGGCGGTTGAAACGGCCGACGCCACCTGGACATCGGGCCCGGGTCCCGACGGTGCAAAGGAGGAGCGAAGCACCTCAACGACTGAAACGACGAAAAACCCAATCAGAAATGCCAAGAGAAACATGATGAAGGTTTTTCGGCCCTTGTTTTCCGTTTTCATTGTCTGCCTCCTGATGGATCGCTGCTGTTTTTCTGAACGCGGGTGTTCATAATTTGGTATTATCAAAAAAAAGCCCCTCGCGGCGCTTCGATTTCCCTTCCTTTCCACTCTCAGGACCGGCCCACCTTCTGTCGCGCCGTGCCTTACGATTCTTGAATGACTCTCTTCGGGTTATATCCCCTGAAGCTTGCTTCGTCCCTTTATGTCTTCGATTATGTCTTCGATACCCCGCAGCTTGCTGCGGGGTAGGTTCATTCGACTGGGCGTAATATAAACGTCAAATGGATTTTGTCAATGCGCCATGCCCGTTTATCGCCCCCATACCGGAGTGTTTTAAAACAACGCTCAACAGAATTATTTATGAATCGGGAGCCCGAAAATTCCATCATTCACGTGATTCCCTTCCGACCCTATTGGTGAGACTTCCGATTCCCTCGATTTCGATGGTAATCGCGTCCCCTTCCCTGAGGAAAACGGGTGGTTTCCGTGTAAAACCGACCCCCTCCGGCGTTCCGGTCAGGATAACCGTTCCCGGAAGCAGCGTAAAAGATCGGCTCAAATCGCTGATCAGCGACTGCACATCAAAAATCATGTCGGAGGTGTTGGAATTCTGCATGACCTGACCGTTAAGGATCGCCCGGAGGCCGAGAATGTTTGGATCCGGAATTTCATCCCCCGTTACG
>JAPLJW010000140.1 GCA_026388365.1 Deltaproteobacteria bacterium | reverse complement strand
GATGAGTCCGCCCTGAAGGCGATCCGGAAGGCTATCCCCTTTCCGCCGCTGCCGGCGTGGATCAGCGAAGGCAGTCTCGATGTGGGGATCCGGTTTCACTCGTCTGAATTGAGGTCCTGAAGGCCTTCTTTGAAAGGAAAGTCTGAATGTGCAATCTGAAACATCCGTTGATTCTGCTCCTGATCCTGTTGTTCTCCTCCGGTCCGGCCTACGGTAAGGTTTACATAGACATCGATTCCCCCTCTTTCCAGAAATTTCCCATCGCCGTCACCGATTTTAAACCCCTCAGGCCCGTCGCGGACCAGGGTGATCTGCCTGCCTGGTTTTCCGACACCCTCTCCCGGGACCTGACGATCACGGGCTATTTCAACGTCCTGGACCGGAAGGCCTTTCTGGAGGATCCGAAACAGGCGGGGATCACGGCGGAGGGGATCCGTTTCGAAGATTGGACGGTGATCGGGGCCGAATATCTGGTCAAGGGGGGATTTCAGACGGACGGGCGCGAGCTGATCACCGAGTTTCGCCTGTTTGACGTGTTGCGGGGGGAACTCGTCGTCGGAAAAAGATATACCGGAAAAACCGAGGACCGCAACCGGATGGTCATGCAGTTCGTCAATGAGATTCTTTTGGTCCTGACCGGCGAGGCGGGCCTATTCGACACGCGGATTGCCTTTGTCCGGAAGGGCGACGCCCCGGCGGACATCTGTACGATCAACTTCGACGGGTCCGATCTTCGCCGGATCACGAACTACAATGCGCTGACCCTCGCCCCGCGCTGGTCCCCCGACGGCCGGTTTCTGGCATTCACCTCCTACCGGGACGGCAATCCGGATATTTATCTCCGGGATCTGGGGAACGGATCAACGCGGAAGATCTCTTTCTATCCGGGGCTGAACCTGCCCGGCTCCTGGTCCCGGGACGGCGCCAGGCTGCTGGTGACCCTGAGCCGGGATGGGAACCAGGAGATCTACGACATGAACGTGGGCAGCCTCCTCCTCCAGCGTCTGACCCGGGATTTTGCCATCGATGTTTCCCCTGTCCGCTCCCCGGACGAACGGCGGATCGCCTTTGTCTCCAACCGCAACGGCTCGCCGCAGGTCTACATCATGGATGCAGACGGCGGCAATGTTCGGCGGTTGACCCAGCAGGGCAATTACAACACCTCACCCGCCTGGTCGCCGAAGGGGAAAAAGATCGCCTATGAGGGGTCCGTGAACGGCCGCTTTCAGATCTTCATCATCGACCCGGAAGGGGGCGACCCCCAGCAGTTGACTTTTGATGGGTTAGACCATGAATCCCCCTCGTGGTCGCCGGACGGGCGGTATCTGGCCTACAGCGTCCGGAGTTACGGTCGCCACAGGATTGAGATCATGAATGTGGGCGGACAGAATGTGAGGGTGCTGTACGAGGGAAACGACGGTTGCCAGAGCCCATGCTGGTCTCCCCATTTGCGTTGACGCTGTTGGGTTGGAAGGATAATTCTAAACGGTTGCATTCAGGGCACAAATAAAAATAATTTTCATTTTCAGGTTGATTTTTACCGTCAGTAGTGGTTTATCCTCTTCAATAGAATTTATTGAACCACGGAAACGTTATCGATTCAAGAAAGGAGAACTATGATGAGAAGGAATTGGGTAGGGGTTGGGCTGATCGCCATCGTTTTATGTCTCTCCGTTACATTTCTGACCGGTTGTGCCAAGAAGGCGACGCTGAAGGAAGGGGCCGTGGTCACCCAGGATCAGAAAGCGGTTTCCCAGCAGTCGGCGGAAGCTACGGCTGCGGCTGCGCAGGATGATTCGGCGGCCCGGGAGAGAGCCCTGCGTGAACAGGCCCTCCGGGAGCAGGCAGAGAAGGAAGCAGCGGCAAAGGCGGCCAAGGACGAGGCCGACCAGGCGAAGAAAGAAGCGGGGACAAAGGCCGCCGCGATCCTGAAAGAGCTGCAGATTGCGGATATCAACTTCGATTACGACAAGTACAACCTGAAGCCCGAGGCGCAGGAGATTTTGAAAAAGGGTGCACCGGCGTATCTGAAGTACCGGGATTATAAACTCGTGGTCGAAGGGCACTGCGACGAACGGGGTACCGCCGAATACAACCTGGCGCTGGGTGAGAAGCGGGCGACGGAAGCCGCGAAATACCTTTTTGAACTCGGGATCGAGAAGGATAGGATCAAGACGATCAGCTACGGCAAGGAGATGCCGATGGATAAGGGACATGACGAGGCGGCCTGGGCGAAAAACAGAAGGGCTCATTTTGTTATTTTCCCGCCGGTAAAATAAAGTTGTTTGGGTCAAATCAAGGGGAACGGCTCTGTCAAAGGCCCACCGCAGGCGCACGGTGGCAGGAACGACGGGGGAGATCCTGCCCGCGGAAGCAGGTCTGTGTGTAGTGGGGCGCTGTTTATCCGGCCGTTCCGGGAGGACGGAATGGTCCTGTGAGTCCCGCTTCAGGGCAGGGCTCACAGGATTCTGGTGTTTGCTGATCAAAATGGTTGCGGAGGAAAGAATCTTGCGAAGGTATCTATGCACCCTGTTCATCATCGCGTTCCTGTCTGTGTCGGGGTGCGCCACGACGGATGATCTGCGCAGGGTGCGCTCTGACCTGAACCGGCAGATCCAGGTGACAAACGAAAAGATCGCCTCTGTGGAGCAGGGATGGGCGCCGCTACGGGAGGAGATCGCGGGTCTCCGCAATGAGATCGCAAAGAGCCGTGAGGCCATCCAACTGCTGAGGGGCAGTCAGGCGGAGGGGCGCGCTGAAATGACCGATATCCGGGAGCAGCTCCAGCAGATCCGGGGGACGGCCGATGGTCTCCGGAAGGACCTCTCTTCCGCGTCCTCCAAGACGGGCAAGCGGGAGGAAGAGGAGAAGGCGCTCCGGGAGAAGCTGGATAACCTCTCATTCAAAATCAACTTCATCGAAAATTTTCTTGGGATCGGCAAGAATGAGGAACCGGCGGCAGCGCCGGCGGAGAAGGCCGTTAAACAGCCGGCGGCAGCGCCGGCGAAGGAAGCGGCCGGCAAAGGCAGAACGGACAAGGAATCCCTCTATGCAGCGGCCTATGAACTCTTCAAGGAGGCGAAGTACGAGAAGTCGAAAGAGGCCTTTGAAAACTTCCTCAAACAGTATCCCGACACCGAATTTTCCGACAACGCCCAATTCTGGGTCGGCGAGTGCTACTATTTCGAGAAGAAATACGAAAAGGCCATCGTCGAGTACGAAAAGGTAACCAAGAACTTTCCGGAGGGGAACAAGGTTCCCTACGCCCTTCTCAAGCAGGGTCTTTCCTTCCTGAAACTGGGGGACAAGGCAAGCGGAAAGCTTCTCCTGCAGCAGGTTACCAAAGATTATCCCAACACAAGTCAGGCCCGGATCGCCCGGGCGAAGCTCCTCGAGATTAAGTAATCCTGACGTCTGTTATGGATCGAGGAGAATCGGAGTGATCCCCTCCGGGACCGGCAGGGGAAAGGATTCCCGATCGGCTGTAAACTGCCGGAGATCCGCGTGGCGTATGGTCAGAACGGCCGTTTCCTCTCCCCGGATCGTCACTTGCTGCGGCAGGAAACCCTCCCCGATGCGGGCATGGTCCGCGAAATCAGCCGTATAAAGAACCGTTCCCTCTTCCATGAACCTCCGGAATCGGATGAGTCGGCCGCCCGCCGGATCGATCCACAGGGAGCGCAGCCTTCTTCCCGATTTGTACTGATCGACGCGGTAAAGCCCTTCTTCCCGATCCCCGCCCAGCGATTGCATCTCCTCTGCGCCCTCCGGAGGAACGCCCATCAAAAGAGAGACCGTATCGGCGGCGGACATGGAAACGGACAAGAAGCGCGAAATATTCCTCGGGGTGGCGCGGCCCTTGTAGAAAGCGCCCTTTCCGGGAAGATAGACGCGGAGTTCGCCTTCGGCGACCGAAAGGTAGAAATCCGGGGGACCCATGAGGGGGATGGATTCCACACGGAGCAAGGCCGGCCTTTGCATCATCACCGCGGCCTTCAATGGGTAGCGTTCGCCATTGCGGTTAATGGTGATCCGGGTCGTGGCCGTGAACGCCTGCGCGCCAGGGGAGGTCGCTGCAAGCGCCCGAAGGGCGGCCTCGGGTGAATCATAGAATGTGATGGGTACGGAGGGTTTGTATCCGGCGCAGCCGGAGAGGACGAGAGCCGCAATCCAGAACAGCGGCAGACCGCGATGCAGAAGACCGCGAGCGTTTGCTGTCAGTTGATTCATGGCTTCAAGGGCATTGCGATCCGACGGAGAACGGGATCAGGGGGTTTTCGTCCGGTCAAGATCATCACGCTTTTTCTTCAGGACGTTATGGCCGGGATTCAGCAGGATTGCCTTCTCGTAAGCGCCGGCGGCTTCCCGGAGCCGGCCGGTCCGGGCATAGGCATCCCCGAGGTGTTCGAGGATCGTCGCGTCTTCCGGCAGAGCTTCCGACGCCTCTTTCAGATACTGGATCGCCTCCTCCATTCTGTTATTCCGGAAAAAGACCCAGCCCAGAGAGTCGAGCATGTAGCCGTTTCCCGGTTTCAACTGGAGGGCCTTTCGGATCAGCTTCTCCGCCTCGTCGAGATGGATTCCCCGGTCCGCATACATATAGCCGATGAAATTGAGCGCCTCCGCGTGATCCGGTTCGAGCTTCAGAACCGTTTTCATCGCCTGAATGCTCTCATCGAATCGGTCGGTCTTTTCCAAGAGAATCCCGAAGCTGAAGTGGAGATCAACGCTATCGGGATTGGTCCTCAGCCCTTCCTGGATGAGCTCTTCCGCGGCGGAATATTTTTTCTCTTCTTCATAGAGGGATGCAAGGAATGCGTAGAGGCCTGGGGCATCTTTCTTTTTTCCGAGCGCCTGGAGAAGGGAATCAACGGCTTCGGTCGTCCGCTGCTGTTTTTTCAGAATCATCCCGATGCGGATCTGGGCGCTGCTGAAATGTTCCGATGAGGCGGGTATGTTCCGCAGGGTTGCCAGAGCCTTTTCGTCATCCTTGATCTCCTCATAGGTCGTGCCGAGCAGGTACATGATATTGTATTCTTTCGGATATTCTCGTATCAGGGTGGCCAGCATCTCGACGGCCTTCTCATGCCGGCCCCTTTCGAGATAGATGAGAGCAAGGGTCATCCGCACATCCCGGTTATTGCCGTTTAACTTCAGGACCTCCTGAAATTCGATTTCCGCCTCGTCGTAGCGTTGTTCTTGGAGGTAAAGTTCTCCCAACTTGATCCGCGCCTGAAGTCGCACGGGGAAGAGAGCGATGAAATTCCGATAGACCTCAACCGCCTGAGGGATCATCTGCTTCCGTTCATAAAGGACAGCGAGGTCGATCACGGCCGCTTCGAACTGGGGACGGAGCGCCAGGGTCTTTCTGAATCCCGCCTCCGCCTCATCGTATCGTTTCATCTCGGAAAGAATCCTGGCCAGGTAATAATTCCCCATGAAGTGGTCGGAATCGATCTTGAGGAGTTCCTGGAACGCGTCGGCCGCCGCGTCGAATTGTTTCATTTCGGCGAGGCTCGTTCCGAGGTAGAAGCGGGCGGCGGTGTTCGCCGGCTCCAGTTCAATGACCCGCCGGTATTCCCCGGCAGCGGCGGGGTAGTCCTTCCGGTTCAGATAGAGACCGCCCAGAAGGAGGCGGGTGTCGCTGTCGTCCGGATGCCCCTCCAGGGTCTTCTTGCAGATCGCAAAGGCCTTCTCCGTATCTCCCTTTTCCGTGTAGATCGATGCGAGTTCCTTTGCCAGGTAAGGGGAATCGGGATCGATGCGAAGAGCCTCTTCCATTTCCAGGGTTGCTGCATCCATGTTTTCATTGAGGGCATGGAGGATGCTGAGGCTGTAATGATAGCCCGCGCCGGACGGTGAATGCGCCACAGCCGGCGGCGAAGGTGCGGCATGGCGCACCCGGAAAGGACCAGAATCACGAAAAAAGCCCAACCTGTCTTACGGAGCAATATCCGGCTCATTTAACGTTTTCCTTTCGGATGCAGATTCATCGTTCTGCCTGTTTATTACGAACGGACCCTGCTTTCCCGCGCCACCGGAGATTCGAAGACAGGCTGAGACGGGGATCACCTTGACGCCTTCCTTCTGCCAGAATGGCAGGACATCAAGGATCGCCCGCACCGTTTCCATATGGGGATGGCCGATCATCAAAACCGGTGCGCCGTTTCTTTGTCCCTGCCGGAGTGCGCCGGTCAGATTTTCCAGGGCGGCGGCATACCCCGGAGCATCGTCGATAAAGACGTCCCTTGCGGCGAACCGGACGCGCGCCCGTCCGGCCGACTCCCTTCCCCGCGAATCGGCGGTGGTCCTGCTGTCCACGAAAAAAAGATCCTTGACCCGCAGCTCCTCCATGACGATGGCGAGCCGCGCCTCGTCCTCCATGAAGCGCGAACCCATATGGTTGTTCACCCCCGAAACGAAAGGGACCGCCGCCAGATCCTCGCGGAGCTGTCTCCGGATTTCTCCCGCGTCCATATCGGCCATCAGCGCCCCTGCGCCCGGTGATCCCCCGGGGTAGGCGTGTGGTTCCATCGGCAGGTGGAGGAGGATCTCCTTTCCGGCCGCGTGGAAAAGTTTGGCCGCCTCCACGGCATGGGGGGTATAAGGGAGAACGGCGAATGCGATGGGAGCCGGGATCTCGGACAGTTTCTCAACGATCCGCAGATCGAAGCCGATGTCGTCGATGATGATGGCGACCGAACGACCCCTGTACGCGGTTCCCGGCAGCGCCGGTTCCAGCCCCGGTCTCGGCGGTTTCCTCGTGGACGCCTTTTTCAGCGTTTCCTTGCCGAAACCTCTCCGGGCGCCTGAACCATCCGGCCGCTGTTCAACCCTTTCCAGAAAAAGGACAACCGCCGCGATAAGGGCGGCGGCAATGATCACCGCCAAGATTGGAAATCGTTTCACGTCTCTCTAACAGGCTGTTGAAAAACGCTCATCTGCTGCGTTGCGCTGCAAACCTCCCCGGCTTTCGCCGAGGCAGGCGTGCTCGACGTATTTCCATATACGCCTCGCTCTTCGGTTTTTGCGCGCCTTGCATCTGGGCGTTTTTCAACAGCCAGGCCCCTCCCCATCCGGATGTTTTCCAACACCCTGCTAAAAACCTGTTTCATTCCCCTTTTTCCGGCGCCGTTCACCCCTTCATGTTCTTTTTTAGAATATCCCAGCTCTTGAGGATGTCGATCGCATTCTTCAACTGGTTGTCTTGGTCCAGATTGTCCGTCTCCTTCTTCGCATCGTCCACTTTGACATCGTTCTCCGTCGGTGATTTGATATGGCCTTTCAGGTCCTTCTCCCGGAGCATGTGGTTCGGGGCATTTGTCTTTTCTTCCGCTTTTTCTTCCGGCGGCCGGATCAGTTTCACAACGATGTCGGGTGTGATCCCCTCCGCCTGGATGGAGCGACCCTTGGGGGTATAGTATTTGGCTGTCGTCAGTTTCAGGGCTGCGCCATCTTCCAGGGGGATGACCGTCTGCACGGAGCCCTTGCCGAAGGTCTGGGTTCCGAGGATCACCACCCGCCCGTTATCCTGCAGGGCGCCGGAGACGATTTCCGCGGCGCTGGCCGTTCCTTCATTGACCAGCACGACCATCGGGCAGGTCGGCTCATCCCCATCGTCCTTCGCTTCGGCCTTGCTCTCCATGCTCTTGGACCGACCTCGCGTGGAGACGATGATCCCCGACTTCAGGAAGGCGTCCGACACCTCCACGGACTGGTTGAGCAGTCCCCCGGGATTGTTCCTCATGTCCAGGACGATCCCCATCAGGGGACGTGCCTTCGCCTCGATCTCCCGGAGGGCCTTTTTCAGGTCGTCGCCCGTCCGTTCCTGAAAGGACGAGATCCGGATATAGCCGATGTGGTCGTCATAGACCTTCGACTTGATGCTCCGGATGTTGATGGTGCTGCGGGTGATCTCGAACTCTTTCGGTTTGGCCAACCCCTCGCGCAGGATTGTGATGGTCACCTTTGTGTCCTTGGGTCCCCGGAGCTGTTTGACGGCATCCATGATGGTAATGTCCTTGGTCGACTTGCCGTCGATCTTGATGATCTGGTCGCCCGACTTGACCCCGGCATTGTAGGCGGGGGTGTCCTCGATCGGAGAAACGACGGTGAGCACATCCTTGAGGATCGTGATCTCAATCCCGATTCCGCCAAAGGTCCCGCGGGTGTCCACCTCCAGCTCCTTGTACATCTCCGCCGTCATGAAGCTGCTGTGGGGATCGAGGGATTTGATCATCCCGTTGATTGCCCCCTGCAGGAGTTTGTCCGTCTCCACCGGCTCCACATAGTTCTTCTCCACCATGTCCAGAACTTCGCTGAAGGTCTTGAGGCTCTTGTATGTGCTGCGGTCGATGGCAGAGACGCGGCTGTCGCCGTAGGGGCCGAGCATGAGCAGCATCAGAAAGACGAGCAGGACGATGGTCCTCTTGCCGAAGAAAGCGTTCATTAATGGTTCCTCCCCAGTCGAATCACGTTCGATCAAGAACGTAAGGATTATGATACCATTTTTTCATACAAAATTCCATCACTTTTTAAGCGCCGGCGGGAGGAGTCCGCTTGCCGCCCGGCCACGCGGTATTCCTTCGCCGAAATTTCTCCGCGGCTTTTCCCTTCGAAAATCTCGGGGAGGCATGAAAATAGTTTGCAGGGGCGAATCTTTACGTATAAAAGGGAATCCGGATCTTCGACCGGAATAGGACATGAAGCCATGCGCCGTCATGACGGGCGGCTCCGGGAACATTGCGACGGATCGTAAAAAGGAGGGGATATGGCCGGGCAGAACTGGTTGCGGACGTTATCCAAAGCGAAGGATGACCGGTGGATCGGGGGTGTCTGCGGAGGGCTGGGGAAGCATACCCCGGTCCCCTCCTGGACCTGGAGGGTGATATTTTCATTACTCTTTTTTTGCTTCGGCACGGGATTGCTCGTCTACGTCCTGTTGTGGGTGTTCATGCCGAAAGAACTGTAGGAGCAGACCATTATGAAGAAATCCGATTTGATGGCACAACTGTCCGAAAAGGAACAACTCAGCGGGAAAGATGCGTTTGACATTATCAATGGGGTGTTCGACGGATTTACGAACGCCCTCCGGGAGGGGGGACGGGTTGAGATCCGGGGGTTTGGCAGCTTCACGGTCCGCGATTATTCTCCCTACCTGGGAAAAAACCCGAAGACCGGCCGGCGTGTCCAGGTCGGATCGAAGAAGTTGCCCCATTTCAAGGCGGGGAAGGAATTGAAAGAGCGTGTGAACGGCCGGAAGGGATCCAAATGATGGTAGGACAGGATCGGCATCCCGCAACGCCATATTTCCATCATGGAGAACGGCGAGCGTCCCGGTGGCAAGGAAATGGCGAAGCGCCAGGGAAAGGCCCTGAACATCAACTGCAAGGTGCTTTTGTAAAGCGGCATCCATATGAACCCAAAAAACAGAAGGCGGTTGGCTTCCCGTTGATGATGTTCGCGCCGAGTCGACGATGCTGGATATCCGGGCGGTTTTGGGGATCGCTACTCCTCCGGGCCGACCCGGGTTCGTAGGGATTTCTTTTCGGACTGGAGGTGCTTTGCCTCCAAGGTCTTCTCCTGGGCCCGCCGCGAACGACGCCTTTTCTGCCGTCTGATCTTTTCGACCCGCATCCTCTCGGCGCTGACGAGGCCCGTCCGGAGCCGCTCGATCCGGTCGAGGAGAAGGCGGCGGGCGAGAAAGCGGTTCAACGCCTGGGAACGCTCCTGCTGGCATTTTACGGAGAGACCCGTCGGCAGATGGACGAGAAAGACGCACGAGGAGGTCTTGTTGATTTTCTGACCCCCGGGACCGGAGGAACGGATGAAGGTTTCGCGGAGCTCCTCCTCCCGGACGCCGAGGAGTTCCATCCGTTCCCGGAGCGCCGAATCTTTCTCTGGTGAAATGATCATTTCTGTAAAGGACCCGGGGCCGCCGGCGTCCATTCCTTAGAGGGAATAGATCTCATCCTCGATCAGGTGGATCCAGTTCCGCCGGAGGACCTCCCGCGCCTCGTCGAGCTTGTCCACACCGAGGATGACGATCGTCTCCTTTCCGATGCGGTTGATCGTGGTATAGAGGTAGAGGATGTTGATCTCCGCCTTGTTGAGGGGATTGAGGATGGCGTTCATCCCGCCGGGATGAAGCGGCACTTCGGCGGCGAGGACCGGTGTAACCTCGTAATTGAAACGGAAGCTCTCCAGGATCGCCGCCGCCCTTTCCGGGTCGTTGACCACCATCCGCACCGTGCTGTTTTCCGCGGCGCTGGCGGCGAGCAGGGCCTTGGCCGTGATGTCCTCCTTGTCGAGGATGTTCGTCAGCCGGGAAAGGGTTCCCGGGACGTTGCCCAGGGTGACGGAGATTTGTTTGACTGCCATGTTCGACGGACTCCTTAAAACAGGATCGTTGCCGCAACCTGATCCGGTTATTTCAGAAATTCATACCCGGCCGCAAAGGCCTTGTGGTTGAGCTCGATGACTGATTTCTTTTTGCTTCCCATGACCGTTTCCATGCTGCTTAAGAAAATGTCGGACGACACCAGGCCGGTCATTTTCAGGAAAGCGCCCATCATCACCGTGTTGGCCGTTCTTGAATTTCCCAGCTTTTCCGCCATTTCCGAGGAGGGGATCTTGAAGATCCGGACATCGTGGCGCGAAGATTCGACGGCGATGATCGAGGAATTCAAAAACAGCGAGCCGCCGGCGGCGACACGGTTCTGAAACGAGGAGAGCGAAGGGGTGTTCAGAACGACGACGTTGTCCGGCTCCGAGGCGATGGGCGAGGCAATCTCGTCATCCGATACGGCGACGGTGCAGTTGGCGGTTCCCCCCCGGACCTCTGCGCCGTAAGCAGGCAGAAAGGTGACGTTATAACCGGCGCTCATCGCGCCGTGGGCCAGGGCGTAGCCCATCATGAGCACCCCCTGCCCGCCGAAGCCGGCGAATATGGTTTTGACCATCATGGCTTTTCATCCCCCTTCTTCTGTTCTGCCGCCGGGACGTCCTTCAGGACGCCAAGGGGAAACTCCTTGCTCATCACCTCGTCGATCCACCGGCAGGATTCGATTGCCGTCATCTTCCAGTTGGTGGGGCAGGGAGAAAGGATCTCGACGAGCGAAAAACCCTGACCGTCGATCTGGTACTGGAATGCCTTGCGGATCGATTTTTTTGCCTTGAGGATGGCCGCCGGCGAATTGACCGTGCACCGTTCGATGTAGGCCGTCCCCGGAAGCTGCGAAAAGAGCTCGGAGACCCGGACGGGGTGACCGTCCAGAAGCGGTTTTCTTCCGGTCGACGAGGTCGTCGTCTTCTGTCCCAGCATCGAGGTAGGGGCCATCTGCCCGCCGGTCATGCCGTAAACGGCGTTGTTGATGAAGATGACGGTGATGTTTGCCCCCCGGTTGGCCGCGTGGAAACTCTCCGCGATGCCGATGGCGGCAAGGTCGCCGTCTCCCTGGTAGGAAAAGACGACGCGGTCCGGAAGCGCCCGCTTGATTCCGGTCGCCGTCGCCGGTCCCCGGCCGTGCTGGGCCTCGATCATGTAGACATCGAAATAGTTGTAGGCCAGAACAGCGCATCCCGCCGGCGGAATGCCGATGGTGATGCCGCGGATGTCCAGCTCATCGATCACCTCGGCGATCAGCCGGTGGGCGATGCTGTGACCGCATCCCGCACAGTAGTGAAAGATGTTCTTTTTCATGCTCTTGGGTCTGCCAAAAACCTTCTTCTTCATTAAAATCCCTTGCTATTTCAAGTTATTGCCGTCTGACCGGAATGGCGAACCGGCAAGACTACGTAATGGGATCGATGATCCCTTCTTTGCGGTCATACTGGCGCATGACGACGTTGGCCAGTTCCACGGGGGTCGGCACCACGCCGCCGGGGCGCCCGTGGAAACCAATTCGGGCGCGCCCCTGGAGGGCGAGACGCACGTCTTCCACCATCTGACCGGTGCTCATCTCGAAGACGAGGAAGTTTTCGATCCGTTTCGCGAGATCCCGAAGTTCGTTC
>JAPLJW010000211.1 GCA_026388365.1 Deltaproteobacteria bacterium | reverse complement strand
CTTTCTTTTTGGCTGCTTATCACGCTTATCTTCCGACTTTTGCTTCTGTTTTTCGGCATTCCGTTTCTGACCCTTTTCCTTATCTTTCTTGCCGCCCTTGTCTCCCATTACGTCTCTCCTTTTCCTGTTGTCCAAAACATCTTCTCGTAGTGTAGCTTCTATGCAACCGTTGCAGACCCATCATTATTAGGGGAAATCAGTTCCCGGACCAGCTTTCTCGTGAGTCCGGGAAAGTTTTTCGCCAGCAGATCCAGCCTCCGTCGGTCCAGAAGCGCGAGATTCAGTTCGTCCCGGAAGGGGATCGCCTTGTGCAGATAGATCATATCGAGCAGGGCCTTCTCCGGAAGGGCCAGGTTGAAGCCGCCCCGGGTCTCGAAACCGGTGAAAAGGCGGACGGCAAGGTGGGAAAATTCGATCGTCACCACCATAAACGGTTTACATTATAATACATTTTGGTATTGTTTTGTAAACAGATATTTTCGGCCTGATCGCTACATCGCAGAAGTTTCTCCTTTCCGGGTTGCAGGGATATCGGGCAGCTTCAGTATCAGTCTTCCGCCCATAGAGGAAAATATCGATTTTTCGTTTGCCATATTGCCCGTTTATCTGTATGGTTTCCGAAAGCCGATTCATTTGAAATCCATCGCTTTCATCCGCTGAATACCTCTCTCCGCTTCGGCGCCGCGCCCTTCGGGGCCAAAGCCAGATTGCCGCAATGTGGCGCAACAGCGCCGCACACGAACTCTTCTTAAAATTGTCAGGAGGTAACCGGAAACCGTTTTACAAATCTGAAATGATCATAAGGAGGGCAGCGATGGGTTTCGAGAGAATCTGGCACAAATCCTATGCACCGGGTGTCCCGCCGGCGATCGAGCCGGAAAAGATCACCATTGCGGAAGCCCTCCGCAGGACGGCCGGGCGCTTCCCCGACCGGACGGCCTTTTACTTCATGGGCCGAAAAATCACCTTTGCCGAACTGGAATCCCTGGTCAACCGCTTCACGCGGGCGCTGGCCGCTCTCGGCGTCCGGGAGGGGGACAAGGTGGCGATGCTCATGCCAAACCTTCCCCAACTCGTGATCGCCAACCACGCCTGCTACCGACTGGGCGCGGTCACCGTGATGAACAACCCTCTCTCCTCGGAGAGGGAGTTGGAACAGCAACTCAACGACTCCGACGCGCGCTTCCTCGTGACGCTCGACCTTCTGCTCCCCCGGGCGCTGAAGATCAAGCCCGCAACGAAGATCGAGGCGATCATCCCCTGCCATATCAACGACTACCTCCCCTTCCCGAAAAAACAGCTCTACCCCTTCGTGAAGCGGGCGATGTACCGGAAGGTCGTCCCGGAACCGGGCGTCCACCCCTTCCTCAACCTCATCGGGCAATACCCGGACGACCCCGTCCCCATCGCCGCCCGGTGGGAGGATGTCGCCGCCTTTATCTACACCGGCGGGACGACGGGAACAAGCAAAGGGGCGATGCTGACCCATGCGAACATCTGCGGCGTCATCCAGCAGTTCCGCGCCTGGTTCCCGGATCTCAAGGATGGCGAGGAGACCCTCATGGGGGTCTATCCCATCTTCCACTCCGCCGGCTACTCGGTGAGCCAGAACCTCACCATCTGGGCTGGCTGGACAAGCATCATGATCCCGAGGCCCGAGCCGGGGATCATCATCGAGATGCTCAAGGCCTGCCGGCCCGGCTTCCTTCCCGGCGTCCCGACAATCTTCGTCGGGCTCCTCAACCGGGAGGAGTTCCGGAAGATGGATCTCTCCTTCATCCGGGGATTCTTCGGCGGGGCTGCGCCGCTCGCGCCGGAGACGGTCCGGCAGCTCTTCGATCTCACCGGCAAGGGAATCTACGACGTTTACGGCCTCACCGAGAACACCGCCTTCGCCACCTGCACCCCCTGGAAGGGGAAGGCGAAGCCGGGAACCGTCGGCGTGCCGCTCCCCAATACCGATCTGAAGATCGTCGATCTGGAAACCGGAACGAAGGAGCTGCCGGCGGGCGTTGCGGGCGAGATCTGCATACGGGGGCCTCAGCTCATGACGGGCTACTACCATAAACCCGAGGAGACGAAAAACGCCCTCCGCGACGGCTGGCTCTACACGGGGGACATCGGTTTTCTCGACGAGGATGGGCACCTGACCCTCGTCGATCGCAAAAAAGACATGATCGTCGCCGGCGGCTACAACATCTACCCCAAGGAGATCGACGAGGTCCTCTTCGACCATCCGAAGATCCTCGAGGCCTGCGCCGTCGGCGTCCCCGACGAATACCGGGGCGAAACCGTCAAGGCCTTTATCGTCGTCCGGCCCGGGGAAACCCTGACGGCGGAGGAGATCAGCGAATACTGCAAAGAAAGGCTGGCCCTCTACAAGGTTCCCAGGCGGATCGCGTTCCTGGACGCCCTCCCTAAAAGCGCCGTGGGGAAGATCCTCCGGCGGGAGCTGCGGGCGCTGGAGGGGAAGAAGCCGGAAGGAACGGCATCCGGGACCTGATTCACGGGGAAGCTCCCCTGCACCGGCGGGACATTGGGAGCCGGCAGGGGGCCATGCGGATCCATACTATGATTGCTCCGAGCGGGAAGTCTGCGATGGATCCCGATATTTCCTTGCGTAGAGTTCCGGATCGTATGGAACCCTCCGACCGGGGCAGCCTTCGCGAGGGCAGAGCCGACAACTGGCGAATCCCTCCTCGCTTGTGAAGACAATGCCCGAGACGGATTTGACGGGCACCATGAGCAGACTCTCCGTCAGCTCTACGCCGATGGTTTTTCGGGTGTCTCCCAGAAGTTCAAAAAGGACCCGTTGCTCCTCCAGGGGCCAGTCCGGCAGCGAGCCCGGACTCATGCGCGCCGTTTTCGCCAGACCGTAGCGTTCCTGCAGATGCCGATCCAGAAACGAGCGGGCGGAGATGACCACGGCCTGGTTGATCGCATCCGCCCAGAATCGTTCCAGCAGATCGGTCCTGGCGTTCGCCCAGCCATCCAATTCGCGGCCCGCTGTGACCACAAACGCAAAAAAACGGTGAAGGTTGTCGAGATTCACCTTCAGGACGCGGCTCTCGAACCGGAGTCCCTCGGCCACCACATGCCGATCGCCCTGCGACTCGATGAAGGCCATCCGGTAGATCGCCCGGGGATGGGCGACCGCCTCCGCCTCCCGGATCAATTCTTCGACCTTTTCCGCGTGTCCGCTGCCCTCTTTCAGGCACAGCCCGGCCAGCAGGGACGGCCGATCGATTCGATATTCCAGGGGATCCAAAACAACGCGCGCCATCGTTCTTCTCCCTTCCCCTTTAGGATTTCACAGGATTCAACGATCATTTTCCTGTCTTGCTTAGCAGATTGTCAAGAGAGGCATTGAATTTGCCTTCGAAGCCCTTCATGTCTTGTCCAACCCTTTGTACCCATCGGATTGTGAAATCAGTTCCTTTAATTCGGGTCTTTTGGCCCATTTCCGTACTTCCTGCAACCAAGACTCCTTTTGTTGAGCCAATGGTCTATCTCCGGATCGTTCTGCAACCCGAGCTGCAACAACGCCTGCAATACCTTCATAGACCCACATGATCTTTGAACATTGGTCCGTGCATTCTTGTCCTTGAAATGGGAACGATAAGAATGCGGATATCTTTATGCAATTCAAAATGGGTGGTGACCAAGGTCAGGTTGTGGGCAAGGGCGCGGGCCGCTGGAACTTGAAGGCTCCATAATAGAGCTCCATAAAGTTTTTCAGACTGTTTTCCTATTTCCGGAGGCCGCGGAGTCCTTTCGCGATCTCCTCTTTCCCTTTCAGGGTCCGTTTCGCTTGCGGGTCGATGATGACGCAGATGGGCGTTGAATTGATCCGGTCCTCTCTCAGGTATTTTTCGAAGATCTTGAAATCCGGCGCCGTGTCATACGGCCGGAAGGTTACCCCCTTTGTCTTCAGGAATGCCTCCAGCGCCTCCTTCCCCTGGATCTCCTTCCCCGCCGCCTCGAAGAGCGCCCCCCGGGCGGCGACCGCCTGCCGGAAGTCCCTCTTTGCGTTCAGCGCCGCAAGGAAATAACCGGCATAGAAGATGGTTTCCGGGTGAACCGGCGTGTCGATGAAGAGAACCCGGATGAGGTTCTTGTCAATGAGTTCGGTGACGAGGGAGATGACCTCCGCTTCCTCGGCCGCGCAGGGTTCGCAAAAGTAATCGGTGTAGAGACGGACCTCGACCGGTCCCTTGCCGAAGGAGGGCATGACGGGCTCGGCGGCATAGACGGGTGTTGCCGATCCGGAAAAGAAAAGCAGGAAGAAGAGGAGCCCGGCGGCGGCGGCCAGCGCGGCAATCGTCTTCCGGTTCCTTTCGAAATTCACGGCGAGGGCCAGCAGAATCGTAGCCCCGAAGGCAAGGCAGTAGGGGCAATAGACGCCGCTGTGCACCTGGTAGCCGATCAGGAAGATCTCCCCGCCCGCCCCGAAGGCGAGAAGCAGGAGGCAGAGAACGGATTTCCTGAACCACGCAAGGACGAAAATGACGGCCATGTAGAAGATCCCGAGGTATTTGAGGTCGATCCCCAGGATATCGCCTTTCAGATAACTGCACGCACCCAGGCAGAGGGCGTAGGCGATGGTGATGGCGATGCCGGTCAGCGCAAGCAGGATGGTCAGGAAGCGCCTCTTCCCGGACAGAAACTTCTTCATAAAATTCAGGCCCTCTCTTTTACCCTTGAGATAATATGGGCTTTTATCCTTTTTCGTCCGGCGTCGTCAAGGATTTTCGTTTCGATCCCGCGGCCGGCCTTCAGTAACGGAAGCATCCGTTCTCATAGATCACGACCCTTTTGCCCGTCGGCCCGTGCGCCGTAACCGTTTTTTTCTCCGTGTTCACCAGGTCCCAGTGGAGGGCCGAGTCATTGAAACCCAACTTCCGCTTGAGCGTTCCGGTCATCGCGGCGGGATCGCCGGCGTAGGTGTCGGTGTAGGAGGCCCCGACGGCGATGTGGCAGTTCCCGTGTTCCCCGCCGAAGTTCTCGTCGAACAGGGTGTCAGCCATGAAGCGGTTGATTTTCGAGAATCGCCGGTCCGTCAGGGAAAACTCGCCGATCCGTTTCGCCCCCCGGTCCATCGCAAGCTGCCGGATCGTGAACGCCTCGCCGGTCTCGGCGCGGATCTCGACGGCGTTTCCCCGGTCAAAGGTCAGTTGCACCCCCTCGACATAGTTGCCGCTCCGGTAGGAGGGGAGATTCGCGCAGTAGGTCCCCTCGGTGCCGCGCCAGTCCGGGGAGACGAACAGCTCGAAACTCGGGATGTTATGGCCGGAAACCCCCGCCCATCGCCGCTGCTCCCCCGGCGTGATCCGGAGGTCGCAATGGGCGGACTCGACATGGAAGCAGGCCGCCTTCAGGCCGTCCAGCCATTTCTTGATGGCGGT
>JAPLJW010000249.1 GCA_026388365.1 Deltaproteobacteria bacterium | reverse complement strand
GGGCGGGAGGGGAGGCCCATCCGGCTTCCCCAGCGCATCTCCGTCAGGCCGAAGGGGGCGTTGGTCATGCTCTCCTGGCCGCCGGCAATGCAGATGTCGACCCGGCCGAGCTGGATCATCTGGCAGGCGAGATCGACCGTCTTGATCCCGGAGGAGCAGACCTTGTTCACGGTAATGCTGGGGACCGACTCGGGAAGCCCCGCCAGGATCGTCGCCTGGCGGCTGGGGACCTGGCCGGTTCCGGCGGCGACGACCTGCCCCATGAAGACGTAGTCCACGTCGGCCGGCCGAACCTTGCCGTCTGTCCGGCGGAGTACCTCTTGAATCGCGAGGGCACCAAGCTCCGGGGCGGTGAATCCCTTCAGCGCCCCGCCGAAGCGGCCGTAGGGCGTCCGGCAGGCCTCGACGAGAACGACTTTCCGGAGACCCGGTGCAGGCTTTCTTGTCCGGCCCACCGTTGAAAAATCGGGCTTTCTCTGGCCGAGTCCCGCCACGGGAAGCCCGGTGTATTTCTGCGCCATCTTCTGCTCTAACTTCTGGGGAATCTTTTCCATGCTTACGCTCCCATCTCTGTGACGAATTCGATTTCACGCGGCACCTTGTAGGAGGAGAGGTAGGTCCGGCAGTGCCGGAGCAGCTCCCGCTCCTCGATCTGGGCGCCGGGTTTCTTCACAACGACGGCCTTGACGATCTCCCCCCGCAGGAGATCCTCCTTGCCGACGATCTGGGCCGCCTGCACGGCGGGATGGAGGCCGAGGACGATTTCAATCTCCCGGGGATAGACGTTGAATCCGCTCGTGATGATCATCCGCTTCTTCCGGCCGGTGAGGAAGATGTAGCCGTCCCCGTCGATCCGCCCGAGGTCGCTCGTGTAGAGCCAGCCGTCCCGGATGACCTGGGCGGTTGCCTGCTCGTCTTTGTAATAACCCTTCATGACGTTTTCGCCCCATAGGATCAGTTCGCCGACGCTCCCTGTGGGGAGCTCCCGGCCCTCCTCGTCGACGATTTTCGCGGCGACGCCGGGAATGGGGATCCCGATGGAGCCGGGCTTCTGGGGCATGTCGAGACGGCTGAAGGAGGAGACGGGCGACGCCTCGGTCAGGCCGTAGCCCTCCATGATCTTGACGTTGAATTTCTGCTCAAACGATGGAATGAAATCCGCGGGCATCGCCGCGCCGCCGGTGATGCAGAGCTTCAGCGAATCGGTCCGGTATTTTTCAGCCCCCTCGTGGAAGAACATGCCGAGGAAGAGCCGGGGAACGGCGGCGACATAGGTCACCGCTTCCTTTTCAATCGTGGCGAAGATTCCATCGAGCGTAAAACGTTCCATCAGAACGACCCCGGCGCCGACCCGAAGCGGCGCCAGCATGTTGGCCACGGCCCCGAAGGAGTGGAAGAAGGGGATGACGGCGAGTCCGATGTCCTCCTCGGTCCGGTGGGCCATTGTCCGGAGGAGCAGGGACTGGGTCAGGAGGTTGCGATGGGTGAGGACCGCGCCGAGCGGCTTTCCCGTCAGCCCCGCCGTGTAGATCATGACGGCGGGATCGTTGTCTTCGAGCCCCGGGATCTCCGTCGTGAAGGGACCCTTCGCGACGATCTCCCGGAAGGGAGAATCCTCCTCCGGTCCGTGGGTCGTGATGAGGTGGCGGCACAGGGGAAGTTCCTCCCGGATCTCCTCGAAGCGCTTTGCGAGCGCCCCCTGCGTGATCAGGCACCGCGTATCACTGTTCCCCAGAAGGTGTCTCAGTTCATACGGTGTGGACTGGACGTTCAGCGTCACGGCGACGCCGCCCATTTTCTGGATCCCGAAATAGGCGATGACAAACTCCGGACAGTTGGGGAGCATCAGCGCCACCTTGTCCCCCTTGCCCAGACCCAGCGACCGCAGATGGTTCGCCAGCGCGCATGCGGCCTGCTGCAGTTCCCGATAGGTGATCCGGCGGTCGCCGTGGATCACAGCCACCCGTTCCGCATATTTCCCGGCGCTTTCCGCCAGCATCTTTCCCAGACTCATGACGTGTTTTCAACCCCTGAATTTTTCATTCCTGCTTAGCACAGGAGGTGAAAATATTTCAATAGAATTAAGACGGCCCGGATGAGTGAAATGCGTGCAGCCATGATATTTCTGTTTTTTTTCTTGATTGAACCCCGTATTTTCATTATAATACACAAACATCACAAAACCGCCCATCCGGGCACGGAACCGCCATGGCCTTTTAAGGCTTCAGGCGTTTCCTGAAAGTCGGGATCAGATCCGAAGATGTTAGCATTTTCTATCTTCAACAAGGGATCATTCAATCAAGGATGGAAGGTATGAAGAAGACCGTTTGTGCGTTGCTGCTCGTGTTGTTGTGGACCGTTGCGACGGCCGTCGCGGCCGAACTCAAGGTCGGTGACAAGGCCTCGGACTTTAAACTGAAGGATTCGACCGGGAAGGAATACTCCCTGGATCATCCGCAATTCAATGGCAAGGTTCTGTACATCGCCTATGTGGATCCTGACGAGAAGGACACGAACAACCATGTGGAGGATGCGCTGAAAAAGGAGCGGGAGTCGGGCGGTCTGGATAAGACCCGGTACGAAGGTTTCGGAATCGTCAATCTCAAGGCGAGCATGATGCCAAATTTCCTGATTAAGTCGGCCATCAAGAGCAAACAGGAAAAGACGGGCGCCATCATTATTTTGGACCTTGATTACACCATCCTGAACCTGTGGGGCCTCAAGAACGACTCTTCCGATGTGGTGGTCCTCGACAAGGAACGGATCTGCCGGTATGTCTTCAACGGCAAGCTGCCGCCGGAAGAGCTTGTCAAGATGATCCAGATCATTAAGGAGTATCAGGTGAAGTAACCGTCTGAAGTTCCGAGCAAATTCCGGGAAGGGCGGTTCTTTGGGCCGCCCTTTTATTTCTTGACTTTCCTTGGCGATTTCACTTTAAGAAGCTGGAACAGTGGACACAAGCGGATAGCGGTGATAGCAATTCCAATGGAATCCAGAGAGCGGAGCTGTATCTGAAGAAACTGAATATAAGGTTGTGCCCAAATGTCTGAGCATGCCGGTTGCCAGGGGCGTTTGATACGGTTGATCCTGTCCTGTTTCCGGACTGTTCCCGTTCGTTTGCGAATCCGAATCTCTGTCGGCCTGTTTCTCGCTTTTTACCATCTCTCCCCAAGGCGGCGTCTGATTGCCGTACACAATCTCAAAAGGGCTTTCCCGGAAAAGTCCATGGCTGAGATTGTTCTGATCGCCAAGGGTGCATACCGGAACATGGCCATCACGGCTGCTGAATTCTTTGACATGCCTTATCTGACCAAGGACAACATCCATGAACTGGTCGAAGTGGAAGGTATTGAGCATTGCAATAATGCCATAAAAAAAAATCGGGGGCTTTTGGTTTTTAGTGCTCATTTTGGAAACTGGGAGCTTCAAGCAATTGCATTTTCACTCATTTTTCAACCCATGCTGGTGATATACAGGATTTTGGACAACCTATTTCTTGAGCGCTTTGTCACGGAGATCAGGTCGTCGACCGGCAACAGGCTATTGACAAAGCAGAAGGCCATGAGGACGATGCTTAAGGCCCTCAATGCCAATGAGGTGGTCGGTCTGCTGATGGACCAGAACTGGTCGTGGCAAGAGGGAGTTTTTGTAGACTTTTTTGGTCGGCCTGCCTGCACGACCGACGGTTTGGCTCTTCTTGCGATGCACACCGGAGCGCCGGTCATCCCCGGCTTTATGTTCAGAATGGAAAACGGAAAGTACCGGTTGGTCATGGGAGAAGAGGTCAAGATCATCAACACGGGTCAAAAGGAAAAAGATGTCCAGGCCAATACTCAAAATTTTACCAGAATTATAGAGGATATTGTAAGAAAGTACCCCGATCAGTGGTTCTGGGTCCACCAAAGATGGAAGACCCAGAGCCCGCATCGAGACATTGATGAAGGTTTCGCATGATCGGAAAGATCGGCAGAAAGGCCGATGAACTGGCGAAATGGGCCGCCGTATTGATCGGATTGTCCCTGCCTCTTTCAACGGCAATGGACGGCATTCTGCTGGCACTGATGGTGCTTCTCTGGCTGCTGAGCGACGATTTCCGTTTCAAGTATAAAATCATACGAAACAATCCCGTCGCCCTGGGGGCGCTGGCCATGTTCGTGATCTCCGTCCTGGGTCTGCTCTATGGTCATGTGGACAAGGGGGCGCTTTCCGATGCCAAGACCTTCCTCATGCTTCCCCTTCTGATCACCCTGTTCCGGGAGGAAAGAATGCGGCGTTACGCGTGGCGCGCCTTTCCGGCATCCATGGTGCTGACTCTGGCACTATCCTATCTCGCTTTTTTCCATTTATTACCTGCAAATCCGTTCATCGAGATCAGGCCGAATGATCCGGGGGTGTTGATCCTCAATCGTATTACGCAGAATTTTTTTATGGCTTTTACGGCATTTCTGCTGGCGGTCCAAGCCCGCTTTGCCGGCACAAGATTCATGCAAGCGGCGTTTACGATCCTGAGTCTGCTGGCCGCAGTCAACGTGATGTTCATGATTCCCAGCCGGACCGGTCAGGTTGTTCTGGTGGTGCTCACGGGATTCTATTTTTTCGCTTGGCTGCGGTGGCGGGGCGTCATCGCAGCCGGCTTAGTGATCGTCCTGGTCGCCGGAGTGATCTATGGGATGCCGGGCAGCGCCGTTCATATCCGCATGGCCCAGATGATTCAGGAGTATGGCGAGTGGCAACCAGGCCATGCGGCAAGCATGGATTCATCCGCCGGGCTGCGCATGGAATTTTATCACAACAGTCTGAAGATCATCCGTGAACATCCCCTGTTCGGCGTTGGAACCGGGGGTTTTGCGGGCGCTTATAAGAAACAGGTTCAAAATTCCCCCATGGTCTCAACGGACAATCCCCACAACCAATACCTCTTGACAGCGGTTGAACTCGGGCTTGTGGGCCTGGGTGCGCTGTTGATATTCTTTGCGATCCAATGGCGCACGGCAGCCCGACTTCTCCGGGGGCCGGATAAAATGCTGGCTTATGCCCTGCTTTTGGCGATCATCACCGGCAGCCTCTTCAACTCTCTTCTCACGGACCATACCGAAACATTGTTTTATATTTGGGGGAGCGGAATCCTGTTTGCCGGTCCGGCCCCTGCCCCGGATGCGGAGTCATTATCATGACGACAGTGGCCGTCACGATCATTACAAAAAATGAAGTTAATTTTATCAGGACTTGCCTCGATTCGGTCAGATGGGCCGATGAAATCATCATTGTGGATTCCGGCAGCACGGATGGAACGGTCGAAATATGCCGCGAGTATACGGATCAAATCATGTTGGCGGACTGGCCGGGCTTTGGGCCGCAGAAAAACCGCGCGCTTGCGAGGGCTACCAGTGAGTGGGTGCTTTCTCTGGATGCCGATGAACATGTCAGTCCTCAATTGAAGCAGGAAATTTTATCCGCTATTTCCGCCCCTGAAGCATATGCGGCCTTCGACCTGCCGCGCCGGTCCAGCTATTGTGGAAGGCGGATCCGCCATAGTGGCTGGTGGCCGGATTATGTGACCCGTCTCTTTCGCCGCGGGAGCGCAAGATTCAGTGACGACCTTGTGCATGAACACCTTATTGTGGATGGTCGTATCGGCCGCCTCCGCGAACCGCTGAGTCATGTGGCATTTGAAAATCTTGAGAATGTTCTGGAGACAATGAACCATTATTCCACCCTGGGAGCGCGGATGATGCACAATCGTGAAAAGAAGGGGACCATGGCCACAGCGGTTCTTCACGGATTCTGGAGTTTTTTCAATACTTATGTCGTTCGGGCCGGGTTCCTGGATGGGCGGGAAGGTTTCATGCTCGCCGTCTCCAACGCGGAAGGAACGTATTATAAATATCTCAAGCTGTTGCTGTTGACCGAGCGTAAATGAAGTCCCTGGCCGTCATCATCACAACGTACAACCGTCCCGATGCCCTGTCGGCTGTGCTCGCGGGTTATCTTGCCCAAAGGGACAGGAATTTTGAAATGATCGTGGCGGATGACGGGTCGACATCCGAAACCGCCCGGGTTGTTGCCGAATTTCAGACGCACGCCGATTTCAAGATCACCCATGTCTGGCAAGAGGATCAGGGGTTTCGGGCCGGGGCGATCCGCAACCGCGCCCTTGCGGGAACCGCTGCCGATTACGTTGTCTTCAGCGATGGGGATTGCATTCCCCTGCCGCATTTCATGGCACAACATCGGCGCCTGGCGGAAGCCGGGTGGTTTATCGCCGGGAACCGCATTCTGATGAACGAAACCTTGACCAGGCAAGTCCTGAACCAGGGTCTTTCCGTACATGCCTGGACCGCCCGCCGCTGGTTGACGGCGGCGATGACCGGGCAGATCAACCGTTTCATCCCCTTGTGGCCCCTGCCTGTTGCCGAGTCATTGCGCAAGATACCGGCCAGGCGCTGGGAAGGGGTGATGACCTGCAATCTTTCCGCCTGGCGCAGTGACCTTCTGCAAATCAACGGTTTCGATGAGTCCTATTCCGGATGGGGTCTGGAGGACTCCGACCTGGTGATCCGGCTGTTGCATTCCGGCGTGAATCACAAAAGCGCCCGTTTTGCCGCACCCGTGCTGCATCTGTGGCACCGCGAGCATGACCGCGGGGGGTTGGCGGAAAACCGGCGACGGTTGCAGGATTTGCTCCATTCGGAGCGCATATCGGCCGAACAGGGTGTGGCGCGATATCTATGACGGACGGGGGAAACAACGGATGAAGATCAGCGGATTCACCTTTTTGCGCAATGCCCGGACACTCGGTTATCCCTTTCTGGAATCCATTGAATCGGTCCTGCCTCTGTGCGATGAATTCGTTATCGCGCTGGGCGAGAGCACCGATGACACTGGTGAGACGATACGCGCGCTGAACGATCCGAAGATCCGGATCATCCCCACCGTCTGGAATGAAGGGATGCTGACGATGGGCTATGTTTATACCCAACAGGCCAATATTGCCCTTTTCAATTGCACCGGCGACTGGGCGTTGTACCTTCAGGGCGACGAAGTCATCCATGAAAATGATCTCGACAAGATCCGTGAAACCATGCAGCGCCATCAGAATGACGAACGGATCGAGGCGCTGGTATTTGATTATATCCATTTTTACGGGAGTCCGAACTATTACGCATGGAGCACATCCTGGTATCGGCGGGAGTGCCGCGCGTTCAAGAACAACCGCCGCACCTTTTCCCCGGAGAGTCAATTCTTTTCCATTATCGTCGGCAACCGGAAAATGCGTTATCCTGTGGCCGCCCTGGCCAACGCCTCCGTTTACCATTACGGTTGGGTGCGTACGGAATCGCAGATGAACGAAAAAACCATGCAGGTTGAAAGGTACTGGGGGGGGGATCCGCAGAAGATCTATTATGGAAATGTCGATGGTGCGATCCTTCGGACATTTTCCGGCACCCATCCCGCCGTCATGAAGGCGTGGCTGGATGAATGCGCGCAAGTCCGCTTCGAGATCAATCCGGACTACGTCCTGACCCGAAAGGATCGGCGAAACCGCCTGCTCGCCCCTCTGGAAAAGGCTTTCGGTTTGGATTTCAGCAAAAAGCATTATCGTCTGGTCAAATAATAAGAATCTTAGGATCAACATGTCTTGTCCTATCTGTTCAAATCGGATGACTGACAGCTTTAAGGCAAAAGTATTGAATAAATATGATGCTCTCTATCAAGTCTGTGGTGTTTGTGGATTTCTGTGTGCCTGCAGACCGTATTGGTTAGATGAGGCCTACGCCCACGCTATTGCTGATGCGGACACAGGCTTGGTGATGCGTAACTTGTCTCTGGCGCTTCCGATAGCAGGGGCTCTGTTTTGGGCGATGGGCGATCGTGGTGCCGGACGATATCTGGATACTGCCGGCGGATATGGAATGTTGACGCGATTGATGCGCGACTTTGGATTTGATTTTAATTGGTATGATGAATATTGTGAAAATAAGCTTGCGCCAGGATTTTCTTTCCAGCGGGAGTCCAAACCTTACAGAGCAGTCACCGCAATAGAAGTTTTCGAACACCTGACCGATCCCAAAAGTTTTGTGGAAAAAACGCTGACGATGGCAGGTTCAGACACGCTCATTTTTACCACCGTGTTGTACCATGGAGCGCCGCCGCCAGAATCATGGTGGTACTACTCATTTGCCACAGGCCAGCACATCGGTTTTTTTCAACGCAGCACATTGCAGAGGCTTGCATTGGAGTTGAAAATGCAGTTTGCAAGTGCAAATGGCATCCATGTTTTTTCTAAATCGAAGATCAATGGCGCGTTGCTGCGTTTTGCCACCTATCGCGCTGTTGCGTTAGGGACCGTATTGTGGATACGAAAAAAACGGGGATCAAAAACACGGGCCGATCATGAGTTGATGCTCAAACGAATCGGTTGATACGAAAGAATTTCCTCCAGTACTCCTGCGGAAAATACGTGCCACACCATGACCGGGGCTTATGCTCCCGTAAAATGACCGATATGCGGACGCAGGATCATTTACAGTCTGATGCGAGAAATTTAGATTAACTGGACACGATTGAGAATTTAATAGTATTTCTAAATACAAATCCGTAAAAATAGACGTGTATCAATGAATAAACGATTAACGTGGTTAAAGGTATGAATATTACCCCAAAATAATTAACGCCGATTATTTTTAATGGTAATGTTAATATACAAAATAAAATTACAACAATGACTTGTTGTTTGACGATTTGCATTCCATTTAAGAACATGGCGAATGCGTTCCCGCAACATTCAAAAATCACTAAAACTGCAAATATATAAATAAATGACGGCGGGACCCTTATTTTTCCATCGGTCCAGTAAAAAATGAGCCACTCACTAAATATTGAGATCAGAAAGACACTAAGGGTTCCGGCTGTAAGGGTCAACGCCATGCTTCGCCATAGCGTCTGCCGGATAAACTGCCTGTCTCCTCTTGCCCGGGCATCTGAGTATGCACTCCAAAGCGGTGCATTGATCGTAGCCAACGGTTGAGTGACGAATTGAAATAACTTTTGGGTGACTGCGTACACGACAACCGAAGCTGCGCCTAATGTGCTGGATATGATTAAACTGTCAGCGCCCCATCCGATCATGGTTCCAATCTGTAAGACCAGAAATAAACCACCCGCACGTAACAATTTGCATCCTTCGATTCGGGTCGAAGTCTTAATTTCTTTGATGCTGATTTGCTTTCGAAGGAAGAGTAATAATAGCAATGGAAACCCGGCTAATGATTGAATTCCCAAAGTAGCGGCCAGTAATATTGTCACATTTGCCTTACTTTGTGCGGCAACCCATAACGCTATTATTGCAAGCAATGAACTGGTTGCCGCTACAAGGTGTCCTTCGAATGCACGCTGGAGTCCCCAAAATACCCTTTGAATGCCGGATGTGAATAAATAAAATCCAAATAACAAGGCAAACAGTATGGCGGAGTGACGTGTTTCGAATACCAGTTGAGGATCTGCCACTTTGATTAATGTTGACCAAGGCAGGAGCGCCGCGAGCAGTAACAGTAATAGGGTTACTGCAGCACCGATCAGCCCTAAAAATCCCAAGCCGCCGCTGATTGATTTCTCTAATTCGACAGGTTTGTCGTGCGCAGCATTCTCTGCAATATGATTAACGAGAGCATTGCCCACACCCAAATCGAGAAATGTAAGCATGCTGGCAAAGCTTGCGATCGTCATCCAAATGCCAAACCGTTCGGTACCGAGGTAGGAGATGGTCCAATTGACACTTAACAACATGACGGCCATCGCCAAACCTTTGCTCAACAGGTTGGTAACGGTTGACCAAGCAGCCCGACGATAGCGCTCTTGCGTTCGTCCTTCCCGGGTAGCTGTGTCGAATGGCTTGATCCGTAGGTACTGGCCGAAGCTTAAAAGACGCATCACGTTCTCAGATTCGATGCTGCAAGGTCACGTTCGGAATTGATAAAATATTGTTTTTTCACGACGGGAGTATAAGCAGAGCGATCTTGCGTGTCAATTAAATATTCATCACATTAAATATTCATCACAAAAATGCTGAAGAGACAAAGGCTGCCTGAGCGAAGAGGATGAAGATCGGAATCAATTTGCTGTACCTGCTTCCCGGTGTGGTTGGCGGGACTGAGACCTATGCCGCGGGCCTGCTGCACGGGTTGGCCGAAATCGACCCGCGGAACGAGTATGTTGTTTTTGTGAACAGCGAAAGCGTAAACTGGCCCCTGCCGGAAGCGGCGAACTTTACCCGCGTGGTCTGCCCGGTGCGTGCCTCCCGCCGGGCCTCCCGCTATCTTTTTGAACAGCTGAGGCTGCCTCTGCTGCTTTCCCGATATGATGTCGATGTGGTTCATTCCCTGGGATATGTCGGCCCTTTGCTTGCCCGCTGTCCGTCTATGGTCACCCTCCATGACGTCAACTATTATGCGTTGAAAAAGACCATGCCGTTCATCAAAAGAAATGTCCTGCGTTTTTTTTCGATGCAGTCGGCGCGACGGGCGGCCCATGTCATGACGATATCCCATTTCTCCAAAGGGGAAATCTGCAGGATCATCAAACTGGAACCCTCCAAAATAACCGTTGGGCATTTGGGGGCGGGGTATGGCGCTTCGAATTTTTCAGGGGATTGGGCTGAACTCACGAGTCGTTACAATATCCGGACACCCTATGTGGCTGCCTTTGGAGGAGGGACGTTGAACAAGAACATGCCCCGTTTGATCCGTGCCTTTGTCTCGGTCAAGGATACGTTTCCTCACGCTCTCGTGCTAATCGGTCACATTCCGCCCGATCTGGATCTTACGGCGGAGACCCAAGAGGTGAGAGATCGAGTGATCGTGACCGGATATGTGCCCGGGGAGCATATCCTGCCTCTCTTGAGTCACGCCGAATTGTTTGTGATCCCTTCCTTGTATGAGGGATTCGGGTTGCCTATGCTGGAAGCGCAGCAGGCATCCGTGGCGGTGGCGTGCTCCAAGGCCGGGTCGCTGCCCGAAGTGGGCGGCGACGGGGCGCTCTATTTCGACCCGACCTCGGTTGAACAGATGGCCGATGCGATCCGGCATTGCCTGTCGGATGTGAGGTTGCGGTCTCAACTGATTTCTAAAGGACGGGAAAATGTATCACGGTTCTCCTGGACCCAAACGGCAAAAGAAACTTTATCGGTCTATCAACGCGCAGTCGAATCCCGACAGGCGGAAGAGAAATGAAGATCCTTCGATTGGTCTCGCAAGAAAAGCCTCTCGACTGCATCGCATCGGTCGTCCTGTACAACAATCCTCCGGCGATGATCGAAAATGTCATATCGAGTTTTCTGGATACGACCCTGAACGTGAAGCTCTATATGATCGACAATTCTCCGGCACCCTTGTCCCTTTCCGTTGAAAAGAGACCCATTTTCTACCATTACGCCGGTCAGAACCTGGGTTACGGCAAGGCCCATAACTGGTCCATCAAACGATGCGAACCCTGCAAGTATTTCCTTATTCTCAATCCCGACGTGATCATTTCCAAAGGCGTCATTGGAGAGTTGCGCCGCTATCTGGATGCGAATCCCGACGTGGGTATGGTATGTCCCAAGGTGTTGAACCGGGATCACACCCTCCAATATTTGAATAAACGTCAGCCGAACCTCATAGACCTCTTCCTGAGGCGTTTTTACGACCATCAGGGGAAATTTGACACGTTGAAAAGACGCCTCGACCGTTACGAAATGAGGGATGTCGGTTACGATGATATTCATGAGGTGCCTTTCATGACCGGGGCTTTCATGTTTTGCCGAATGGATGTCCTCAAAAAGGTTGGCGGGTTCGATCCGAGATTCTTCATGTACTTTGAGGATGCCGATCTTTCTAGAAAATTGCAGGCCGAGGGTTGCAAGACGGTTTATTATCCCTATGTAAGCATCACCCATCTCTGGCAGCGCGAGTCCCAGAAGAGGTTGAAAATGGCGCTTATCTTCATGATCAGCGGCGTCAAGTATTTTCAGAAATGGGGTTGGAAACTGTACTGAATGAAGATATCGATCATCACTGCGACCTGGAACAGTTCAACCACGATTGAAAGTGCGATTCTTTCTGTAGCGTCACAAGGTTATTCCGACTTGGAGCATATCATTGTGGACGGCAATTCATCCGATGCCACGCTCCCAATCGTTTTTCGCCATGACGGCCTGATCGACAAGTTGATCTCCGAACCGGACCATGGGATTTACGACGCGATGAACAAAGGGATCGGACTGGCGGGCGGCGATGTCATCGGTATTCTCAACTCGGATGACTTCTACGCCAATCCGCATGTTCTGGAGAAGGTGGCGCGCGTCTTCGAGGATGAGCGCTGCGAGACCTGTTACGGCGATTTGATCTACGTCGATCCGGCGAACACCAAGAGGATCATCCGCTACTGGCGGGCGGGCGCCCACGATCCGCGAAGCTTTTACCGGGGGTGGATGCCGCCGCACCCGACCTTTTTCGTCCGGCGTTCCGTGTATGAAAGATATGGCCGCTTCAATGTCGCCCTCGGAACGGCCGCCGATTATGAACTGACCTTGCGGTTGCTCCTGAAACACCGGATCTCCACGGCCTACATCCCGGAGGTGTTGGTCCATATGCGTTCGGGCGGGGCCAGCAACGCCTCTCTCAAGAGTCGCATGGCGACGATCCGGATGGCCAACCTCTCCTGGCAGGTGAATGATCTGAAACCCCTGCCGTGGACCATGACCTTCCGGTTGCTTTCGAAAATCATTCAGTTTACCCGCATTCACAGAGGTGCCGATGAAAAATCGTTTCAGTCATAAGGACGGTGAAAGGGTTTCTGATTGAAGCGGCTCGAAGGGGCGGTGAAGTGAAGAATCACGAGGGACGGATCCTGGTGACGGGGGCGACGGGCGCCGTCGGGCCGCGCGTGGTGGCGGCGCTGATGGAGAGCGGCTGCGGGATACGCACCCTCGCGCTGGATTCGCCGCCGGCGGATCTATGGCCGGAAGGGGTTGATGCGCTCACCGGCGATGTGACCGATCCCGACGCCGTTCAGGCGGCGATGCGGGGAGTCGAGGCCGTCGTCCACCTGGCCGCGCTGCTGCACATCGTTGATCCGCCCCCGGCGCTGCGGTCGGAATACGAACGGATCAATGTCGGCGGGACGGCGACCGTCGTCGAAGCGGCCCGGCGGGCCGGCGTCGGGCGTCTGGTTTTTTTCAGCACGATCGCCGTCTATGGCGATTCCGCGGGGGAGATCCTGACGGAAGATTCACCCCCCCGCCCCGATTCATTTTACGCACAAACCAAGCTGGCGGCGGAACGGATCGTGCTGGCGGCCAAACGATCGGATGGGCGGCCTCTGGGGGCGGTCTTGCGTCTGGGCGCCGTTTATGGCGCCCGGATCAAGGGCAATTACCGGCGGCTATTGCTTGCCCTCGCCCGGGGCCGCTTTCTCCCCATCGGTCCGGGGACCAACCGGCGCACCCTGGTTTATGACTGGGATGTTGCGCAGGCGGCTTTGCTGGCCGTTCGTCATCCGGATGCCGCCGGAGGGATTTTCAACGTCACGGACGGCGGGTTTCACACCATGAACGACATCATCGAAACCCTCTGCGGCGCCATCGGCCGCAGACCGCCCCTGCTGAGACTGCCCGCCGGCCCTGTTCGCGGTTTGGCGGGACTTCTGGAGGACGGCGCCAGGATATGCGGCGTGCAATTCCCCGTCGGAAGAGCGACCATCGACAAATACACGGAGGACGCGGCTGTGGACGGCAGCCGGTTTCGCGGGCAAACCGGTTATACTCCCCGATACGATCTGACCCGGGGTTGGCGGGAGACGGTGGCCGAAATGCGGCAGGCGGGCGATTTATGAAGGTGTTTGGGCTTGGCCATGATGACTGATTTGACATCCCGGTTCATTGCGTTGGTGGAGCTGGTCGCCCGCTACCGGATCGCGCTGCTTTTTACGGCTTGCGCGTCTTTGGGCGCGGCGGGCGCCTGGCTCGTCGCCGGAATGGCATTTCGGGAACGCCTGCTGGACACCCCGAACGAGCGCAGTTCCCATACGGTTGCCACGCCCCGCGGCGGCGGCGTGGGCATCCTGGCGGCCTTTATCATGGCGGGATTCACGTTGCGAATTCCGACGACATTCATGTTTGCCGCCATTCTCATCTCCGGGGCAAGTTTTTACGGGGATTATTTCCGGATGTCGGTGAGATCCCGGCTGGTGTTCCAGGTCATCTCCGCGGTGATTCTCCTTTTCCCCCTGCTGCCCCGTCTGAGCGCCCATTATGCCCTGTCCACGTTCGGGTTTCCTTCGTACGTCTTCTTTCTGATTCTGCCGTTGATCTTCATATTCCTGATCGGGACGGCCAACTTCTATAATTTCATGGACGGCATCAACGGCATTGCCGGTCTCAGCGGGGTGATCGGCTTTGGTCTGTTGGGCCTCTGCACCCTGTATCGCCCTTCCCCGGATGCCTTCCAGACTGCCCTGTCACTGCTGTCGGTGTGCGTTGCCTTGGCATGTCTGGGCTATCTTCCGTTCAACATGCCGCGGGCCAGGGTTTTTATGGGGGATGTCGGCAGCATTCTTTTGGGATTTGTCTTCGCCGGCCTGGTGGTGACGCTGGCCCGCAATGATCTGGAAATGGTCTGTTTCGCGGCGCTGCTCTTCCCTTGCTATGCGGATGAATTGACGACCATGGTTATCCGTCTCCGAAATCGCGAGAATCTGATCCGGTCTCATCGCCGTCATTTGTACCAGCTGCTGGTCAACGAGTTCGGCATGCCGCATTGGAAGGTCTCCTCGATCTACGGTGCGGCGCAACTGTCCATCGGCGGGGGCGTCCTGGCCGTTTATCCCTTCGGGGTCGGGGTCGTTCTGGTTTTTCTGACGGCCTGTTTCGCCGGGTTCACGCTTCTGACGGTCCATGTCCGTAAAATCGCAAATCAGCGACAGACGGCGCCCCCTCTTCCTGAAACATGAGGGCGGTGCCCTCTTCACCATCCATGAAGATACAGTTTAAAAACATCCATTTCTATCTGATGATCCTCAGCGACGCCCTTATCTTTGCCGCGGCGCTGATCCTGGCCAACCTCTTCCGCTTCGAATTTTATCTTGAGCCTTTCTTTGCGGAACGGATCAGGATTATCCTCATTCCCGTGATCCTGTTGAAGCTTAGCACCTTCTTCCTGTTCGGCCTCTACCAAGGGATGTGGCGGTACACCAGCACGCGGGATTTCTGGCGGCTTTTCCAGGCTTCAGCCGCCTCGACGCTTCTGATCATGGCCCTCGTCCTGATCCTGTTTCGGTTCGAGGGGTATTCCCGGGCCGCCTTCATCATGGACGGCGGGTTGACCTTTCTGTTCACCGGCGGTCTGCGCATGGTCATCAAGACTTTTTGCGCCAGGTCGGATCGGAACGGGCCTGCCCCCATCATCCCGATCGCCCAGCGCAAACGCATCCTCATCGTCGGGGCCGGCGACGCGGGCGAAAAGATCCTGCGGGAAATTATCGAAAACGACCATCTTCACCATTGCGTCGTCGGATTCATCGATGACGACCGGAAAAAACAGGGCCGTTCGATCCACGGCATCCCGGTTCTCGGGCCGTTGAACGAACTGGCCCAGATCGTCGAAGACGAGGGCGTGAAAGAAATCCTGATTGCGGTTCCTTCCGCCACGGGGGATCAGATCCGCCGGATCGTCGCCGCCTGCAAGGCTTGTCAGGTTGCGTACAAGACCCTGCCGGGCATCGGCGAACTCATCGACGGCCGGGTCAGCATGAAGACCCTGAGGGATGTCCATTACGAAGACCTTCTCGGGCGATCGCCCGTCGAGCTGGATATGGGAGAGATTCTCGGTTACCTTGATGGAAAAAGCGTCCTGGTCACCGGCTGCGGCGGTTCCATCGGCGCCGAACTCTGCCGGCAGATCGTCCGGTTCCAGCCGCGGGAACTGATCCTGCTGGATGCTAGCGAGGCCAATCTCTTTCACATCGAACTGGAGCTGCGCAACGAGCTTAAATTCGACCGTTGCCGGGCGGTGCTCGGCCTGGTTCAGAATGAAAAGCTCATGGGGGACGTCTTTCAACACCACCGACCCCAGGTCGTTTTTCACGCGGCCGCTTACAAACATGTACCGATGCTGGAGAAAAATCCGTGGGAAGCGGTGTTTAACAACATTGTCGGCAGCCGCGTCGTCATGGCGATGGCCCGCAAACACGGGGCGGAACGGTTTGTCCTCGTTTCCACGGACAAGGCCGTCCGGCCGACGAACGTCATGGGGGCCAGCAAGCGGGTGACCGAACTGCTCCTGCAGACCTTTCAAAACGAAGATTCCCGTTTCATGGCCGTCCGGTTCGGGAACGTCGTGGGTTCTTCCGGCTCCGTGATCCCGGTTTTCCGGCATCAGATCGAGCAGGGGGGGCCGGTCACGGTGACTCATCCCGACGTCACCCGTTATTTCATGACGATCCCGGAAGCGGCTCAGTTAATCCTTCAGGCCGGGGCGATCGGACAGGGGGGAGAAATCTTCATCCTGAAAATGGGCAGTCCGGTGAAGATTGTCGATATGGCCAGAGATTTGATTCGCCTCTCCGGCCGGGAACCCGATACGGATGTAAAGATCGTCTTCACCGGCCTTCGGGAGGGTGAAAAGCTCTACGAGGAGCTGATCACGGTCGGAGAAGGGATTGTCCCGACGAAGCACGAACAGATCATGGTTCTTCGCGCCGACGGCCGGAGCGGACTCTCTGTTTCCCCGGGAGAGTTTTCGGCCCTCCTGGAGATGAAACTGGCCGAGTTGTCTATGGCGGCCGACCGGCTCGACGGCCAAACGATCCGGCGGAAGCTCCGGGAGATTGTCCCCGAATACACCCCCGACCCCCCTATTGCCTGAGATCGCCGGATGCGGGTCATCGGCCGTATCCGCAATGCGTTACCGACCGGTCGCACTCTCTGATTGCCCGGAGAGAAAGATGAAGAGAGCGCTTTGAATTACCCCGCCCTGTGGGCGGGGTAATTCATTTTTGCGGCAACGGCGGCAGTCTGCGGGCCTGTGGTGTCATGGCCGCGGAGTTCACTTCCCCTTCGCCGCGATCTTCGCCCAGGCGTCCCGCAGGGTTACGGTCCGGTTGAAGATCGGGGCCTTCTCCGAGGAATCCCCCGAATCCACACAGAAATAGCCGAGACGCTCGAACTGGAATCGGTCTTCCGGCACGGCGTTCGCGAGGCTCGGCTCCAGGCGGCAGGACTTCAGGATCTCCAGCGATTTCGGGTTTAGATATGTGGTGAAGTCCCCTTCTTGCGAGAGCGCATCGGGAACGCAAAATAGGCGGTCGTAGAGTCGGGCCTCGGCCGGAACGGCATGGGCCGCCGACACCCAGTGGAGCGTTGCGTCGACCTTCCGGCCGTCCGGGGCAAAGCCGCTCCGCGTTTCCGGATCGTAGGTGCAGTGGACTTCCACGACTTCTCCCGTGCCCGGATCTTTCACGACGCCGACGCATTTGATGAAATACCCGTAGCGCAGACGCACCTCTCGTCCGGGGGCGAGCCGGAAGAACTTCTTCGGCGGAATCTCCATAAAGTCGTCCTGCTCGATCAGCAGTTCCCGGGAGAAGGGGACCTTCCGGGAACCCATCTCAGCGTTCTTCGGATGATAGGGGCAGTCGAACATCTCGACTTGCCCTTCCGGATAGTTGTCGATCACGACGCGAAGCGGCCGGAGAACGGCCATCACGCGGAGCGCCTTCTCATTCAGGTCGTCCCGGACGCAGTTCTCCAGGAGCGCCATGTCGATGAGGCTGTCGTTCTTCGAGACGCCGATCTTTTCGCAGAACCTCCGGATCGCCTCCGGGGTGAAGCCCCTTCTGCGCATCCCCGAAAGCGTCGGCATCTGCGGGTCGTCCCAACCGGTAACGACCCTGTTCTCCACCAGCTCCAGCAGCTTGCGCTTGCTCATGACCGTATAGCTCAGGTTCAGGCGGGCAAACTCGATCTGCCGCGGACGCGGCCCCTCGACCAACTGGTCCAGGAACCAGTCGTACAGCGGCCGGTTGTTCTCGAACTCCAGCGTGCAGATCGAATGGGTGATCCCCTCGATGAAGTCCGAGAGGCAGTGGGCGAAGTCGTACATCGGGTAGATGCACCAGGCGTCTCCCGTCCGGTAGTGGCTCTCCTTCTTGATCCGGTACATGATCGGATCGCGCATCGTGACGTTGGGGGAGGTCATGTCGATCTTCGCACGCAGGACGCGCGTCCCGTCCGCGAACTCCCCGGCCCGCATCCGCTCGAACAGATCCAGGTTCTCTTCAACCGACCGATTGCGGAAGGGGCTCTCCTTCCCCGGCTCGGTCAGGGTGCCCCGGTGCTCCCGGATCTCGTCCGCGTTCAGGTCGCAGACGTAGGCTAGACCTTTGCGGATGAGCTGGAGGGCGTACTGGTAAATCTTCTCATAATAGCCGGAGGCGTAGTAGAGGCGATTTCCCCAGTCGAACCCCAGCCATTTCACATCCCGGATGATCGACTCCACGTATTCCATGCTCTCCCCGCTGGGGTCCGTGTCATCCAGGCGCAGGTTGCAGGTGCCGCCGTACTGGGCGGCGATCCCGAAATTGAGGCAGACGGATTTGGCGTGTCCGATGTGGGGGTAGCCGTTCGGTTCGGGCGGGAAGCGCGTGGCCACGCGCCCCCGGTGCTTGCCGGTTTTCATGTCGTCGTCGATGATGTTCCGGATGAAATCAGACGGAAGAGATGAGGTGATCTGGTCCATATCTGCAATTTCCTTTCTTCAACTCTGAGTCGATCGAGACGGGATATCCTGCTTTTCTCAAACCTGTCGATCCGAACCGCCACGATGTTATTAGCACATTTTGGGCCGGGAATCCGCCATTTTTATTCCTCGGCGCGGCAGAAACCGCGATACACGACAAAGATACACGAAAACGGGTGCAAAAGCGGGGCGGTTTCGCGTATAATGGCCGCGCCTCGGGAGGGCTGGGTAGGAAGGTCTCACGGAAAACAAATACCGGACGGGAGGTTCGCCATGATGATGACGGGAAGTCGCTACGAGGAGAGCCTGCGGAAACTGGATCTGACGGTTTACCTGTTCGGGGAGCGGGTCCAAAACGTCGTGGACCACCCGCTGATCCGGCCGTCGATGAACGCCGTCGCGCTGACCTACGACCTCGCCCACCGGCCGGAATACGCGGAGATCATGACGGCCGCCTCCCACCTCACCGGCCGGCGGGTCAACCGCTTCACCCACATCCACCAGAGCGCCGACGATCTGGTCAAAAAGAGCAAAATGGGTCGTCTCCTCGGTTCGCTCACGGGCTGCTGCTTCCAGCGCTGTGTCGGGATGGACGCCCTGAACGCGCTGTCGATCACGACACACAGCCTCGACGCCCGCCGCAAAACGGACTATCACCGCCGTTTTCTGAAGTTCCTGGAACAGGTGCAGGAGAACGACCTGACCTGCGACGGCGCGATGACCGACCCGAAGGGAGACCGCTCACTGCCGCCGCACGCCCAGGCGGACCCGGACCTCTACCTCCGCGTGGTGGAAAGGCGGACGGACGGGATCGTCGTCCGCGGGGCGAAGGCCCATCAAACCGGCGCAGTGAACTCCCACGAGATCATCGTCATGCCGACGGTCGCGATGCGGGAGGCGGACCGGGATTACGCCGTCGCCTTCGCGCTTCCCAGCGACACCCCGGGGATTACCTATATCCTCGGCCGCCAGTCCTGTGACACCCGGAAGATCGAGGGGGGGACGTTTGACCGGGGGAACCTTTTCTTCGGCGGCCACGAGGCCCTCGTCGTCTTCGACGACGTCTTCGTTCCGTGGGAGCGGGTCTTCCTTTGCGGCGAACATGAATTCGCCGGCGGCCTCGTCGAGCAGTTCGCCTCCTACCACCGGCAGAGCTACGCCTGCAAGGTCGGGGTGGGGGACGTCTTGATCGGCGCGACACAGACGGCGGCGGAGTACAACGGAATCGCGAAGGCGTCGCACATCCGCGATAAGATCATCGAGATGAACCATCTGAACGAGACCCTCTACTGCGGCTGCATTGCCTGCGCCGCAGAGGGTCACCGGGAGGCGAGTGGAACCCGGATGGTGGACACGCTCCTTGCCCACGTTCACAAGCAGAACGTGACCCGCTTTCCCTACGAAATCGCCCGGCTCGCCCAGGACATCGCCGGGGGGCTCCCCGTCACCCTGCCTTCGGAAAAGGACCTGAAGGCCCCGGAGACCGGCCGCTGGGTGGAGAAGTACTGCCGGGGCCGGGCCGACGTTCCGACGGAGCACCGGATGCGG
>JAPLJW010000201.1 GCA_026388365.1 Deltaproteobacteria bacterium | reverse complement strand
TCGGGAAGCGGCATCCGACTCTTGTTGAGGAAGATCTCCTTGGCGCCGTTGATCGTCAGGACCAGCTTTTCCTCTGCGACATCCACGCTTTTCGCCTTGACCCGGGGCAGGTTGACGTCGATCCCCATCTGGAGCATCGGCGCCGTCACCATGAAGATGATGAGCAGAACCAGCATTACGTCCACAAAGGGGGTGACATTGATCTCGGCCATCGGCCGGTTGTCATTTTGGTTCCTGCGTCTGGCGTATCTCATAATTCACTTTATCCGTCAGCTAAAAATCGGTGCAGTTTCCCGATTGCAACGGCTTCGCAAAAGCTCCCGAGGCAAGGCGCGCGACTCCTGAGGAGTGAAGCGTACTTTGCCGTACGCCGCAATAAGCCTGCCCCTGCGAAAGCAGGGGAGGGAGGAAGCGCAACGCAGCATATGGACTTTTTGCGTAGCCGTCATTTTTTCACATAGAACCGTTCGACGATGTTCAACAGCTCCAGGGCGAAATTGTCCATCTCGAGGGTCATGCCCTTGATCCGGTTCAGATAGTAGTTGTAGAAGATGACGGCCGGGATGGCGGCCGCGAGGCCCGCCGCCGTTGCGATGAGCGCCTCCGAAATCCCCGGCGCCACGATGGCCAAGGTCGCCGAACCGCGGGCGCCGATCCCTTTGAAGGTATCCATGATCCCCCACACGGTCCCGAACAGGCCGATGAAGGGGCTGGCGCTCCCCGTGGTCGCCAGAAACCCGAGGGCTGCCTCCAGTTTGGTCGTTTCCGTCCCGCAGGCCCGGTTCATCGCCCGCTCCACATTGTCGATCCCCCCGATCTCCAGGACCGTACCGGCCGCCTCTGCGCCGTCTTTACCCACGGAGGTTCCGCGGACCGCTCGGGTGATCTTCACGAGTTCGGTATAGCCGCCCCGGAAGACCTCTGCCAGCGTCGAATTCCGGAACTTCTTCGCCTCGGGAAAAATCTCCGACAGTTTCGTACTTTTCATGTAAGCATTCAAGAAGAGCATGTTTTCTCTTCGAACTTTCCGGATGTTGAAATATTTCATCAGGATAATGGCCCAGGAGACGACGGAGAAGAGCAGAAGGAGCAGAAGGACCAGTTGCACGACAAATCCCGCGTGAATAACCATGTCGAAAAGACTGCCATGAAAATTTCCCCCCAGATTCATCGCGGCGACGGACGAAGCTTCGTTCACGTTCAATCTCCTTTTGTTAGCAAAGATGGGAAAGACGGCATTACATCTAAAGGAAAAGTCGGGACTTGTCAAGGACCGATGCACTGGCCCCCGCCGCACATGGGCGATACGGAGCAATCAAAGGGATTCGGGCGTAAAGGCGACCACCTCATCGATCCGGGCCTTGTCGGTGAGAAGCATGGCGAGACGGTCCACGCCGAGGGCAATCCCGGCGGAGGGGGACATTTGCGGGAGGGCGGCGAGAAAGCGTTCCGGCATGGGATAGAGGGGACTGCCGTTCCGCCGGCGGTCGTGGAAGGCCTCCTCGAAACGCCGCCGCTGCTCCTCGGCGTCGGTCAGCTCGGAAAAGGCGTTGGCCAGTTCCAGCCCGGCGCAATAGAGTTCGAATCGTTCGGCAATCCCCGGATCCCCTTCCTTTAACCGCGCCAGGGCGCCGAGTTCCGCCGGATACTCGTACAGAAAAACGGGGCTTTCCATGCCCAGATGAGGTTCAACCTCGCAGGCAAGGATCTCATCGAAACGATCCGTCCCCAGGGCCTCGGCGTCGGTCATCGTTGCGTACCGCCTGAAAGCCTCCCGGACGGTGATTCGCTCCCAGGGAATTCCCAGGCGGATCTTCCGTCCCTGCCGGGAAAAGATGCCGTTGATATCGAACTCGCGGGCAATAAGGGTGATCAGAGCCTCGCAGTCATCCATCAAGGTGCGGTAGTCCGTTCCTTCACGATACCACTCGAGCATCGTAAATTCCGGCAGGTGGCGGTCGCCCCTCTCCCCCGCCCGGAAACATTTGCAGATCTGGAAGATCCGCGGATAACCCGCCGCCAGGAGCCTCTTCATGCACAGCTCCGGGGAGGTTTGCAGGAACCACTCTCCCGAGGCGACGGCATCGATATGGGATTCCGGCGCCGGCGCCGGAATCCGGAGGGGGGTTTCAACTTCGAGGAAATCCTGATCCTGAAAGAACCGGCGGATGGTCCGGATCATCCGGGCGCGCCGCCGAAGGGCATCCTCTTTGGCGGTCAGCTTCCAGGAATCATCCACGGTCATTCCTTCTTGCTCTCGGAATCAATCGCATCCGTTTCAATAATGGGTCATCCCTTGACCCTGGTGAGATACTCGCCGCTGCGTGTATCGATCCGGATTTTTTCGCCTTCTTCGATGAAGGGGGGAACCTGGACCTGATATCCCGTCTGGACGGTTACCGGTTTGGTGTTCCCCGACACGGAATCGCCCTTTGCCCACGGATCGGCCTTGGTCACGATCACGTCGATGAAATTGGGCAGACTGATCCCCAGCGGCCGGTCCTCGAACAGGAGGACCTCCGCCTCGATGTTGTCAAGGAGAAAATTCTTCGCCTCGCCGACCTGATCTTCACTGAGGAAAACCTGTTCGTAGCTCTCGTTGTCCATGAAGCAGTACTTCCCCTCTTCCTTATAAAGGTACTGCATCCTCTTTTCCTGCAGATCGGCCGCCTCAAAGACATCCACGGAACGGAACGTCCGCTCGAACTGGTTCCCGTTGACCATGTTCTTCAGCTTGCAGCGGTAGAGGGCCTGGCCCTTTCCCGGTTTGACGAAATTGAATTCCGTCACGATGTAGGGGTCGTTGTCGATCTTGATCCGCAGTCCTTTTCTCAGATCACTGGCTGTGTACATGGGATTTTATTCTCCTTATGGGATCTCTTTGTCCGGACACCGCTGCGCCTTCTTTTTCCTTCCCCGGACGGGCGGAGGGCCTGGCCTCGCACATCCTGCCGTATTTCTTAATCCATTTGTTTTATGTTGTCAAAAGAATGTTTGCCCCCTGTCCCATCCCCGGCAAAACGGAGAAAGGCTGGAGGGGAATCTTTCCCCGGCCGCATGCCGGTCCAGATCTCTGCCCGGAAATGGTCCGTCCCCCGGACCGGATCGCACTGAAACAGATAGTAGGGACGGACCGAGATCCGCTCCAGGCCGTAAAGCAGGTCCCGCATCGCTTCATAGTCATCGTTTACCCCCCGCAGCAGGACCGACTGGTTTCCGACGGGAATCCCGGCCGCAAGCAGCATCTCGCACGCCCTTGCCGATTCTTCCGTAATCTCAAGGGCATGATTGAACTGTGTATTGAACCAGAGGGGCCGGTGCTTTTTCAGCATCATGCAAAGTTCCGGCGTGATCCGCATCGGCAGCGTGACCGGCACCCGGCTCCCGATGCGGAGGACCTCCACATGGGGAATCGCGCGCAGGGACCCTAAAAACCAGTCCAGGAGCCTTTCGGAGATCAGCAGGGGATCCCCGCCGGAGACGATCACCTCCCGGAGAGCCGGCGTCCGGGCCACGTAATCCACCATATCCTGAAGCCTTTCCCGTATCCGCCCCGGCTGTTTTGCGCGCCACATCCGCTTGCGGTTGCAATGCCGGCAGTAAACGGCGCAGGTTCCCGTGACGATAGCGAGACAGCGGTCGGGATAGCGGTGGATCAGTCCCGGAACGGGCATGTTCTTCGCCTCATCGAGAGGATCTTCCACCCCTCCCAGAGAGAAATTGAGTTCCCGGGGGTCGGGAAAGCACTGCCGGCGCAGGGGGTCGTTTTCATCGGCGGGATCCAGAAGCGACAGATAATAGGGCGTGATCGCGATAGGGTAGGTCCGGAGCACGAGCCCATACGGGGCGAGTGAAGCGACGGACCGGTTCAGCACCGAAGCCAGATGCCTCAGGGAGCGGACGCGGTTCCGGAACTGCCATTTCCAATCGTTCCACTCCCCAACGGGCGTCTCGCTTCTGAGATCCCTGTCGGACTCTTTGCCGAATGTCATCAAGATGCACCTTCCCCCCGGAACTGCTCTCAAGAAATCCCGGATCCTTCAAACCCTCTTCCCCTTCTCCGACGGCGCCGGGAAAAGGAAAGCGGGGAATTGATGATCAAAAGGGCGGCTTCTATCACAGTTCAAAGCCCCGTGCAAAAAGGAATATCACGAATCTGCCGACTGGAGCTCCCTACCATTTGCCGTTGGCGCGGGCAAGAAATGATTTGCTTTGTCCCGGCAGATTTTATATCTTTTCATCGGACGGGATTTTGGTCCTTTCCGGCCGGCTCTCCGGAGAAGGGGGGTAGATTCACCCTTGGAGGACCCGTCCGGTTGATCTTCTGCATACCCTCCGTCAGGAGGGTTCACCCATGAGAAGGGAGAAGACCCAATGATTGCATTATCACGGGATGAATTAAAGACGGTGATGGGAAAACATCAGGGACTGTGCATTTCTATTTTCATGCCGACCTTCCGCACCGGCGCAGAGAGCCAGCAGAACCAGATCCGGTTCAGAAATCTCCTGCGTATGGCGGAGGAAAAACTGCTGGCCGGCGGTCTGCGACCCCAGGAGATCAAGACCCTCCTGGAGCCCGCGCAGGCGCTGCTGGGCAATGTTCTCTTCTGGCGGAAGCAGAGCGATGGTCTGGCGCTCTTCCTTTCCGCGGATTTTTTCCGCTCCTTCTGCCTTCCCGAAACCTTTGCCGAACTGATCACGGTTGCCGATTATTTTCACATCAAGCCGCTCCTGCCGCTCCTCGGCAGCGATAAACGGTTCTATATCCTCGCCCTCAGCCAAAAGGAGATCCGGCTTCTCGAAGGAACAGGGCAGAACATTCAGGAAATCGAGCTGGAATCGGTTCCCGAGAGCCTTGCCGAGGCGCTTCGGTACGATGAATCCGGGAAACAGGTTCGCTTTCGGGCCGGCATGGCGGGAGGCGGCGACCATTCGGCCATTGTTTCAGGACATGGCGCGGAGATCGACGATACCAAGGAGAATCTTCTGAAGTACTTCCGCCTGATCGACCGGGGCCTCCACGACCTGCTCCGGGACGAAAGGACGCCCCTCATCCTCGCCGGCGTGGAATATCTCTTTCCCATTTATCGCGAGGTCAACACCTATCCGCGGCTGATCGAAGAGGGGATCCCGGGGAATCCCCGGGGAATCAGTGCGGAAACGCTTCACCGGTCGGCCCAGAAGATCGTCGGCCCCTATTTTCAGAAGACCGAGCAAGACGCCGTCGCGCAGTACCGTCAATCCTCGGGAACCGGCCTGACCTCCGCCGATCTCCGGGAGATCGTCCCCGCCGCCGTCCACGGACGGGTCGGCATCCTCTTTGTCGCCTCGGACCGCCAGCAGTGGGGAACCTTCCACGAGGAAAGCGGCGCCGTCGAACGGCATGAAAAGATGGGAGCCGCGAGCGAAGATCTTCTGGAGGTGGCGGCCATCCAGACCTTCCTGAATGGAGGAACGGTGTTTATATTGCCTCCGGAAAAGATGCCGGACACGGGCGATCTGGCAGCCGTCTTCCGCTACTGAAAAGGGATTTTCAGATCCCGGCGACCCCGCCCGGGGCAGGGCTGGGGACACGCGGCATCATGTCCCCGACATCCGGCTTCTCCGCGTCTCCGTCGCTCTGTTTCCGGCCCTTGTAGATGTACCGGTCGAACAGCCGGTGATAGGGCGTCCAGTCCGACTCCCCGCCCCGGGCCTCCCGGATGGTCTCCTGGAAGGCGTTCACCTTGGCGTCGAGGTCGTCTATGCAGTGGACGATCAGCGCCTCCAGCGTCTTGGGACGCTTGGGCGAACCGAATTCGAGGACGCCGTGATGGCTGAGCATGAGGTGGCGGAGCTCCATGGCCGTCTGCTCCGGAAAATCGGGGATTGCCGCGATCTTCGCGTCGACCATCTCCACGCCCATGACGATGTGGCCGACCAGACGACCCGGATCGCTGTATTCCACGATCCGCTCAAAGGAGAATTCGTAGATCTTCCCGATATCGTGGAGGATCCCGCCGGCGATCAGGAGATCCCGGTTGACCCCCGCATAATGGCCCGCCGCCCGGTCGAGGAGTCGAACGACGGAAAGGGTGTGTTCCAGAAGACCGCCGATATAGACATGATGAAATCCTTTGGCCGCCGGCGCCCTCCGGAACAGCCCGGCGATCTTTTCGTCCTGGAAAAATGACTGCAGCAGCGCGGAAAGGCAGGGGGTCTTCACCTGATCGCAATAGGC
>JAPLJW010000014.1 GCA_026388365.1 Deltaproteobacteria bacterium | reverse complement strand
TGCGGCTTCCCGATCCCGATCAGCGCGTCCAGTTCCGGTCCGTTCAGGACCTCTTTCTCTAACAGTTCCATGGCGATCCGGTTCAGGAGATCCAGGTGATCCGACAGAATCTTCTTGGCGCTCTCGTAACCTGCCATGACGATCCGTGAGACTTCCTTGTCGATCTTTTTGGCCGTATCTTCGCTGTAATCCTTGTGAGTGGCGAATTCCCGTCCCAGGAAGATCTGCTCCTCCTTCTTCCCGTAGCTCAGAGGCCCCATCTCGGTACTCATTCCCCACTCGCAGACCATCTTACGGGCGAGATTGGTCGCCCGTTCGATATCGTTGCCGGCGCCGGTGGTAAAATCCTTCAGGATCAGTTCCTCCGCCGCGCGCCCGCCCAGAAGGATTATGATACTGTTCAGGAGAAATTCCCGCGGATAGGTGTGCTTTTCGTCGACGGGCAACTGCTGCGTCAGACCCAGGGCCATTCCCCGAGGAATGATGGTCACCTTGTGGATCGGATCGGTTCCGGGCAACATTCGGGCGACGAGCGCATGACCCGTCTCATGATAGGCCGTGTTTCTCTTTTCCGCATCGCTGATGACCATGCTTTTCCGTTCGGTGCCCATCATGACCTTGTCCTTGGCATACTCGAAGTCGCCCATGTTCACTTTCTCCTTGTCGAACCGGGCGGCATAGAGAACCGACTCATTGACGAGATTTTCGATGTCGGCGCCGGAAAAACCGGGCGTACCGCGGGCTATGACGGCGAAATCGACGTCCTCCGCAAGGGGAACCTTCCGGGCGTGAACCTCCAGGATCTTTTCCCGTCCCTTGACATCGGGCAGCGGCACGACGACCTGACGGTCGAAACGTCCGGGGCGGAGCAAGGCCGGATCGAGAACGTCCGGCCGGTTCGTGGCCGAGACGAGAATGACCCCTTCGTTCGATTCAAAACCGTCCATCTCAACCAGGAGCTGATTCAGGGTCTGCTCCCTCTCGTCGTGTCCGCCACCCAGACCGGCGCCGCGATGACGTCCCACGGCATCGATCTCATCGATAAAGATGATGCAGGGGGCATTCTTCTTACCCTGGGTAAAGAGGTCACGGACGCGGGACGCCCCGACACCGACGAACATCTCGACAAAATCGGACCCGCTGATGCTCAGAAATGGGACATCCGCCTCCCCGGCGATCGCCCGGGCGAGCAGGGTCTTACCGGTGCCGGGCTGTCCGACGAGCAGCAGTCCTTTGGGGATCCTCCCCCCTAACTTCGTATATTTCTTGGGATCTCGCAGGAAGTCGATCACCTCCTCGAGTTCAGCCTTGGCTTCTTCCACGCCGGCCACATCCGCGAAGGTCACCTTTTTCGATTTGTCCGTCACGAGACGGGCGCGGCTCTTTCCGAAGGCCATCGCCTTGCCTCCGCCACCCTGCATCTGCCGCATGAAAAAGATCCACACCCCGACGAGAAGCAGCATCGGAAGCCAGGAAACCAGAAGGGTCATGTACCAGGGGGAATCATCCGCCGGCTTCGCGGTGATCCGGACCCCCTTGTCCTTGAGCAGGAGGATCACGCCCGCATCCTTGGGGGCATACGTCTTGAAGAGCGTCCCGCTGGTCAGCCTGCCGGAGATGTTCTCCCCCTGGATCGTCACCTCGGCAACCTGACCCTTGTCCACGGAACTTAAAAAATCACTGTAGATGATCTCTGTCTGGGCGGTTTTCGGCTGATTGAAAAGGTGGTAGACCATCACAAATACCAGGCTGATCACAAGCCACAGCGCAATATTTTTCTGCAGGGGATTCAATTGCTTTTCTCCTTTAATCTGAAGAGACGAAGACGGCGATCTTTTCCCGGCGACCGCTGCCGAATCTTATTAATATCTGTTTCTTATAATATCAGTCCATTTATTTCAAATCATATTTGACGGCTTTCGCCATAACGATGATTTCTGCTTTCAACACCTTTTTCGTCCTTGCGGTCACCCGGACCCGCTCGCTGATCCTCTCGCCGGCGATCCAGACGATCGATCCGGCACCGACCAGGAGGGGAATCTCGCCCCGGCGCCGAGCTGCGATCTTGCGATCGATGAAATAGTCTTTCAGCTTCTTGGTTCCTCCTGTCCCGAGAGGTTCCACCCGGTCTCCCGGCCGCATGTTTCTCAGGATCAGGGGAGGGGTCATGCATTCATAATCCATAAAGGCGGTTTCCGGCTGATTCTTTATCTCTCTCATCCGGGGTTTTTCGATCCATTCGAGACGGATGGTCCTGTCAATCTCGCTCAGATGAATCGTCGCGGGAACCTCCACCCGGTATTCAAACCGGGGCGGCGTTTTTCTCTCCCGGTCCTTTTTTCTCGCCTTCCGATCTTCTTCTTTTCTGATCCGGAGGATGTCCCTCTCGCGTTCGACGCGGATCCGGAAAGGAAGATCCAGGGAAACGCATCGCCCGCCGGTCCGGCGGGCCATAATCAGAACCGCTTCGATATGGCGATAACCGATGCCGTTTCGCCACGGGGCCGCGCCTTCCAGGAGGCATTTGATGATGCGTCCCTGGATGGCCTCGTGCAGAGCCAGAAAATCCGGAAGGGGAAGCGCGACCTCCCCGCACCCCGGGGTAATCCCCCAGCGGTCGATGATCTGCCGGACGACGCCCCGAAGATAATCATCTTCCCGACGGATGATCCCGGCGGTCTGACAGAGACCACTGATCAACTGCGGGTTGTAGCGCGCCACCAAATCCGGAATCAGCTCGTTCCGTATCCGGTTGCGGAGAAAAAGGGGGCTTTCGTTGGAGCTGTCCGTCATGTACGCGAGCCCTTCGCGCCGGAGGAATTCGAGGATCCCGGCTCTTCCGACGTCCAGCAGGGGGCGGATGATCCGGCCATCCCGCACCGGCAGGATCCCTCGGAGACCCGCCGTTCCACTTCCCCGGAGCAGGTGGTTCAGGACGGTCTCCGCCTGATCATTACGGTGATGGCCAATGGCAATTTTCACGGCCCCGCATTGCTCGGCCGTCTCTTGGAAAAACCGGTAGCGCTCCTCCCGGCCGATCTCCTCCAGCGACCGCCCCTTCCCTTCTTGCAGCGCACGAATATCCACCTTTTTGCAGATACAGGCGATCCCCATCCCGGCGCTGAGACGACGAACAAACGCCTCATCCCTATCCGCTTCCTCTTTCCGTAGGCCGTGATTGAGGTGAGCCGCCGTCAGACGCAGTTGAAATTCGTCTGCCAGGAGCGCAAGGACTCGGAGGAGGGCGACAGAATCGGGGCCGCCGGAAACCGCCACGACGAGATGATCTCCCCGTTCCAGCATGGCGTGGGTCTCAATCGTTTTCCTGATTTGATTCAGCATGGCCGGCACGAATGCCTTAACAGAGCAATGTCTTCAAATCCGACAGGGTTTCACAGGTCAGATCGGGGGCGAGGGCAAGCAGTTTGTCCCTCCCGGTGATGCCGTTGAGAAATGCGCAGCTCAGCGCCCCGGACTGGCGGCCGAGCAGGATATCATTGACGCCATCGCCGATCACCACGGTACGTTCCGGCGTTGCTCCCCATTTCGCCATGACAAGCCGCAGCAGCCGCGGATCCGGCTTCTTGAAAGGGGTGCTGTCCTCGCCGATAATCTCCAGAAAATGGGCGTCGATTCCGAGGCCTTTCGTAATCTGCAGGGTGAATCCGAGCAGTTTGTTGGTCACAATCACCTTCTTTTTCCTCTCGAAATAATCAAGAACGGAGGGCACATCCGGATATAGCGTGGTCCGGTCGAGCAGATGTTCCGAATAATAGGCAGAAAACAGCTCCATCGCGCGGTCGCAATGTTCGAGGGCATCCGTTCCGAGGGCCCTTTTCATGAGCGTCTTTACGCCATCGCCAACGAATCCGCGCACCGTTTCCGGGGCCAGAATCGGCAGACCGAGCGTTTTCAGGGTATAATTGACCGAAGCGGCCAGATCATCACCCGAGCGGACCAGGGTACCATCCAGATCGAATACCAGCAGATCAACCTTGTGCATGCATCCTCAACCTTTCTTTCATTTCGCCCCGCCCAGCTTACTTTCCGTAAACCACGATATTCGCGGCCGCCTTCAATCTCTTCACGATCCCGTCGAAGACAACCTGCCGTTTCTGGCCATTGAGATGGGCGTTGATCCTTTGCTTCGTATCCGTATCCAGCTTCACAACCTGCGAAGCCTGATGATCGAGGACCTGAATGATATGAAAACCGAAATCCGTTTCCACCACAGGACCGATTGCGTTCTTCTCCTGGGAGAAGGCGGCCTCCTCGAAGGGTTTGACCATCTGGCCGCGGGCAAAGGTTCCAAGATCCCCGCCAGCCTGCTTGCTCGGACAATCGGAATTTTTTGCGGCCAGATCGGCGAAATCGGCTCCCCCCAGAAGCTTCTTCCTCAGATCTTCGGCCTTCGCCTTTTTTTCCTTCAGGCTCTTTTCCGTATCCTCCGGAACCCTGCTTACCAGAATATGCCGCGCGTGAACGGTCTCCGGTTTTGTAAATTTATCCTTGTTTTTTTCATAAAAATCGGCAATCTCCTTGTCCGTGATCTTGATCTTGCCTCCCAGCGCCTGTTCGATCAGTTTGTTGATCTTGATGTTCATTCCGATCTCGTCGCGCATCTTTGCGGTGTCGATCTGGTTTTTCTTCATGAGTTCGTCCATCGTCACCCCGGGGGGGAGTTGGGATTTCATCTCCTCGATGATCGCCGCGATCTCCTTTTCGGTCGCCGTCACCTTTTTGACGACGACTTCCCGGCCCAGAAGGGTTCGGAGCACAAAATCATCGACCAGACCCTTGCGAATTTCCGCCTTCACCTGTTCGAGGCTGTCGGCGGGAATCTGGCTCTTGGCCATCGCCAGCCTATTTTGCAACTCCGTATTGAGCTGTGCCTTCGTCATCTTGACCCCGTCCACTTCCACGGCAATCCCCGCGTCGTCCGCCTTTTTTTCGGGAACTGCAGACTGCACGGCGGGCAAAGCGGCGACTGGGGCCGCCGTTTCAGCCGGACCCGGCGCCATCACGGGTTTTGCCGTCTTCGCCTTCTCTTCCTTGGAGCCGCAACCGACCGTCATGGCCAGCATAAGTGAACAGGCCATCACGATCAGAACATACCGTCCCATTTTTTGAATCACGATCCATCCTCCCATCGATAAATTTTATCTGTATGGTCCCATTGCCGATTCTCCTTGCCGGTGGCAAAGGCAGGGCGAACCGGGCAAACGGACGGCGGAGTATATGCAAAAGCGCTAAGTACGTCAAGAAAGAGATCCGATGAAAGAGATCCGAAGGAGATCCGGATTGTCATGACTGTTTGGAGTCATTTGCCCCTTCGCCGCAGGCTTCCCGGAGTTTGGCCGGGAATCTTCGGATTGATCTACGATTCGGGAAAACGGAATCGCAGTTCTTCCAGAATCCGGAATTGAATGTCGGGCTCAGGGATTCCGGCAGGAATCCCCGCGATCGAGGGAATCGCCTGCCCCATCCGTGTGAGAAGGCCCTTCAGACCCTCAAACATGGGGGCGGGAGGAAATGCGGAACGGCTCAGGTGGTGAACCAGCCTCAGGGTCTTCAGGCCGTCAAACCAGACATGGAACTGACGTCGGAGATGTTCGGCATCCGGGCAGTTCCGGCGGATGACCGGCCAATCGATCGCGAACCGGGAAAGGTCGAGATACGCCTTCAGGCCCGAATGGATCTTTCGGGCGGCAGTCAGGATGGCTTCCGAACCCCTGTCCGGATCGGCTTCCATCCCGGCCAGCCACTCCCGAAGGATCCCGAAAATTCGGGGATCATAAAGGCGGTATTCATCCGTCCCGCCGGTCATGAACCGCAGCACCCGCCGACCGGTGCCGAAGGGCACCCTTTCCGAGGGCCGCGGCGAGGGAAAAACGGTCGTCGTTGCGATCACGCCGATGCTTCCGATCTTGGCCAGCTTGTTGAGGAAGTGAAAATCCTCCGCCGCCGTCCGCCGGTTCATCCCCCGGACATCCACATACGCCTGCGCCGTACAGGCCATGGTCGAGCCGATGGCGTGAAAGGCGTAGGGAGAACCTGCAAACGAAAGGCCCATCACATAGGCCCGAAGATAGATCTCGTAACAGCAGATCGCAGACAGAAGATCAAGGTCGTCAGGCCTCTGATGGGCATATTTCGCCACGGCTGCGGCATGGCGTGCATCGGAAAAGTGATTGCAAACCGCGGAAAGGTAGTTCTCCTCGACCAGCGTATCCGCATCGAGGCAGGAAATCACCCCTCCGCCGGGTCCGCGGCCGTCGAGGAGGGTCAGGGCGGCATCCATGCCGATCTTCCTCGCCGTCCCCACCCCCCCGTCCCGTTCCGGGATCTCCAGCCCCGGCGAAGAGGCGTCGATCCATCCGAGACGAAGCTCGCTGCCGGTGATTTGTCTGAGATCATCGCGCATCTCCGCAGGCTGCGTGTGCAACCGGGCGTCTCCGCGAAGGAGATCCTCTAAAAGTGTCAGCGTTTGCTGATTGTCGCAGATCTCTTCCGGGGCGGCAAGGGGAGGCCGGTGGTTGTTCACGACGCAGAGGACAAGGGTCTTGGCGAGTTCGTCCGGCGGATTTCCCGCGATACCGGCAAGGGTGCGGAAGAGAGAGGAACTCTCCGCCAGTGCCGGAATGACGACCACCCTTTCCACCCCCTGGGTCGAGGCCATCCGGAGGGGGCGTTTCATGCGAATCCCGTAGTATTGAAGATATTTGGCCGTTTTAAGCGAACGATTCATTCCGCAAGACCGGTGATCAGTCCCCGTGCGGCGTCTTCATCTGCGCCGTCGATCCAGCAGATGCGGACGCCGTTTCTTTCCATCCTCCGGAACCAGGTTTCTTGCCGCTTGGCAAACTGATGGATGTGAGTGTTCAATGTCTGAAACATCTCTTCCCGCGTGATTTTCTGCTGCAGGTAAAGGCTGATATAACGATATTCCAGACCGAAGGATTCAAGCCTCTCCCATGCGATCCCCCGGTCATGAAGGCGTCGGACCTCATCGATCATCCCGGCTTCCAGACGGCTTTGAAGACGAAGGGTGATCTTCCGGCGCAGATCGTTCCGGTCGCAGCGGATCCCGATGACCAGCGGCGTAACCTTTACGGGCGGCTCTGCGGCATAGGGATGTTCCCGGGAAAATTCGGCGATCTCTATGGCTCGGACGAGTCTTTTCCGCTCCAAGAGGTCTGTCGTATTGTGAACATCCGGACAGAGCGAACGGAAACGTTGGCGGAGGGATTCCATTTCCTCCCCGGCGAGTTTTTCGCGAAGCCTTTCATTTTCAGGAACCGCCGGCATTCGATATCCCCGGAGCACCGAATCCAGATAGAGCCCCGACCCTCCGGTTAGAATCGGGATCTTCCCCCGCCGCAAGATTTCCTGAAAACAAGGGTAGAAAAGGTTCTGAAATGCAAAAACGTTGAATTCTTCCGCCGGATCGCAGATGTCGATCAGGTGAACCGCAACGGCGCTTCCTTCCTGGCCGTATTCGGAGAGGTCCTTTCCGGTTCCCAGATCCATTTCCCGATAGACCTGCCGGGAATCCGCCGAGAGGATCTCTCCGCCGATTCCCCGTGCCAGACGGACCGCGAGCCCCGTTTTCCCCGATGCGGTCGGTCCCAGGACGACGAGAAGATTCCAGCGCTCTCTGAAACTTCGGATCATCCTGTCTTCGAGGACCATGGACTTCGCTCCTTTGCCGTCTCTCGGTTGATCCGAAATGGCCTGCGGGAACATCCTGAACGGCTTCATCAAAAGTCCGGATGCTGCGTTGCGCTTCATCTTTCGTCATTGCGGCGTAAGCCAAAGTACGCCTCATTCGTCAGGATTTGTGCGCCTTGCCTGCGGGACTTTTTACGAAGCCGCCCAAAATTTAAGGCTTTTGCTACTTTTTACGAACCCGTCATCCTGCAAGGAAGCCGCCAATAGGACATCTGAATGATGATGAAATTCGGAGGCAAAAAAATGTCCCGGCCGCTTTTGGCGACCGGGACATCCGCGGTTGAAGAGGTTTCCTTATAGTGGCTGTACGTTCACTGCGGCAGGACCTTTATTGCCCTGCTCGATGTCAAAGCGAATTCTCTGACCCTCATAAAGCGTCTTGAAGCCTTCGCCCTGAATGGCACTGAAATGTACAAAGACATCCCCGCCTTCATCATTCTCGATAAAGCCAAACCCTTTCTTCTCGTTGAACCACTTTACCTTACCTTCTGCCAAAGCTGTACACCCCCCTTTCCTAAGATTTGTCCAAGCGGGCTTCGTATCCTGGAGACATAAAAAAACCACCCCTTCTCAGAACCGAGTCCTGAACCGGAGGTGGCTTGATTGTCTGCAAGATAGGAACACCCAACTTTTCCCTGCCCCGCCCTTTTTTGTTATCTCATCAAATCCAGCGTAAGAGCTATTTCCCGGGCGGATGCGTTTGCCTAACATCGATTTTTTGAAAATGCAAGCACTTTTTATCAATCGGATGGAGAGGGTCAGAACCTTATTTTTTCCCCATCCGATATCCGTCCCGGAGAAACTGGATCAGCAGACGGACCCCCACCCCTGATGCACCCTTGGGGATGTAGGGTTTTTCTTTTGTGAGCCAGGCAGGACCGGCGATGTCCAGATGGACCCAGGGGGTACCGCCGGTGAATTTGCTCAGAAATGCGGCCGCCGTGATGGCCCCGCCCGCCCTGCCGCCGGAATTCTTGTAATCCGCGGCATCTCCCTTGATCAGTTCATGATACTCCTCCCAGAGCGGCAGCTCCCACACTTTTTCCCCGGTGAGTTCGGCGGCCTCGCGGATCTCCTGCTTGAGATCGTCGTCCGTCCCCATCATGCCGATCACGTGATCGCC
>JAPLJW010000321.1 GCA_026388365.1 Deltaproteobacteria bacterium | reverse complement strand
CGGTGGGGCTTCATGTGGAGCATCCCCGGAGCGGGTGTCCTGATCGAAACGGAAAAGCTGGCACAGAGCCTTCATGCCACGTTCGGGTGTGAAATAGACCGGAACGCCCTTTTTGTGCATCAGGCGAGATTCCTCCCGTTCCACGTCCGCACCGCCGCAAAAGATGACCAGTTCCCCCTTGCCGGAGACGATGTCGGAGGCGCCATGAATCGGATCGCCGAAAATGAGCACCATGGCGTCGTACTCCGACCGTGATGCTTCCATCACCCTCGAATACAGGCTCGGATCGGAAATGGCGTCTCCGGTGAGATCGATGGGATTATTCACCCCGCAGTGGGCGGGGAGAAACGTCCTCAGGCGGTCATGGAGTTTTTTGCTGGGGGCGGGCGCAGAGAAACCGTACTTTTCCGCTTCGTCAATCGCGAGAATGGCCGCGCCGCCGGAGCTGGAAATGTTCAGGAGGCGTCTCCCGGATGGTTTTTTCAGGTAGGCGAGCGCCTTTGAATAATCGTAGAGTTCTTCAAGCGTGTCGGCCCGATGGACCTTGTATTTTTCAAAAATCGCGTTGTAAATCTCATCACTTCCGGCGAGAGATTTCGTATGACTCTCCGCCGCCACCCGACCTCTCGCTGTACGTCCCGATTTCAAAATAACGATGGGCTTTTTTGCTTCCGCCAGGGCCTCGAGAAACTTCGCCGGTCTTTTAACGCCTTCCACATAGAGGGCAATCACCTTTGTATGAGGGTCCCGGTTAAAATACCGGATGGCGTCGGACTCGTCGACGTCCGCCCTGTTGCCCAGACTGACAAAGACACTGACCCCCAGTTGTTCCTGGCTGGCCCAGTCCACAATGGCAGCCCCTACCGTGCCGCTCTGGCAGATGAAGGCCATGCCTCCTTTGGTTGTGAGGAGCGGCCAGGAGGCGCACAGACGATGGTGCGGATTGTTGACCCCCTGGCAGTTCGGCCCGATCACCCGGATGCTGTAACGGCGGGCCATTGCCGCCAGCTCTTCCTGGAGTTTCTCCCCTTCCTCTCCTGCTTCGGCAAAGCCTCCCGTAACCACGATGGCGGCCTTGATTCCCGCTTCTCCGCACTGTTGAAGGGTTCCGGGCACCGCCTTTGCGGGAATGATAATGACTGCCAGATCGGGAGGGGATAAAATCTCGCTGATGCTTTTATACACACGAAGCCCCAGAAGCTCTTCAACCTTGGGGTTGACGGGGTAAATCGGCCCGCTGAAACCGGCGTGGATGAGGTTATACAGGACATCGTAACCGAGCTTTCCCGGCGTTGCCGATGCACCTATGAGGGCCACGCTCCGGGGCTTGAAAATGGCGTCCAGACGGCTTAAAGATTCCATAACTCCTCCTTTTTTATGGATAAATAGGATAAATAGGGACAGCGCCCTATTAAATTCCGAAAATTAATAGGGCGCTGTCCCTATTTATCTTGCTGCAGAATCGAGAGGGCCTTTTCAAGAACCTCCTCCGGCTGAATGGACTTGAGGCACACATTATCGCCGTCACAGGGGGAGTTCCGGTGATTGTATGCCGTCAGACAGGGGGAACAAGACAGGGATCGATAAAACACATGAACCTTATCACTCAGGGGGCCGTAAAGCACCGGCGTTTCGGGGCCGTGAAACAGGATCGATTTTATGGGTGTGAGGACGGCAAATTGT
>JAPLJW010000161.1 GCA_026388365.1 Deltaproteobacteria bacterium | reverse complement strand
CGTGTCGGCGAGTTCCATGATCTCCGGCGGGGCGTAGCGGCCGGTGAGGATCAGGTCGAGGGTGGGGGGCCGGGTCCGGATGAGGTCGACCACCCCGGCGAGGGGGATCAGCCTGAAGTCGAGGGCGACGTTGATCTCGTCGAGGATGACCATGTCGTAGTCGCCGGAGGCGACCGCCTCGCGGGCAAGGGAGAGGCCCTGTGCCGCAAGCTCCCTGTCCAGCGGTGAGGGGTTGTCCCGCATGACGAAGCTGTCGAGGCCGGAGAGGTGAACGGTGAGGTTCGGGAGGCAGCGCTCGGCGGCGAGGAATTCGCCGTATTTTCGCCCCTTCATGAACTGGATCACGCCGACCCGGAAGCCTTGTCCGATGGCGCGCAGGGCCTGGCCGAAGGCGGCCGTCGTTTTCCCCTTGCCGTTTCCGGTGTAGACCTGGACAAGACCTTTGCGGTGCTTCTCCAGAACGGCTTGCCGTGCATCCGGGGTTGGTTCCATCTCCGACATCTTTTCCTTTCGTGAATGGGATCAGGTCTTGGGACTGGAATCTTTGCGTTTCCAAAATTCAAGTCCCAAGACCTGATCCCATATCGTCATTTCAGGCGGCGGCGGGCGACCTCTTCGGCGATCGTGTAGGGGTCCGTCTCCTTCCGGAGGAGCCGCCCGGCAATCTCCTCCATCTCCCCGCTTTCCGTCATTTCCTTGAGGATCGGCTCCAGGATCGCGTCGCGCAGCGCCTCGTGAATCTCGACCATCGTCTTGCGCTTCATTCGGTCGCCCAGAAGATCCGTCTCCACGAGGCGCCGGTGATGGCCGGCAATCGCGGCGGACAGCTCCTCCAAGCTCTTCCCGAAGGGACCCGGGTCGAAACAGTTTCCGATCCGAAGTACCGGCGGACGCCAGCCGCCGGGGAATTCCGGGACCATGCTCAGCATGGAGGCAATCTCGCTGGCGAGCTGGTCCGCGCCGTCGCGATCCGCCTTGTTGATCACGAAGATGTCGGCGATCTCCATGATGCCCGCCTTGATCGCCTGGATTTCGTCCCCCATCCCCGGGATGAGGACAACGATCACCGTGTGGGAGTGGTTGATAATCTCCACCTCCTGCTGCCCGGTCCCCACGGTTTCCACCAGGATGATGTCCTTCCCCATGACATCCATCACGTGAACGGCGTCGCCGACGGCCTTCGAGAGGCCGCCCAGGGCGCCGCGGGTGGCGAGGCTGCGGACGAAGACGCCGGGGTCTTCGGCATGGCGCTGCATCCGGATCCGGTCGCCGAGGATCGCGCCGCCGGTGAAGGGGGAGGTCGGATCGACGCAGAGGACGCCGATGGTCTTTTCCTTTTTCCGGAAGGAGGCGATCAGCGCGTCGACGAGGGTGCTCTTCCCCGCCCCGGGGGCGCCGGTGATCCCGACGACATGGGCGCGGCCAGTGTGGGGGAAGATCCGCTTGATTGCGGTTTTTGCCTCGGGGAGGTCATCCTCCAGGTTCCGGATCAGACGGGAGGCGGTTCGGACGTCACCTGCGCGGATCTTGCGGAGCTGTTCCATATCTTTGAATTCCTTGTCTGTCATGCTATGCGCCCCGCGGCCGGATATTCGTCCGGACCCACGAGACAATCACGTCGAGTTGGGCGCCGGGGGTGAAGATCGCCTTGATTCCGGCG
>JAPLJW010000100.1 GCA_026388365.1 Deltaproteobacteria bacterium | reverse complement strand
GACGGCTGGTCAACCTGGTGAACAAGGGGAGCGGCCGGGTGAACCTGGAATTCATCATCCCGGCGCGCGGCCTGATCGGCTTTCGAAGCCACTTCCTGACGGACACAAAGGGGTCCGGGGTAATGAACACCCTCTTCGAGGGATACGAGCCCTGGGCGGGCGCGATCCCGCAGCGGATGACGGGGGCGCTCGTGGCCGACCGGCCGGGGAAAACAACCGCCTACGCCTGCCACGCAATGGCCGACCGCGGCGAGCTGCTGATATCGCCGGGGACGGAGGTGTACGGCGGGATGGTCGTCGGGGAGCGGAACCGCTCGATCGACATGAACGTGAACATCGTCAAAGAGAAGAAGCTCACGAACATGCGGAGCTCCACCTCGGACCAGACGGTGATCCTCCGGCCGGCGCGGCCGATGTCGCTCGACCAGTGCATCGAGTTCATCGCCGAGGACGAACTCGTCGAGGTGACCCCGGGGAGCATCCGCCTCCGGAAGCGGGATCTCGATGCCCAGACCCGGATGGCCCGCTACCGGGAGGAGAAATACGCGTAAGACGGTCCGGTGATTGCACCGCACCGCCCCGTTTTTGCCCGGCGGAGATGTTTCCCGCCGGGTTTTTCTTTGCGGTGACCGGGAGCGCTACCTGCAAGCCCGCCAACAACCAGTTCCCTTGCCGGGCAGCCCCGGCCTGCGGGCGGGGCTGCAATTTGCTTTTCTGACCGGTTGTGTTATGGTGCCGGCCATGCAGCCACGCATCATTCCCCGAAGTGAACACAGCATCTCCCGCAAGCAGGTGAGCCCGAATGCGCTGCGGACGCTCTACCGGCTCCATGACAACGGCTTCATCGCCTACCTGGTGGGAGGGTGCGTCCGCGATCTGCTCCTGGAGAGAACCCCCAAGGACTTTGACATCGCAACCGACGCGGCGCCCGGCCAGATCAAGAAGCTCTTTCGCAACTGCCGGCTCATCGGCCGCCGTTTCCGGTTGGCCCATCTCCACTTCCCGAACGAAATCCTGGAAGTTTCCACCTTCCGGGCGGCCGTCCCCTCCAATGAAGCGGACACGGAAGAGACGGACCGCCATGGCCGCCCGCCCCGCCACCTCAAGGACGAGGATGGCATGGTCCTGCGCGACAACATCTTTGGCACGCCGGAGGAGGACGCCCTCCGCCGCGACTTTACCATCAACGCGCTGGCCTACAATATCGCAGACGCCTCCGTGATCGACTACAGCACCGGCCTGAGCGACTTGAAACAGCGTCTGATCCGCCTCATCGGCGACCCCTTGGTCCGGTTTACGGAAGACCCGGTGCGGATGGTCCGGGCCGTTCGTTTTGCGGCGTCCCATGACCTCGTCATTGAACCGGCGACCTGGGAGACGCTCTGCGCCCTCTCCGCCACCATTTCCCGTGCTGCGCCGGCCAGGCTCTACGAAGAGATGCTGAAACTCTTCCTGCTCGGATCCAGCCGGCCGGCTTTCACCCTGCTGGACGCCAGCGGACTCCTTGCCGCCCTTTTCCCGTCGCTGGGTCGGTGGCTGGATGGAAACGGCGATCGCCGGGCGGTACTGCACACCAACTTGGAATGCCTCGATCGGCTGCATCGAAGCGGGGTGCCCCCGTCTCCGGCGCTCTTTCTCGCCGCGCTCTTCGGGCCGAGTCTCGAAGAGGAGACGCTTGCCCGGAACCGTGACGGCATCTCGCACCCGCAGGCGCTCCACGCCGCGTGCGCCGTTTTCATGGAGGAGTTCTGCAAGACCGTCTGCATCCCGGGGCGGGTCGGGGGTCAACTGCGCGGGATCCTCGCCTTGCAGCCCTCGCTGCACCGGATGCCTCCGCGGCGTCCCGCCTCCCTGGTCGCCCGGCCCGATTTTACGGACGCCATCTCCTACCTCTGTCTCATCGCCAAGACCCGGGCAGAAAACAGAACCGCCCGGGAATGGTGGGAGGCCTTCCTACAGACCCCGGCCGCAAGCGTTTCGGCGCCGACCGATGAAGTCCCTGCAAAACGGTGCAGAAAGAAGCGCCGCCGGCGCCGCCCGCTCCCCGCCGCCGGCTGAACGCGGACCCCCTCCCGGAGAACCGCCCGCCGGGTTCGAAGGGCTGGCGGAGCCCGGAATCCGGTTCGTGCGCACTTGCTGAAATGGCGTCCGGCGATTCAGGCAGCGATCGATTCCGGCAAACGTTTATCTGCAGCTGCTCCGTTCCGCAGGCTGCTCCGGACGACCGGAGCAAAATCCCCTCTCTCCGCAACAGGCTGTGCTTACATTCGTCTTGACGCTCAAGGAGTCACCGTATATGCATTTGCGAAGAAAGGTCCGATCTCATTTGAAAGTCCAGATCAGTCCGGCCAAGCCCCGGCCGGCTCGCTTGCAGGGGTTGCCTCTCCGGATCGCCTCTCGGTTCGACTTTTTCTCCTCTTTGAAACACCCCATTATTCTCTTGACAAGCGCAGATGGTTGATATATAGAGCAAAACAAAGTTCCATGTAATGAAACATCTAAGTTTCTGGACAGAGGTTGGGCGATATGTGATTTCATCAAAACGAGGAGGCGTTCGTATGAACAAGAAATTCAGGTTGCTGGTTTCACTGGTGATCATCGTCCCTGTTCTTGCCGTATTTTTAGGGATGCAAACGGCAGCGGCACAGGCAAAGTTTCCCAATAAACCGATTACCGTGATCGTTCCCTGGTCCGTGGGTGGAAGCACCGACGGGGTGGCAAGGGTGGGTGCGAAAATATTGTCAGACAAATGGGGCGTCAGCGTCAACGTGACCGCCAAACCCGGCGGCAAGGGGATCCCCGGAACCGTTGAGGCGCTGAGTGCGGCGCCAAACGGATACACCCTGCTGGCCGATGCCGACGGCAGCAATGCCATCCCCGCCGCCTGGGGCAAGGATGTTCCCTTCAAAATCGAAGACCGGACCTACATCGCTAAAATCGCCGAATTTCCCTGGGTATTCACGATCCGCGACGGCTCGCCGTGGAAATCGCTGGATGACGTAGCCGCAGCGATCAAGGCCAATCCGGGCGAGATCAAGTGGGGCTGGCTGGGCGGTACTGCCGGAGCAGACGGGCCCGTCGGTCAGTTCAGGGCAGCGCTGAAAAAGAAGGGCATCGATGTCTCCAAGGTCAAAATGGTGACCTATCCCGGCGGGGCTGACCTGGTCACTGCTTTGGCAGGCGGACATGTGGACATCGGGTCCGCTTCAACAACATCGGTAGGGCCCATGTCCAGTGCGGGCAAGGTAAAACTCATCGCCATTACCGGGAGTCACAGGCATCCGGCTTATCCTGATCTTCATACCACGGTCGAACAGGGGTGGAAAACCGTCACCTTCCAGGGCCATGTGGGATTTGCCGGACCGAAGGGTCTCCCCCCGGAAATTGTGAAGGCCATTGAGGATGCAATCAAAGGGTCCATCGACTCGCCGGAGATCGCGAAGGAGTTGGGCAAGATCGGGGCGGTTCCCGCATTTGCGGGCTCCCAGGATTTTCGTACCTATGTGTTGGATCTTGCCAAAGAATTAAAGGAACTGTAATCCATATTTAAAAACGCATCCCAAGGATCCAATCCCTCTGGGGGGCGCCGCCACTCATCCTGGCGGCGCTCTCCAGAGAAATATAAATGCAGAGGAGATAAGCATCTTGGTTGCTATTCTTTGTAATGAAGGCCTTGTTTTGATGATTTTCGGGATCGTGGGTATTATCGAAGGTCTCAGACTCAACGGACGTTCAGAGGAAGCAGGCGATGCCTTCGGACCGGGATGGTATCTCATCATCTTAAGCCTGGTATTGATCGTCTGCGGCCTTTATTACATTGTTTCCACTTTTAAAGGGCGCGATAAAAAAACAGAGGCGGCACCAGAGGAGGCATTTTCATGGAAGGGACCAGCTTCTTTCGCCATTGTTGCGATGATTGTCAGCTGCGCCCTGCTCCCCTACATAGGATACTTTCTGAGTACAGCGGCTTTCCTGTTGGTGTGTACCCGTCTGTTCGGCGAGCAATCCTGGGTTAAATCCATCCTGATCGCCGGCATTTCGGGGGCTGTTTTTTGGGGTGTTTTTGTTTACCTGGCACAAATACCCATGCCATGAGGATCGCCGGCCCGTTCATCTGATCCATGGATATCGGTATCTATCGGTTGGGGTGTAAGATCTGATGGGAAATTTGCTGATTGGTTTACAGGGTGCCCTTTCTCCGTTCAACTTGCTCTACTGTTTTATGGGCTGTTTACTGGGAACCGTGGTTGGCGTGTTGCCCGGATTGGGTCCAACGGCGACGATGGCCATGCTGCTTCCGCTGACCGCATTTCTGGATCCTACGGGAGCCATTATCATGTTGGCGGGTATTTTTTATGGGGCCATGTATGGAGGGTCTGTAACGAGTATTTTGCTCAACGTGCCCGGCGAGGCCTCTTCTATACTCACCTGCGTCGACGGCTACCAGATGACCAAGCAGGGCAGAGGTGGAGAGGCATTGGCCATCGCCGCGATCGGATCGTTTATTGCCGGTACCGTAGCCATCGTCGTGTTGCAGATAGCTGCCCCTCCTCTGGCCGATCTGGGGTTGAAATTCGGAGCTCCCGAATATGTGGCGTTGATGCTGTTTTGTTTTACAACCCTGGTGGCTGTATCCGGTAAAAGCAAGATCCGCGGCGTATTGATGGCCACTTTGGGTATGCTCATTGCCAGCATTGGACTGGATCCCATGACAGGAATGCAAAGATTAAATTTTGGATTGACATCGCTGATGAAGGGATTCGATGTGATTCCGGTGCTCATGGGACTCTTCGGCATAGCGGAAATCCTGTCCAGCGCCAATGAGGGTCTGGTCGCGATCTACACGGGAAAACTGGGCCGGATGATTCCCCGAGGCGTTGAATTGGCCAAAGGGTTGTATGCAAGCCTACGGGGAACAGCAGTTGGGCTGGGCCTGGGCATCCTTCCCGGGATGATGCCCTCGGTCATTGCCTTCGTTGCCTATGATGTGGAAGTTCGTTCATCGAAGCATCCGGAGAAGTTCGGCACCGGGGCAATCGAAGGGGTGGCATCCGTGGAGGCATCGAATAACGCAGCCAGTGAGGCCGGATTGATACCGTTGCTTTCGCTGGGACTGCCGACGAATGCCGCCATGGCCCTGCTTTTTGCCGCCTTTATGATGTATGGGCTCCAACCCGGTCCGCTGTTATTTGCTCAACACGCAGATATGGCGTGGACGATCATTGTCAGCATGTATATCGGAAACGTTATCCTTTTGATTCTGAATCTGCCCCTGGTAGGCCTTTGGGTGCGTTTGGCAATGATTCCGTACCGTTATTTAGGGCCCGTGACGCTGGCCATATGCATCATCGGCGCTTACTCCGTCAGAAATACATTGTTCGACGTCTGGACCGCGATTGCCTTTGGTATTCTTGGCTACTTGATGAAGATTCGCGACTGGCCGGCAGCCCCGCTGATCCTGGGGTTTATTCTGGGTCCGGCCCTGGAACAGCATTTTCGTGCGACGCTGCAGATGTCGGGCGGCTCCTTGGCCATTTTCCTTTCTCGTCCCATCGCCATTCTCTTTTTGGGACTGACTGCCGTTGTCGTGCTTTTGAGTCTCCGGAAGTCCATAACGCAGCACTTCAAAAAATGATTCGGCCTTCATCCGGCCGGCCATAATATGCCGTCTGAATGCGCGGGAACAAGACCGGGAAGCCTGCATCGTATAAAGGAGAAACGCATGATGAACCTGCTCGTTGAGCGTGTGGATGTGTGGGGAGTCTCGATTGAAGACAGGCCCGGAAGTTTGGCAAAGATCCTGGCCAGCCTGCGGGAGGTGGGCGTAGATCTCGACTTCATCATTGCGAGGCGGGCGCCGGAAAAGCCCGGGACAGGGGTCGTATTCGTCACTCCCCTGCGGGGCGATCTGGAGATTGCCGCGGCCTCCCGCCTGGGCGTCGCCGTCACCGACAGCATTCACTCGCTGCGGGTCCAGGGGGAATACAGCTCAGCCTATTCCCTTTTACATTGGCTTCGTCGAAATCTTTCCATCATTCTCTTTCAAGGAGCTTCCCATGAACAAGCCCGATCTCATCCAGCAGCTGTCCATCAAAGAAAGCCTGACGGCAACAAATGCATCCAAGGTGATCGACCTGGTCTTCGATGGTTTCACCGATACTCTCAAAAAGGACGGAAGAATTGAAATCCGGGGGTTCGGGAGCCTCACCATCAGGGACCACGGCGCCTATCCGGGGAGGAATCCGAAGACGGGAGAGAAGATTCCGGTGGGACCCAAGAAGATGCCGTTTTTCAAGGCTGGGAATGAATTGAAGGAGAGGGTCAACCGGGGATTGTAAACAAAGACGGATATCCGGCTGGATATGCTTTCATCAGCGACGCTTGTTCTTCATATCAGATTGTTTGTGCTGTCTTTCAAAAGAAATATCGGAGGCAGGTCATGTGGGTCTTCACCAGGAACAGTTTCATTTCCATCGTTGCTTCAGAGAACAGTCCGGGCGAATTCATGGTTCAGTCCCGTTTCGCCAACCATATTGAGAGGCTTTTCCCGGACGCCGAGGTCACGATAAGGCGCTACGGTCTCTACCGATTCCGCGCGGCGATCCCGAAGCATGTTGTGTCCCAGAAGCTGTTTGATGTTGCGGAGGGAATCGACTATCTGGATTTCAAGAGTTCCATTGCCGATCAACAATACCAGACGGCCTGCCGGGACGTCTGGACCACCCTGGACAAGTACACGCCGCCGCCCAGCGAGCCCGAAAATTTATCGTAGTGCAGGCCCTACGAATCCGGCAGGGTCCCTGCCGGGAAACGGGGAAGCCCCGGTGAAGAGGAGGATTCCCTCCTACCCCCGGTCCCACTTCCCCTCGGCGCGCAGTTCCCGGACCGCCGCCGCCGCCCTCTCCCGGAGGTTCAGGTAATCGGTCTTGGCGACGCGGTTCAGCGGAATCTCGCCCGCCTTGAGGATCACCACGTGCGATGGCCTTGAATAGGCGGAGATGTCGCCGCAGGCGGCCAGGACCTCCAAGGGGGTGATCGTCTTTCCATCCTGGCACTCCACGAAGGCCATGATCCCCTCGCTGAAGATCTCATGCTCGACGCCGACGATGGCGATCATGCCGGCGCGCTCCTTGAGCTTCTCATGGATGTGATTCTCCACGTCCTCCGGGAAGACCTGATACCCCTTCGGCTTGATGACGAGCTTGGCCCGGCCGGAGAAATGGAGCCCCTTTTCGTCGTAATAACCGACGTCGCCCGTGTAGCAGACGCCCTCCCGGGAGATCGTCCTGGCCGTGTTTTCCGGATCGCCCAGGTAGCCCAAGAAAACCTGGGGGCCGGAAAAGCAGATCTCCCCAACCTCGCCCCGCGGCTTTTCCGCCCCGGCCGTGCCGTCCGCCCTCATGAAATCGCGGATCGTGATCAGACACAGGGGCGAATCGTAGCCGATCCCCTGGGCGAGCTCATCCACGTCGGCGTCCACGTTCGTATAGGTGCAGAAGCCGGCCGTTTCCGTCAGCCCGAGGCCTGTCCCGATCCGGGGCGCCATCGCCTTCATCTTCACCAGGAATTCCCGGGGTACGGCCTGACCGCCGTAGATGGCGAAACGGAGGCTCTTGAGGTCGTATTTTCCGTAATCGGGAAGGCGCCATTCCATGTTGAACAGCGCCGGGATCTGGCCGATGATGGTCGCCCGGTGCTTTTCGATCGCCTCCAGGGAGAGCTTCGGATCGAAAATATGGAGGATCACCGCGACCCCGCCGCCGAAGAGGACCGTCCCCAACTGCTCCGTCGTGCAGCCCACATGGGAAGGGGGCAGGTTGATCAGCATCCGGTCGGAGGCTTTAAGCTCGAACCCGACGCACAGGCCGACGTACTGGATCAGGATGTTCTCGTGGCACAGCAGCGCCGGTTTCGGGGAGCCGGTGGAGCCGGTCGTGAAGATGATCAGGCAGGCATCCCGCTTTCCGACGAGGCGGCGGGCTTTCTTCACACGCCCCGTAAAGAGATTGAAGAGATAAACCTTTTTGATGTCCTTTGCGAAATCGGCAATTCCCACGGCGCCTTCCATGATCAGGTCGGCCTCTTTCTGGAACTGAACCCAATGCCGGATATAGGGGCAGGCCGCCATCACCTCCCGGATGAGGGGACGGAAATCAACGACCGGCGTCTTTCCCAGGAAGAAAAAGGCCTTTGGCTTCATCTTCTCCATGCAGACGATGACCTCCTTGGCCTTCAGGCGCAGGTCCAGCGGGGCGACGATCACCCCGATACGGTAGCAGGCGTAGATCAGATAGACGTGTTCCTTCAGCAGCGGCAGGCTCGTGGCGACGATGTCCCCTTTGACGAGGCCGATGGAGAGCAGCTTGGCGGCGAAGGCGGAGACGGAGGTGTCGAACTGCTTCCAGGTCACCGTTTCGCCGGTGTTGTGCTCGATGATCGCCGTCTCCTTCGGCCGCTCTTTGGCGTAGCGGGTCACGTAATCGGCGATGTTCGGGAGGAGATCCTGAAACATCCGGCGGCAGCGTTCGTCTTTCTGTTGGTCCTTCATAGCGTTTGCCTCTCTTTTTTGGGGAATGGCGCTGACGTGGGCCGCACACTACCGGAAAGGCCGTTCGGGTGTCAAGAAATATGAAGGTTTTACAGAATCAGGCGGACGATGAGCGCCGCCAGAAGGAGCCAGATCGCGACGATCACGGCGGCCGCGATTTTCCCCGCCCGGGTCGCTCTTCCGACGATTTCCTCCGATTGCTGACGGCATTCCGCGAGGACATCCGCCGGGATCATCCGGATCACAAGCATGAGCCCCAGCGGGATAAGGATCAGGTCATCCAGGTATCCCAGCACGGGGATGAAGTCCGGGATCAGATCGATCGGACTCAATGCGTAGGCGACGACCATCAGGGCGAGGAGCTTCGCGTACCAGGGGACGCGGGGGTGGCGGCAGGCCAGGTAGAGCGTGAAGGTCTCCCGCTTCAGGGCCTTGACGCTGTCTTTCCATGAACCGAATGATATCATTTTTCCCGTCTTGAAACCTATACCCATCCCGCCTGCATTACGGTTCCTGGAACTGACGGGTGTCCACCCATTCCTGTTTGAGGACCGTCCACCAATCGATGGCCAGATGGTGCAGCACATATTCGTAGGGAAGCCAGCCGTATCCTCCCTCCCCCCACGCCTTGCCCCAGGAATTCCGGATCAGGATCGCGCCTTTCGTTTCCAGATCCGTGAAGGGATGGCGGATAACGAGGCCATCGTCGTAACCCACGGCGGCGACGGCATGCCCCCCTTCGCGACGGTCGGTCTTGACGGGGAAGGGGATCCGTCCCGTCCTGGCTGCGCTGCCGATGCAGCCGAAGACGGTAAAGCCGAACATCGCGGGGATGCCCCTGTCCAGATTCATCTTGATCTGCCGGAGCAGCTCCGGGCGGGTCGTCCGGGCGGCGTCCAGGCGAAAATAGGTCAGCGTCTGGTAGTTCTGGGCGAAGGAGTAGCAGAAGGCCGAAGGTTCGATCTCCACGTTGGCCGGATCGTAGGGGAAGTACTCCTCCGGGGGAACGCCGAAGAGGACCATAGCCTCCATCGTCGTGCGCAGATAGGCCCCCGTGTCGCCCGTCCAGTTGAGCAGATTGCGGGTCGCCTTGTAGAGAAACAGCCGGGAGATGTCGATATGGCTTCCGTAGGCCCGCCGTTCGTAATATTCGATGAGTGCCGCCGCCGCATGCGCCGTACAGGCGCCGAGCGGTCCCTGGTCTTCGATCGGCGAGCACCACCGGCGCAGATCAACGGACCCCGGCAGCGCCGGGGCGGACGGCGCACGCCCTGCCGATGCGTCGGCACAGCGGGTGGTCTTTTCCATCATGCCTTTCACGGTCTGTTGGCGGTTCAGGCGCAGGAGATGCCGGGGGACCACATCCGTTTCCATGTCGTGGTCCCGATGGTCGGGGAGATCCGGAAGCCAGCCCAGCTTGCGGCGCAGTTTCTCTTCGTCGGCGGGGGGAACGCGGCGCGCCGCCGGTAAGCCGGCCGTTGCCGGGAGAATCGGCTGGAAGAATTTCCGGGTATTGACCGTCATCAGGTCCTCCAGGTCGGCGGGGCCGAAGACCTCTTGGAAGGCCTCGAAATACCCTTCCAGGCTTAGAACCTGGGTCAGAGACGAGACGACGAAATCCGTGCCGAACAGCAGCCGGTCCCGAACAATGGCATTGTCGCTCCAGACTTTCCTTGCCTGCAACAGTTCGCCGCGATCCGTATAGCAGGCCAGGTCGGCATAAACGTTCGGATAGCGGGTCATCAAGTTCAGGATTTGCACGACCCATGCGTCGTTGCCGCTGCCGAAGTGGGCGAAATCGAGGCGGAGAGCGGGATGTTTGTCCAAAACCGCCTGCCAATAATCGGGAGCCGCATAGCCGGCATATTCCCAGTCCGACACGGGCGGGAAGCCCTCGGCGCTGGTGTGGACGGTGATGGGGATCCGGTTTGTGTCGCAGTAACCGTACAGTTCATCCGGGACATCCACAGGCAAGTATCCCAGCCGGGTGTAGAGCTTGACGCCGAAGAACGGCCCCGATGGCGTGACCAGCGGTTTGCCGCCGTTCAGTTCGGGGATCCCGCGGATGGCCATATCGACCACACCGCGCCGGCGGGGATCGACGGCGAAGAAGGGAAACACCGACCCCGCGTGATTTGCCTGAAGTTCGATCAGGGCGGCGATCTGATTCTCGAAGCCCCGCGACAGCTCCCGCCCGGCGGTGAGGCCTTTCATAACGCCCTTCGCCGTCCCCGCACTTCTCGCGTCCAGAAAGATCCGGTCGGTCTCCTTTGATGAAAGGGCGGGCTCCCGACCGCCCTTTAAGGAATCACGGATTCCGGCAGGGCGGCCTTTCGCCTTGGGCGCCGCCGCCGTTCTCTCCGCAACCAGCGCGATGACCCGCTTCTGGAACCGTTCGAAGGCCGCTTTGCTGGCTTCCCTGTCTTCGGCGTCGCGCAGGCGTTTCGTCCTCCGCACAGTCCGCCCTGCTTTGACCCCCTGCATAGGCCCGCTTGCGGGAGGGCCGAACATGTAGAAGATATCCATCATCAGGGGCGCGACGATCAGTCCTTCTGTGGAAGGAAGGTTCAACCCTTCACGGCAGGCCTTCGCGATGCTTTGGTAGTTCGTTTCATAACTGCTCACCGCGGCGCCGAGGTCAAGGAACCACCTGACGACATCCTCCAGACGGCTCCAGGAGAACAGCGATTCGGCAGCCAAATCGGCCCGGGTGACGGCTTCGGCATGCGGGTAATTGCCGGCGACATAGGCCCATCCCATGGCGGCCGCCTCTTCGACGACATACCTCGCGCTGAAAAGATGACAATGGGCATCGATCGGTTTTTGGGTCATGACGTCCTCCTTTCTGTGAAAGACTTTCGCTTATAACGAAGTCCCTAAAGGATGCGGTGCTGATTCGAGGGGGATGACATTGTGAAGAAGTGGAGTTTACAGTGAAGAGAGGGACTCCCTGCCCGGTACGATAGAGGGGACGGGGAGGAAAATCAAGCGGAAACATTTAAGTCTGCGCGACCGGAATCAAAGAAGATCATCCGGTTGATGCTTACGTTTGAGTTGATAGTCTGTTGAATTGGTCCTTGAATGACTGACAGGATGCACATCTCAACCCCGATCATCCTCCGAAAATGCCATCTTTCATCCAGAATTCAATAATAAACCCGGATAAGCAAAATTACATCTTTGTGAAATCCTCTGTTGTTGAAATAAGGATTTGTCATGCGTTTCCATTGTGTTCGCGGGTCTTGCGGAAGGCGATATCGGGCCACTCCTCCATGATGAAGCCGAGGCGCCATTCGCTCGTTGCCAAGTAGGTCAGGCGGCCGTCCGCGTCGAGCGCCAGGTTCGCCTGGCACTTCTTCTCGAACTCAGCGAGGCGTTTCTTGTCGTTGCATTCAATCCAGCGGGCTGCCGCGTATTCGATCGGTTCGTATGAGGCGTCCACGCCGTACTCGGTCTTGAGCCGCGCCATCGTCACGTCGAACTGGAGGACGCCGACCGCGCCGAGGATGTAGTCGTTGCCGAAGAGCGGCCGGAAGACCTGGACCGCCCCCTCCTCGGAGAGCTGGGCGAGCCCTTTCTGGAGCTGCTTGATTTTGATCGAGTTTTTGATTCGGACCCGCCGGAAGTGCTCCGGGGCGAAGTTGGGAATCCCGGTGAACTGGAGCGGCTCTCCTTCGGTGAAGGTGTCGCCGATCTGGATCGTCCCGTGGTTGTGGATCCCGATGATATCGCCGGGCCAGGCCTCCTCCACGTTCGTGCGGTCCTGGGCCATGAAGATCGTCGCATTGGAGATCACGATCTCCCGGCCGATCCGGTGATGGAACACCTTCATCCCCCGGGTGAACTTCCCCGAGCAGATCCGGAAAAAGGCGATCCGGTCGCGGTGGGCGAGGTCCATGTTCGCCTGGATCTTGAAGACGAAGCCGGAGAAGGCCTCCTCCAGCGGGGAGACGATCCGGGTGACCGCGGGCCGGGGGCCGGGGGCGGGGGCCATCTCCACGAAGGCGTCCAGGAGTTCCCGAACGCCAAAATTGTTGATCGCACTGCCGAAAAAGATGGGGGTCTGGTTGCCCTTGAGAAACTCCCCGTGGCTGAAGGGGCTAGCTGCCCCCTCGATCAGGGCGATATCGTCGCGGAGCTGCTCCGCCTGGCTCCCCAGAAGTTCGTCCAACCGCGGGTCTAAAAGATCAGTAATGGTGATCCCCTTCTCCTTGCGGCTGTCCTTCCCCGGCGTGAAGAGATGGAGCGACTTCCGGTAGAGATTGTAAACCCCCTTGAAATCCTTTCCCATGCCGATCGGCCAGGAGAGCGGGGCGCACTCGATCTGGAGCTTGTCTTCGATGTTGGCGAGGATCTCCATCGGCGCCATCCCGTCCCGGTCGAGCTTGTTGATGAAGGTCATGATGGGGGTGTTGCGCATCCGGCAGACCTCCATCAGCTTCTCCGTCTGGGGCTCGACCCCCTTGCCGCTGTCGATCACCATCAGCGCGCTGTCCACGGCGGTGAGGACCCGGTAGGTGTCCTCGGAGAAGTCCTGGTGGCCGGGGGTATCCAGGAGATTGATCTCGAAATCCCGGTAGTGGAACTTCATCACGGAGGTCGTGACGGAGATCCCCCGCTCCTTTTCGATCGCCATCCAGTCGCTCATTGCGTGCCGGCCCGCCTTTCGGGCCTTGACGGCGCCGGCGAGCTGAATCGCCCCGCCGAAGAGGAGGAGCTTTTCCGTGAGCGTCGTTTTCCCCGCGTCCGGGTGGCTGATGATGCCGAAGGTCCGGCGCTGCTGGATTTCCTGCTGCTGACGGCGGTCCGCCTTGAGGACCGCAGCCGGTGCCTGCGGTTCCGCAAGGCCGGCTGGTTGAAAATCCATGATCATTTCCTGTTTTGCTTCCATTTCCATGATGAAAAAAATCCCCAACAGCCTCAAGGCTCCGGGGACAGATACCTGCTAAAAGCGTGACTTCCTTACATCATCGGGAGGGATTTGTCAAGCAAAATCATATCTGTGTTCCGGGGACACGTTCCGATCCCTTTGGGCGTGGGGACACCTTGCGGCAAGGTATCCCCACATGTCCCCGACGTCTTCTTCAGGCGGCACCGTCGCCGCCCCCGAAAGAGCGCTTGATAAGTTTTAAAAGTTGCGATAGAGATTCAAACGTCAGACGAGCCAATGGCAAAACCAGTTTATTCCGTCACCCCGGCGAACCCCGGACTTTGATCCGGGATTCGCCGAAATGACGCAGAAGGACTTTTGCAAATGGCTCAGACGATATAAGGGTATATGCAAATTTGGATATCCGGTCCGGGTTCAATATGACCACGCGATCAGGAGCGGCTTCCGGCACCAAACCAACGTTCATCCGGCGTTCGCAGCAAAAGAAAGGCGAACCGGACCTCTGGAGGTAACAGATGAAGATTCATGAGTATCAAGCCAAGGAACTGTTGCGCGGCTATGGGATTCCGGTTCCCCGCGGGAAGGCGGCTGCGACCCCGGAAGAGGCGCGCGAGGCGGCCGAAGAGCTCCAGGGAAAAACCGTCGTCAAGGCGCAGATCCACGCGGGAGGCCGGGGAAAGGGCGGAGGCGTCAAGACGGCCGCGTCGCCGGACGAGGCCTTTGCGGCCGCCCGGGCGATCATCGGGATGCAGCTCGTGACCCACCAGACGGGTCCGGAGGGGAAAAAGGTGCGCAGCGTTCTCGTGGAGGAGGCGTCCGCCATCCGGAAGGAGCTCTACCTGAGCCTGGTGGTGGACCGCTCCAAAGGCAGGGAGTGCGTGGTGTTCATGGCCTCGGAGGCGGGCGGCATGGACATCGAGCAGGTGGCGGCGACGACCCCGGAGAAGATCGTCCGGTGCGCGGTTCATCCCGTCGTGGGGTTCAGTCCGTTCCAGGCGCGCAAGCTCTCCGCCGCTCTGGGACTGGACGCGGAGCAGCGCAAGCCGTTTGCGGAGATCGTCCGGAACCTGTACCGGCTGTTTCTGGAGAAGGACTGCTCGCTTCTGGAGATCAACCCGCTGGCCATCACGGAAGACGGCCGGCTGCTCGCCCTCGATACGAAAATCAATTTCGATGATGACGGGCTGTACCGCCATCCCGAGATCCGGGAAATGCGGGACCCGGATGAGGAGGAACCGTTGGAGGTCGCGGCCAAAAACGCCGCCGTGAACTACATCAAGCTGGACGGAAACGTCGGCTGCATGGTCAACGGGGCGGGGCTGGCGATGACGACGATGGACATGATCAAGATGGCGGGAGGAGAGCCCGCAAACTTCCTCGACGTGGGCGGCGGGGCCTCGGCGGAGCAGATTGAGAAGGCGTTCAGGATCCTGACGTCCGACCCGAACGTGAAGACCATCCTCGTCAACATCTTCGGCGGCATCCTCCGGTGCGACCGCGTATCCGCCGGGCTGATCCAGGCGGCGAAGAACATCGAGATGAAACTGCCGATGGTGGTGCGGCTTCAGGGGACCAATGTGGAGGAGGGGCGGCGGATGCT
>JAPLJW010000323.1 GCA_026388365.1 Deltaproteobacteria bacterium | reverse complement strand
GGTACGGGGTAAACTCCAGCGGGAATCCAGAAGTTCTTGAAAGGACTGGATTCCTGCTTTCGCAGGAATGACGATTTGCCGAGTTTCAGCAAAAATTCAAAGCTCTCAATATTTAGAAGGGATGATGTAAAAATGTTAGCATCCGTACAGAAGATCTTAGAGACCCGGAAGGTAGAGAACGCGGATACGCTTGATGTGGTGAATGTTCTCGGATGGCAGGTGGTAGCCAAGTCCGGTGAGTTCAAGCCAGGTGATTACTGTGTTTATGTAGAGATAGACACGGTTTTACCTGCTGACAGGCCGGAGTTTGAGTTCATGAGGAACAAGGGGTTCCGGGTCAAGACCGCAAGGTTACGTGGAGAACTAAGCCAGGGTATCGTTTTCCCGCTTTCTATACTTTTAGAAGGAGACTGGTCGGAAGGCATGGACGTCTCCGAGACACTGGGCATCACACACTATGAAAAGCCTATTCCGCTCTCCATGAACGGCGTGATCCGCGGGGGCCTTCCGTTCGGTATTTTCAAAACGGATGAGGACAGGGTCCAGAACCATCCCGGAGCTATCGAAGAGTTCCAGGGCAAGAATGTTTACATCACGACCAAGATTGACGGTACCAGTGCGACATTCGCTATCAAGGATGGCGACTTCCATGTATGCACCAGGAACAACAGCTACCAGAAAGATGTGGAGAACGTTTACTGGCAGATGGCGGAGAAGTATGAACTTGAGACCCGTTTGAAGGGACTTGGCAGGAACATTTCCCTATCCGGGGAGATTGCAGGCCCAGGAATTCAAAAGAACCGTCTTGCTTTGAAGTCGCGGGAGCTGTTTATTTTTAATGGCTTTAATCTCGATACACACCGGTACATGGGCTTGGAAGAGCTGATCCGTGTCACCGATACACTGGGTTTGAAGAGGGTGCCCTTGGAATATACGGGAGTTTTCGATTTCACTTTCGGAGAGGTGATGGAAATGGCTGGCGGATACTACCGTGACACGAAGAACTTGAAGGAAGGCATCGTGATCAGGACTGTAGAGGAAGAGTATTCAAAGGTGATGAAAGGACGGTCAAGTTTCAAAGTGGTTTCAAACGAGTTCCTCATCCGCAATCAAGAATGAGGAGTATATCAGACCGCTTTCCCAGGGATGCAAAATTCCCGTTGCCTCAATTCTCCAATCTTTGGCCGATGTAGAGGGAGGTGATGCCGAGGGTCAGGGAATACCGCGCCAGATCCCGGAAACCGGCCTCCTCCATCATGGCGAGGAAGGCCGGCGGTGCGGGAAAACGGGTGATCGAGTCGACCAGGTAGCGGTAGGCGGCGAGGTTCTGCGAAAAGAGGCGCGCGATGCCGGGAAGGACGCAGTGCAGGTAGGGGGCGAGAAACCCCCGCCAGAGCCGGTTCCGGGGGGCGTTCATCTCCAGGATACAGACCCTTCCGCCGGGGACGAGGACCCGCCGCATCTCCCGGAGGGCGGCGAGGCGGTCCGGGATGTTCCGGATGCCGAAGGCGATCCCCACGGTGTCGAAACTGCCGTCCGGGAAGGGAAGCGCAAGGGCGTCCGCCTGGAGGAGGCGGATTCGTCCGGCAAGGCCGAGGTCTGTTATCTTTTGCCGTCCCGGGGCGAGCATTTCTCGGACGAAGTCGATCCCCGTAACCTGGATTTCCGGATGCCGCCGGGCGGCCTCGATGGCCAGATCCGCCGTTCCCGTCGCCACGTCGAGAAGGCTGAAGGTATCGAAGAAGCGCATCTTCCGGACGGCGAAGCGGCGCCAGGCGACGTCGCGGCGGAGGCTCAGGACGCGGTTCAGGAAGTCGTACCGCCCGGGGATCGTCGTGAAGATCTCCCGGACCATGCCGACGTGCTCGTCGCAGCCGATCCCTGTCACCGGCGGGTAGTGATTGCGGTCTGTCTCTTTGCGAGAGGGTGTGTCCATATTCATCCACCCCTGTCGTTGGATCGGAAAGGTGGACACGATACCATCGCCCGTGGCCGGTGGCAAGAACATCTTGCCCGCCGCCCGCGCCGATCAGCGGTGCCGGGGGCTGCGGCGCCCCCATAAAACACTTGAATATTGCTTTTTTATGGGTAGAATGCATCAGGGGGTTCCATGCTGAAAATTAAGCAGTTTCGCTACGGCGCCGACAACCTCGGGTATCTGATTTACGGAACGGAAAGCGGTATGGCCGTGGACGGCGGCGCGGTGGACGGGATCCTCGCCTTTCTCGAGGATCATCGGCTTACCCTGAAGTATGTCACAAACACCCATGACCACCAGGATCATACAAGCGGCAACGGGGCCCTGCTCGCGGCCACGTACGCCCATCTCCTGAGCGGGGCGGTCCTGAAGGACGGCGGGCAGATTGCCCTGGACGGGGGAAAGATCCGGATCATCCATACCCCCGGCCATACAGAGGATTCGCGTTCTTTCTATACCGGCAAGGTCCTGATTGCGGGGGACATCCTCTTCAACGGGACGATCGGGAACTGCTTTTCGGGGGATCTCGAGGGCTTCTACCGTTCCATCCGGAAACTGATGGAGCTTCCCGATGAAACCGTCGTTTATGCCGGGCACGATTATGTAAAGAGCTCTATTGCCTTCGCAAGGCGACTCGAACCGGGAAACCGGGCGATCGGCGCCTTCCTCCGGCGTTACGACCCGAAGCACGTCTTCTCCACGCTGGCCGAGGAGAGAAAGATCAACCCCTACCTCCGTTTCAACGAGCCGGCCATCGTGAATCTGATGGCGAAGCTGCGTCTCCCCCGGGAAACGGAATGGGATCGCTGGCAGTCTCTGATGAGCATCGAATAACAAAGGAGAAAAACCATGAAATTCCGTTTTGCCCACAACAATTTCAACGTCCTCGACCTGGAGAAGAGCGTGCGATTCTACAAGGAGGCGCTCGGACTGACCGAAGTCCGGAAGAAGGAGGCCGCCGACGGCAGCTTCATCCTCGTCTTCCTTGGCGACGGCGAGACCGGCCATCAACTGGAGCTGACCTGGCTTAGGGACCGGAAGGCGCCCTACAACCTCGGCGACAACGAGTTCCATCTGGCGCTCGTCGTGGACGATTTCGCCGCCGCCCACGCCCTGCACGAGAAGATGGGCTGCATCTGTTATGAAAACGAAAAGATGGGGATCTACTTCATCCACGATCCGGACGACTACTGGATTGAAATCGTCCCTGTCCGGCGGTAATGGGACCATGGGCAACCCCATGCTACGGCGGTAACGCACCTCATGAAGCTCATCTACGCGGCCGACATCCACGGCGCCAT
>JAPLJW010000027.1 GCA_026388365.1 Deltaproteobacteria bacterium | reverse complement strand
GGTGACATTTCAGGTATGACGATCTCGTAAAAAGTCTTAACAGTCGCGAAAATGGGACGGCTTCGTAAAAAGTCCGGATGCTGCGTTGCGCTTCATCCTTCGTCATTGCGGCGGTTCCGGGGACATGTTCCGATCCCTTTGGGCTTCCGGAACATGTCCCCGACGCCTCATTCCTCAGGATTCGCGCGCCTTGCCTGCGGCCTTTTTACGAAGCCGTCAGGTATAGGGTAAATGGATTTGGGGTCGCTGCATGTCTGATTGATGTTCATCCTGCTCCGGCGGTGGGGCGTCGCCTCGCCATGCGGGCAGGCGGGTATTTTCATGACCCGGCCTGCCCCCTGTACGTTTGAGAATCTTGTTTGCCGCCCCCAAGGATTGCCCGTCCTGCGCGATGATGTGATGATTGGCTGAAGCATGTTGGTCCCCCGAAAATACCACTCCCTCATCGTGGCGGCGGTTCTGCTGATTTTCTCCCTGGCCGTTCTCTCCTATAGCGCGGCCCGGCTGTCCCAAACCGGTTTCCTGAGGAAGACGGTCCTGGAGGCGGCGGCCCCCGTCGAAGATGCCGTCAACGTCTCGCTCAACGGCCTGCACGACGCCTGGAAGCGGTACCTCTTCCTCGTCGGTCTGGAGGATGAAAACAGACGACTGCGGAAGCAGAACGCCGCCATCAGCGATCAGCTCAACCGTTACCGCGAGGGAAACATCGAGGGGATGCGTCTCCGGAAGCTCCTCAACCTCACGGAGGACCTGCCGAACCGGGCCGTGGCCGCGAGGGTGGTGGACCGCAGCCGTACCTCCCTGTTCAAGATGATCCTGATCAACAAAGGAACCGCCGACGGATTACGGGTGGGGCTTCCGGTTCTATCCGAACAGGGGATTGTGGGAAGGATCATCGAAACCGCCTGGCATGCCTCGCAGGTCCTGCTCCTCATCGATGAAAACAGCAATATCGACGCCCTGATCCAGCGGAGCCGAGCCCAGGGGATCCTGCAGGGCGCGGGCGCGGCGGGATGCAATCTGAAATACATCTCCCGGGTGGAAGAGATTCAGGTGGGCGATGTGGTTCTCTCCTCCGGCCTGGCCGGGGTGTTTCCCAAGGGGCTGCTGATCGGCGTCGTGACCGGCGCCTCCCGCAAGGGGGAAGGCCTCTTTCAGAAGATAGACGTGGCACCCGCCGTCGAGTTTGGAAAGGTAGAAGAGGTCCTGGCCCTGATCACGGATGCAGGCCCGAAACCATGATTTATTACCTTCTTCTCCCTGTCTTGCTGCTTCTTTTGGTGATCGTTCAGATCACGATTCTGGATCTCTTTTCCTTCGGCTGGATCACCCTGGAGATCTCGCTCATCGTCGTCATTTATGCCGGGTTCCATCTGGATGCTCTCCGCGGGGGCATTCTTTCACTCCTGCTCGGTTTCTTCCTGGATTGCCTGACCAGCGCAATATTCGGGCTATATATGTTTCTGTATATCGTCATCTTTTACCTATCCATGATCGTCGAGGGGAAGGTTTACGCGGGAAAGCCGGCCCTGATTGCATCCTTTACAGGTCTCTGCACGCTTCTGGAAGGTCTGGTGATCGTTCTCCTCTACCGGTTCGTCCTCGGCGTTGACATCCTCTATGTAATCCCGAAAATTTTCATCCCGCAGGCCATCGTGGTGGGCATCTTGAGCCCCCTCTTCTTCAGTCTGTTCCAGCGTTTCGAGGTTTTTCTGCATGCGGAAGATCGGCGACCGGCTCGACGGATTTGAGCCGGGTCAGTTCAAGCACAAATTTAAGATGCTGTTCATCATCGTCTCGGTCGCACTGTCGCTTCTCGTAATGAGGATGTGGTACCTGCAGGTCATCGAGGGGAACGAGCTGCAGCAGAGATCCGAGAACAACAGCGTCCGTCTGCGGAAGATCAAGCCGATGCGCGGTCTGATCATGGACGAAGACCGGCGGGTTCCTTCGACATCGTCTTCATCCCCAACCGGACAAAGGATATCCGGACGGTTATCGACAAGATCAAGGAACTCTATACCGAACGCTCCCTGACGCTTCCAGCTCTTTCGGCCCTCCCGGGCCGCGTGAAACCCTTTGTGCCCGTTCTCCTCGAACGGAACATCAGCATGGAAAAGCTTGCCGTGGTGGAGACCCACGCCCTCGATCTTCCCGGCGTGATGACGGAAGTTACACCCGTCCGGAAGTACCTGAACGGGGAGATGACCGCGCAGATCATTGGCTTCACGGGGGAAGTCAGCCGGGAGGATCTGGATCGGAGCGTCGCGGGAAAACTATCGCCGGGCGATATTATCGGCAAGTTCGGTATCGAGAAATTCCTGGATGCCCACCTCCGGGGAAAAAGCGGCGCCGAACAGGTGGAGGTCAACGTTGCCGGCAAAGCGATCCGCTCCCTCGGCCGGATACCGGCGACGACGGGCGACAATGTCGTCCTGACGATCGATTCGGCGCTCCAGGAGGCGGCATGGTCGGCCATAGGCAACCGGGCGGGCGCGGTGGCGGTCCTGGACCCCCGCAACGGAGCGGTACTCGCCCTGGTCAGCTCACCCTCTTTTAACCCAAACCTCTTCAACGGGGGAATTTCCTACGATGACTGGGAAACCCTTTCCAACGACCCCAGACATCCCATGGAGAACCGCTCGATCTCGGGACAGTACCCGCCGGGATCGACCTACAAGATCGTCATCGCCGCGGCCGCCCTCGAAGAAGGGCTGATCACCCCGGAGACCACCTTCTACTGCAACGGCACCTTCGATTTGGGCGACCGGGTCTTCCGCTGCTGGCAGGCAAAGGGTCACGGAAATGTCAATCTCCACCGCGCCATCGTGGAGTCTTGCGACGTCTATTTCTATAACCTGGGGAAACTGCTCGGCGTGGATCGGATCGCCGCCTATGCACGGGCCTTCGGCCTCGGCGCCCCTCTCGGGATCGACCTCCCCCGGGAGAAGGGCGGTCTGATTCCTACGAAACAGTGGAAGCTTTCCCGCCTCCGGGAATCCTGGCAGATGGGTGAAACCATCTCCCTCGCCATCGGTCAGGGGTTCAATCTCGTGACCCCGATCCAACTCGCCAACGCCTATGCCACCCTGGCCAACGGCGGTACCCTTTACCGGCCCCGGCTCGTAAAACAGCTTGAATCTTTGGACGGACATGTCGTAAAAGTATTCCAGCCGGAGAAACAGGGCGTCCTGCCGGTCCGCCCGCAGTACATCCAAGTCATCAACCAAGCCTTGTGGGGGGTCGTCAACGAAAAGGGAGGAACGGGGTATATTCTGAAGAGACAGCAACAGGACGTCTGCGGGAAGACGGGCACCGCCCAGGTGATAGGGCTCCCACAGGATGAAAAGGCGCGCAAATCGAAGCGTGTATCGGCCGATTTCCGGGACCATGCCCTCTTCGTCTGCTACGCGCCCTACGGAAATCCGGAGATCGTCGTGGCGGTCATCCTGGAGAACGCCGGCCACGGCGGTTCGGCGGCGGCCCCGGTGGCCAGGAAGGTGATCGACACCTACTTTTCCCGGAAGAAAATGATGCAACCCCAGCCGCCGGCGCAGGCGCAGGACGCCGCGAACAGTCGGGAGATGCAAAAACCATGATCAGACTGGATCGCCGTCTTATCCTGAACTTCGACTGGACCCTCTTCGCTCTGGTCCTGATCATCAGCGGCATCGGCCTGCTCAACATCTACAGCGCCGGTTTCAGTCTCGCCGATTTCCGCCAGACGCAGCTATACATCAAACAAGTCCAGTGGATCCTTATCGGTCTCGTCGGAATGGCACTCTCCTTCTTTATCGATTACCGCTTCCTGAGCCGCCATGCCTACATCCTCTACGGCATCTCCATCGTTCTTCTTCTCGTCGTCTTTACGGCCGGTTATGCGACGCGGGGGTCTCAGCGGTGGATCGCCGTCGGCGGTTTCACCTTCCAGCCGTCGGAGCTGGTCAAGCTGACGATCATCCTGGCGCTGGCCAAATACTTCGACCGCCACCAGATCGGCCGCAATTATCACCTGACCGAGCTGTTTATCCCTTTTTTAATTGTCATCATCCCGTTCCTGTTCATCCTCAAGCAACCCGATCTGGGAACGGGGCTGATCCTCTTCCTCCTGTTCCTTTCCATCGTTTTCTTCGTCGGCCTGGACTGGAAATCGCTGCTGATCGGCGCCGCCGGGGGCCTCACCCTGACCCCCATCGGCTGGTATTTTCTCAAAGACTACCAGAAGGAACGGATTCTGACCTTCTTCAGTCCCGATCGGGATCCCCTGGGATCGGGCTACCACATCATCCAGTCCATGATCGCCGTTGGTTCGGGGGGAATCTTCGGAAAGGGATTCCTCAAAGGCTCGCAAACCCAGCTCAAGTTCCTACCGGAGCAGCAGACCGATTTCGTCTTTTCCGTTTTTGCCGAGGAGTGGGGCTTTCTGGGAGGAATGATCCTGCTTATCATGTTTTTTTCCCTGATCCTGTGGGGGCTGAAGATCATGATCCATTCCAAGGACTACCCGGGGGCGCTGATCGCCTTCGGAATCACCACGCTGATCTTTTGGGAGGTCTTCATCAACATCGGCATGGTCCTGGGACTCCTTCCCGTAGTGGGAATTCCCCTGCCATTTCTCAGCTACGGCGGTTCGTCGATGGTGGTTCTGATGACGGCCGTCGGTCTTCTGATGAATATCAGCGTTCGCAGGTTTATTCTGCAATCATCGTGAAAAGCGATCTTAAAAGGAGTGACACCATGCTGGGGAAAAAGAAAAGAGAAGAGGAAGAGGTCAGGGCTTTTTTGGGGAAAGGCGCTGAATTCGCCGGCAAATTGATGTTCAACGGTTCGGTCCGGATTGATGGCGATTTCAAGGGCAGC
>JAPLJW010000063.1 GCA_026388365.1 Deltaproteobacteria bacterium | reverse complement strand
TGACTGCTCGACCAAAGTCTTGCAGTGTTATTCGGTATTAGCCCACCTTTCGATGAGTTGTTCCCAACTGAAGGGCAGATTATCCACGCGTTACTCACCCGTGCGCCACTTTACTCAGGCCCCGAAGGACCCTTTCTCGTACGACTTGCATGTGTTAGGCACGCCGCCAGCGTTTGTTCTGAGCCAGGATCAAACTCTCAAGTTTTAATCCTGAAGGAGATTTCTCTCCTTAATTTACTCGTGTACAAAGGACCCACAAATCAATTATCCCACTATTCAATTTCCAAAGAGCCAGTTAGAGACGAGCCGGTATGTTTAAGCCAATTTCGATTTCCTGTCAAGAACAATTTCAAAAAACTTTCCGTCTCGCAACCCGTTCCGTTTTGGACGGAAGAGGATTATAAATCCATTCAGACATCAATGTCAAGCGAAAATCCAAATTTTCTTTTCTCAACCCACTCTGTCAACGAACAAGCGCGACTTCTACCCCACCCGCTTCCAGGAGTCAAGCATTAATTTCAATTTTTTTTAACAATTCTATGTAATCGGAATAAAACGATATGATTTCAACCTACCGGTGTGAGAAACGAACATTTCATCCCCTCACGGAAAGAATCACATACCGTTTTTTCCCCTTCCGCAGACGGATTTCACCTTTCTCGTCCATGTCGGCAAGAGTGATGCTTTCGTCGAAGGCCCTGAGCTGCCGGGTATTGACATAGCCTCCCCCCTGGGCGATGAGACGTCTCGCCTCTCCGCGGGAGGAACAGAGGCCGGCATCCTGGAACAGCTCAAATGCGGGGATACCATCGTCTAATCTCCTGCGTTCAATCGGCAGTGACGCAACTCCGGATGCTTCGAGCGTAAGCGCCGGAAGTGAACCATCTAACTCTCTCATCACATCCGGTCTTGGAATCGTACTGGATGGGAACAGCCCCTTTTCGACTGATCGGCAGCCAAAAAGCTGCGCAGTCTGTTCAAATGCCCCCACCGCCGCCGCCTGGCCGTGGGTGATCTTTGTCGCTTCAAAGGCCAGAACGGCCTTGGCCATATTGAGGCGGGCGTCAGTCAGAGCCTTGACCTCGTGGATTTCCTCCATCGGCAGGAAGGTGAACAAGGCCAGGAAACGCCCCACATCCGCATCCTCCGTGTTGATCCAGTACTGGTAATATTCATAGGGCGACGTCAGTTCGGCATCGAGCCAGACGGTCCCCTTTTCTGTCTTTCCCATCTTGTGTCCCTGCGACGTGGTAATCAGCGGAAAGGTCATACTGTATGTCGTTTTTCCCTCGATCCTGCGGATCAGGTCGATGCCGGCCACCATGTTGCCCCACTGATCGTTGCCCCCCATCTGCAGGAGACATCCGTATTGCCGAAACAGATAGAGAAAATCGTAGGCCTGCAGGAGCATGTAATTGAATTCGATGAAATTGAGTCCCGTTTCCAGGCGTATGCGATAGCTCTCGGCGGCCAGCATTCGGTTCACGCTGAAGTGGCGTCCGATATCCCTGAGAAACTCGATATAATTGAGTCGCGTAAGCCAGTCGGCGTTGTTGAGCAGGACGGCCCTGCCTTCATCGAAATCGATATATCGGGAGAGCTGCGTCTTAAGGCATCCCGCGTTGTGCTCAATCTGTCCCCGGGTGAGGATCTGGCGCATCTCCGTCTTGCCGGAGGGATCGCCGATCAGGCCGGTACCACCGCCAACGAGTGCAATCGGCCGGTGGCCGTGCCTTTGCATATGGGCCAGCGACATGATCGGGACCAGAGATCCGATATGCAAGCTGGTCGCCGTCGGATCAAAACCGATGTACCCGGTGATGGATTTTTTTTCCAGAAGTTCCCGGATCTGAGGTTCATCCGTGATCTGTTCGATAAAGCCCCTCTCCCGGAATACATCGTACACGCTTTTCAATGCCTCGTCTCCACTGTTCCTGAAACACCGGCAACGCCCCAAATTCCCGCGCTAAAGGCCTCAGGATTCAGAATGAGCGTCCCGTCTCTTTCAATGACACATCCAACCTTTCCACCGTTGTCGCCCGACCGTCGGCGGCGGCTTCCACCGTCACCCCCTGGAGGCGGACGTCCCCCTTGGCGACATCGAACTTGTTGGGAATCTGCAGGAGAAATCGCCGCAGGATGCTTTCTTTATTGATCCCAATCACGGAATCGAACGGACCCGTCATGCCGACGTCGGTGATGTACGCGGCGCCCCCGGGGAGTATCCGTTCATCCGCTGTCTGGACATGCGTGTGGGTCCCCAGAACCGCCGTGACCTTGCCGTCCAGATACCAGCCCATGGCGATCTTCTCCGAAGTCGCCTCTGCGTGCATATCCACGATGATCACCCGAGCCTTCTTCCTCAATTTCTCAATCTCCCGCTCAGCCGTCCGGAAGGGACAGTCGAGGGGATGCATGAAGACCCGGCCCGCCAGATTGAGCACCCCGACAGCAATCCCTCCCGGGGCATGGATCACCACGCTTCCCCGACCGGGCGCCCCTTCGGGATAATTGGCCGGCCGGAGCAGCGTTTCGTAATCGTCCACAAATTCCATGACCTCTTTTTTATCCCAGATATGGTTTCCGGAGGTCAGGACATCGATATGGTCTCCATAAAGCTCTTCGATGATCTCCGCGGTCACACCGAATCCCGCCGCGGCATTTTCGCAGTTGGCGATGACGAAATCGATCCGGCGTTCCTCGATGATCCCGGGGAGAAGTTCGCGGACGGCCCTTCGCCCAGGCTTGCCCACGATGTCCCCAATAAAGAGTATCTTCATGAAG
>JAPLJW010000001.1 GCA_026388365.1 Deltaproteobacteria bacterium | reverse complement strand
TGATGACCTACCGCCTCATGGCGGAAAAGACGGTTGATTTCCTCTGCGAACGGATGGGGCTGCACGTCCCCTGTTCGACCCATGCCCAGCGCCTCCCCGGCGCGGGCCAGGGCCACACCCTGAAGGACCGCCTCGCCCGCCTGAGGCGCCAGACCCCGGCGGCCAGGGGAGAGATCCTGTGCGATTGCGAGCTCGTCCCCCGGGAGTCCGTGGACGCGATTCTGCGGGAGGGCAAGGTGCGCGAGCTTCAGGATATCCTCCACCGCACCCGCCTCGCCAAGGGGACCTGCCAGGGGGGCTTTTGCGTTTACCGCCTCCTCGGGCTGCTGAATGAACTGCGGAAAGAAGAGGAGAGGGGCGGCTCCAACGTCGTCCTCAGGGGTTTTCTCGAGGAACGCTGGAAGGGGATCCGGCCCGTCCTGTGGGGGACCTCCCTGAAGGAAGAGGAGCTGATCGAATCGATCTACAAGGGGCTGTTCAACCTCGCCCCCGAAGAACCCGGCCGACCGGGAGGGGGTGAGGCATGAAGCGCTTCGACCTCATCGTCATCGGAACGGGACTCGCGGGGCTCACGGCCGCCCGGACGGCGGTCGAAATGGGGGCAAAAGTCCTGATCACCGGCCGGGGGATGGGCGCGCTGACCCTCTTCGGGAACACGATCGACCTCCTGGGGGAAATCCCGCCCGAAACGGAGATGGCGGAGAGGATCCCGCGCTGGATCGCGGCGCACCCGGAACACCCCTACGCCCGGACGGGTATGGAGGGGATCGAAAACGCCCTCGCCGACTTCCGGGGGCTCTTCCCGCCGCCCTACAGCTTCGCCGCCCTGGGGCCGGGGAACTCCCTCCTCCCCACCGGCGCGGGGACGATGCGTCCCACCTATCTTATCCCCGTCACGATGACCGCCGGCGCCGCGATGACCCCGGCCGGAACGCTGATCGTCGGCCTCCGCGGGTTTAAGGATTTTCAGGGCGACACGGTTTCGCTCCACCTCAAATGCCGGGGGGTGACCCTGTCGCTCCCCCGCTACGGCCTGGAAGGGTTGACCGCCCTCGCCCTCGCCCGCCTGATGGATGAGGTATCCTTCCGGGAGCGTCTCGGCGAGGCGATCCGGCGGCAGATGGCGGGGGAGCGGTTCATCGGCCTCCCCGCGATCCTGGGCTTCCGGAATCCTGCCGTTGTTCTGAAAACGCTGGAGGAAATCACCGGCGCCCGGATCTTCGAGATCCCGATGCTTCCGCCGTCGATCCCGGGCACGCGGGTCTTCCACCGCTTCCGCGAGGAACTGATCGCAAAGGGGGCAGATTTTCGGATGGGGCATCCGGTATCCGGCGCAAACGTGAAGGACGACCGCTGTGAAGGGATCACCGTCCAAAACCCGCCGCTTGCGACCGAATACCATGCGGACCGCTATATCCTCGCGACCGGCCGATTCCTGGGCGGCGGCCTGTGGGCGGAAATGGAGCGAATTGTGGAGCCCCTCTTCCATCTTCCCGTCTTCCAGCCCGGGGGACGGGGAATGTGGTTCGGAGAGCGGTTCTTCGACCCGGAGGCGCATCCGATTCACCGCGCCGGAATCTTCACGGACGCGGATCTCCGTCCGATCGATGAGACGGGACGGGTCGTCCTGGAAAACGTCCGGGCGGCGGGGTCGATCCTGGCCCATCACCAGGCCATCGAGGAGAAATCACGGGAAGGGATTGATATCGCCACGGGTTTCCTGGCCGCAAAGAGGGCGCTCGCATCATGACGAAATCCGAAGAAAAACCGGCCCTTTTTCCGAAACTCCCGGACGTCTGCGTCCGCTGCGCGACCTGCATGGCCGCCTGCCCCGTCTCCCGCGTGACACCCCGCTTCCCGGGACCGAAACAGGCCGGACCGGGGGCGCAGCGGTTCCGATCCGCCTCCGAGGCCTCCGTGGACGATTGGATCGAACTCTGCACGAGCTGCCACCTTTGCGACATGGTCTGCCCCGCCGGTGTGCCCATCTCCGAGCTGAACCTGAGGGCGAAGGCGAAATACCTGAACGAACGCGGCCGGACCTTCCGGGACTGGCTCCTCGTCCGGAGCGACCTCTTCGGCGAGCTGGCCGCCCGTTTCTCGAAGATCGTAAACCCCCTGATGAAGAACGGCATCATCCGCCGGCTCCTCGACGCCCTGCTCCGGATCGACCGGCGGCGGGACCTCCCCGGCTATGAGTACCCCACCTTCCGCCGGTGGTT
>JAPLJW010000224.1 GCA_026388365.1 Deltaproteobacteria bacterium | reverse complement strand
CGGCCGGCACCGCCGAACATCGCGGCCCACTGGGCCATGTGGGCGAGCATGACGATCGCCCCGGCCAGCGTCGCGGCGATGGAGCCGATCAGAATGTCACGGTTCCGGATGTGGGTCAGTTCGTGGGCGATGACCCCCTCTAATTCTTCCCGGCCGAGGATCCGGAGGATGCCCTCCGTGACGGCGACCACCGCATGTTGTTCGTTTCGTCCCGTGGCGAAGGCGTTCGGCGTATCGCCGGGGATGATATAGATCCGCGGCATCGGCATGGAGGCTTTGAGCGCGAGATTCTTGACGATGGCGTAGAGTTCCGGCGCCTCGCTCTCCGAAACCGCCTGGGCGTGGACCACGATACCGCCTGGGCGTGGACCATGCGAAGGACGAACTTGTCGGAGAACCAGTAGCTCCCGAAATTCATAATGGCGGCAAAGAAAAAGGCGATCACGACGCCATTCTGACCGCCGAACCAGCCGCCGATCAGCATGAGAAGGCCCGTGAGGGCGCCCAGTAAAAGACCGGTTTTTATCGTGTTCATCGATCTCCTCCTTGAAGCATAGGGTTGTTAGGAAAATATTTTTTTATTTTTTATTCTTGCGAAATAGCACCCGGCCATGGTCTTGGTCGATCACGATCCGGTCGCCTTCGACAAAGATTCCTTCCAGGAGCTGCAAGGCCAGGGGGTCCAGAACCTGCTTCTGAAGCACCCGCTTGAGGGGCCTCGCGCCGTACACCGGGCTGTAACCTTGTTCAGCTATATAATGTTTACAGCCTTCTGTCAATTCAAGGGACAGTTTCCTTTCCTGCAGCCGTTTCCGGATGAGTTCGAGCTGGATGTCGATGATTCGCTCGATATCCGCCATCGTCAGCGAACGGAAGATGATGATATCGTCTATCCGATTCAGGAATTCCGGTTTAAAGGTTGCCCGGAGCGCCTCCATCGTCCGTTCCCGCCGCGTCATGATCGCGATCGTGTTCTTGAAATCAACCGTTCGTCCGTGACCGTCCGTCAACCGGCCGTCGTCGAGGATCTGCAGGAGGATGTTGAATACATCCGGATGCGCCTTTTCGATCTCGTCGAACAGGAGGACCGAATAGGGCCGGCGCCTCACGGCCTCGGTGAGATGGCCGCCTTCGTCATATCCCACATACCCCGGCGGGGCTCCGATCAAGCGGGCTACGGAATGTTTCTCCATGAATTCGGACATATCGATCCGGATCAGGGCCTGTTCGTTGTCGAACATGAATTCGGCCAGCGCCTTGGCCAGTTCCGTCTTCCCGACGCCCGTCGGGCCCAAGAAGATGAAGGATCCGATCGGCCGGTTTGGGTCCTGGAGGCCAGAACGGGCCCTGCGCAGGGCGCTGGAGACCGCCGCGATCCCCTCTTCCTGCCCGATGACCCGCTGCCGGAGGCGCTCCTCCATCCGGATGAGCTTCTGAACATCGCTCTCCAGCATGCGGGAAACGGGGATACCCGTCCAGTTGGCCACAACCTCGGCCACGTCCTCCGCATCGACCTCCTCCTTCAGCATCTGTTTATCCTTCTGCGCTTCTGCCAGTTTCCCGTTCTCCTCCTCCAACTCCCGGTTCAGCTCGACGAGCTTTCCGTAGCGGATCTCCGCCGCGCGGGCGAGATCGCCGCTGCGCTGGGCATTTTGCTCCTCCATTCGGAAAGCCTCAATTCTTCCCTTGATGGCCTGTATCCGCTTAATCGCTTCTTTTTCAACGGTCCAGTGGAGTTTCATCTGGGCCATCGTCTCCCGGAGTTCGGACAGTTCTTTTTCGATCTTCTCCCGACGTTCGACGGGGGTCCGGTCCGTTTCGTTCTTCAGGGACTGTCGTTCGATTTCGAACTGGATGATCCGCCGTTCCAGGGCGTCAATCTCCGCGGGCAGGCTGTCCAGTTCGATCCGGAGGTGCGAAGCCGCTTCGTCGATCAGGTCAACGGCCTTGTCCGGGAGAAACCGATCGCTGATGTAACGGCTGGAAAGGGTTGCGGCGGCGATGATGGCCGCGTCCTTGATCCGGACGCCGTGATGGACCTCGTAACGCTCCTTCAGTCCCCGGAGGATGGCAATCGTATCCTCCACGGACGGTTCTTTGACCAGAATCGGCTGAAACCGCCTCTCGAGTGCCGGGTCCTTTTCGATGTATTTCCGGTACTCGTTCAGGGTGGTCGCGCCGACGCAGCGCAGTTCGCCCCTCGCCAGGGCCGGCTTGAGCATGTTCGAGGCGTCGACGGAGCCTTCCGCTGACCCGGCGCCCACGACCGTATGGATCTCATCGATGAAGAGGATAATTTCCCCCTGGGCGGCGGTGACCTCCTTCAGAACGGCCTTTAACCGATCCTCGAACTCGCCTCGGTACTTTGCCCCGGCGACCAGGGCGCCGATATCGAGGCCGATGACTCTCTTGTCTTTCAGATTTTCCGGTACGTCACCGTTGACGATCCGCTGGGCCAGACCCTCGACGATCGCCGTCTTGCCGACTCCGGGTTCTCCAATCAGAACGGGATTGTTTTTCGTCCGGCGGGAGAGGACCTGCATCACCCTGCGGATCTCTTCGTCCCGACCGATGACGGGGTCAAAGGAACCGCTTCGGGCCAGTTCGTTGAAATCGCGTGCGTAACGCTTGAGCGCCTGGTATTTCTCCTCCGGATTGGAATCGGTGATGCGCTGATTTCCGCGGATATCCACGAGAACTTTGAAGATCGCATCCTTCGTGATGCCGTTCGCAGCGAGGATCTTCGCGAGCGGTCCTTCCTTTTCATCGGCCATCGCGACGAGGACATGCTCCGCGCTGACATACTCATCCGTGAGACGCGCCGCTTCGCTCAAGGCCGCGTCAAGGATACGGTTCAGTCTCGGGGTCATGTAAGTCTGGCCGCGGGTGGCGCCCTCGATCTTCGGTAGTTTCTCCAGAGATTTTCGGACCTCGCCTTCGATCCGCCGGGGATCGGCCCTGAGTTTTCGGAGGATATCGGAGACGACACCATCCTGCTGTTTCAGAAAAGAGACGAGGAGATGCTCCACATCGAGCGCCTGGTGACCGTAATGGGCGGCCAGACCCTGCGCCTCCTGAAGCGCCTCCTGAACTTTCAATGTAAAT
>JAPLJW010000125.1 GCA_026388365.1 Deltaproteobacteria bacterium | reverse complement strand
CCGGGGGGGAGATCGTGAAGTACCTCCAGTCGGACCCGCCCCTGCCAAAACTGCCGGCGGGTCCCATCGACGCGGAGCGGGAGCGGATCTTTGTCGGATTCTGCGAGCGGAAGGGCGGGGAAGATCCCTACGCCATCAAAAAGGAGCTCCGCGAGGTGATGGACAAATCCGCAGGGGTTTACCGCGATGCCGCGGGCATGGTGGAAGGTCTGAAAAAGGTCGAGGACCTCCAGAAACGCTTTGCCCGCATTTCCGTTGTGGACAAGAGCGGCATCTACAACACGAACCTGGTCAACGTCCTGGAGATCGAGAACCTCCTCGATCTCGCCGAGGCCGTCATCACGGCGGCCATCGCCCGGCAGGAGTCCCGGGGGGCCCATGCCCGGAGGGATTTCACGACCCGGGATGATATCAACTGGCTGAAGCACACCCTCGTCGGCTACACCAAGGAGGGGCCCGTGCTCAGTTACAAGCCGGTGGCCGTCACGAACTGGAAACCGGTAGAGCGGAAATATTAGGGGAGGGATCGATGAGCGAGATAAAACAATTCGACAATCATTTGGGCATCATCGGCTGGCTCGGCGGCGGCCGCTGGGGTATCGAGCGCTATCTCTACATCATTCACCGGGTCGCCGGACTGGGGATACTCCTCTTTTTTATGATGCACATCTTCGAAAGCTCCGTGCGGATCTTCGGACCGGAAAGCTGGAATGCAGCCATGAATGCCCTCGACCGCCCCGTTTTCAAACTCGGCGAGTTTGTCGTGTACATCGGGTTTGCCTTCCATGCCCTCAACGGCCTCCGGCTCATCCTCATCGAGCTCGGTTTCGCCGTGGGAAAGGCGGAGGAGCCGGTTTACCCGTACCGCTCCTCCCTGAACGTGCAAAGACCCCTCATGATCGTCGTCATGGTCATAGCCGCATTGGTCATTCTGGCGGGGGGCATGAACATCTTTGTCCTGGATTAAAGGGGGTGCGACATGCGTGAAACAAGTAGCTGGACCTGGTTTATCATCGCGGGCATCGTCATCTTCATCCTGGGAGGGCTCCACATGATGACGGTGCATATGAATGCCATTCTCGGCATCTTCAACCCGGCGGCGGGGGACGCCGTGGACTGGGAGAACGTCTCCTGGCGAAGCAAAAATCTCTTCTTCACCGTGACGTACATCTTCCTGCTGGCCGCCGTCCTTTACCACGGATTCTTCGGTCTGCGGACGATCGTTTTCGAGCTGGGCCCTTCCCGGGGGGCGCAGCAGTTCATCACGAAGTTCCTGTGGTGCGCGGGGATTGTTTTGTTCGTCATCGGGACGTACGCCGCCATTGCCGCAAGATCGCTCGGGAAAGCCCTGTAAGGAGGAGACATGGAACCGATCAAGAAAGTTCCCATTACGTTTTACATCCGGCGGTTCGATCCGGCAGTGGATGATGAACCCCGGATCCAGCGGTACGTGCTGCAGGTGGAAAAAGGCATGACGGTCCTGGACTGCATCCACATGATCAAGGAAGAACAGGATCCGTCCCTGGCCTTCCGCTTTTCCTGCCGCATGGGCGTCTGCGGATCCTGCGCCATGCTCATCAACGGCAAGCCGACGCTCGCGTGCAATACGCAGACCCTGGATTTGACGGACAGCGCCTTGACCGTAGCGGCCCTGCCCAACTTCAACATCATCCGGGATCTGGTGCCCGACCTCGTTCCCATGTTCGGCGTCCACCAGCGGGTCAAGCCCTACATCATCCGCCAGGACGTCCAGGAGATGGAAAAACCGACCGGGGAATATTTTCAGAGCCCGCATCAATTGGAGGAGTTCCTGCAGTTTACCTACTGCATCAAGTGCGGGGTCTGCATGGCCGCCTGCCCCACCATGGCGACGGACCGGCAGTACCCCGGCCCCATGGCCCTCACGCAGGCCTACCGTTACAACACGGACTCCCGCGACGACGGGGGCGGGGAGCGGAAGGATCTCGTGGCGAAAAGCCACGGGGTCTTCGGCTGTCATTACGCCGGCGAGTGCTCCAACGCCTGCCCCAAGGGGGTGGACCCCGCGCGGGCGATCCAGCTTCTGAAGCGGGATCTCGTTCGGGATTACTTACATTTGGGGAAGGATCATGCGTGCGCCAAGACCCATCCCCTGCCGCCGGATGCGGAACGGAAGCCCAAGATCGAGGCGCCGCCTGTTACGGTGGGCACGTAGGGCAAAGAGGGAAGGGAAGTCCGATCCTGCACCGGAATTATCAAAACCCAAAAAGGAGGTTGTTCATGAAAGGAATCGCCATCAGAAAAACCGGATTCATCGTTACCGTCGTATTTCTGGCCGCCGCGCTTCTCCTGTACGGGGGAATCGCCAATGCCCAGAAGATCGAAGTCAAGTTCTCCCACGTCGTCGCCGACCTGACGCCCAAGGGGCAGGCATCCATGAAGTTCAAGGAACTCCTTGACAAAACCGGCGTCTTCGACGTGAAGCTCTACCCCTCCTCCATGCTCTACGGCGACAAGGAGGAATTGGAGGCCCTGCGGGCCAACAACGTCCAGGTCATCGCCCCGTCCATGACGAAGATGGTGGGATTCAACCCCCAGTTCCAGATCGTGGACATGCCGTTCCTGTTCGCCAGCGAGGATGCCGCCGAGGCCTTCTGGGCGTCCGACAAGGGCAAGGATATGTTCAACAGCCTTCGGCGGGCGGGATTCATCGGGATCGCGCAGTGGCCGAACGGCTTCACGCAGTTCATCAACCAGAAGCGCCCTCTTAAAAAGCCGGAGGACTTCAAGGGGCTGAAGCTCCGCGTCCAGAGCGGCGGCTTGCTCGACGCCCGCAACAAGGCCCTGGGCGCCGGGTCCCAGACCATGGCCTTCGCCGAGGTCTACCAGGCCCTCAACAGCAAGGCCATCGACGGCCTCGACAACACCTTCAACAACCACGAGACGATGAAGTTCTACGAAGTGGCCAAGTACCTCACCGTCGGCAACTTCACCCGGATCGACTACATCGTTATGACGAACGTGAAGTTTTGGGACAGCCTGAAGCCGGAACAGCAGAAGCTCTTCACGGAAGCCATGAAACAGGCGACCGCCTATGAACGGAGCCTGAGCGAAGATCTCAACGAAAAGAGCCTCGAGATCATGAAGAAGTCCGGCAAGGTGGAGGTTTACACCCTCACGCCGGCGGAGCGGCAGGAGTTCGTCAAGGCCCTGGCGCCCCTGTACCAGTCGTACGAGGATAAGATCGGCAAGGCCAACCTCGATTACGCCAGGAGTCTGAAATAGCGGCCGGCGGCCATTCCATGGAAATGGGGGGGCGGTCCCGCCAAAAACGGGCCCGCCCCCATAGCCTTTGAGGAGGGAAACATGAACAAGGAAAAAAGCAGATGGTCTCGATTCTACGAGGCCTTTGAGGAGTGGTCCTCCGGGCTCCTCCTTTTTACCGGCCTCACCCTCATCATGATCAACGTCACCCTCCGGTACATCTGGGGCATGCCGGAGTCGCTCCTGGATGAATTCTCCGTCTATTTCGTCGTCTGGGGGACCTTTGCAGGCATGTCCCAGGCCCTCCGGACCAACCACCACATCAAGGTGGACATGTTCTACGACATGATGCCCGTCGGGCTGAAGCGGTACGTCAGCACGTTCGCCCACTCCCTGGGCATCGCCTTCTGCCTCTTTTACACCTGGTTCGGGATCCTCCTCGTCCAGGATTACTTGGTCACGGGCCAGGGCTCCACGGACAGCCAGTTCCCGCTGTGGATCGTCTACCTCATCATGCCGATCAGCGGGGTCATGTTCGGCGCCCGGTTCATCCAGAAGCTCCTGTTCCTGTACAGGGACGGCGGCCGGTCCTGGAGCGACGAGATGGAGAAAGGAGCGATTGTCTGATGGAAACTGCAATCTTGTTCGGAATCTTTATCGGCCTGTTCTGCCTGAACGTTCCCATCGCTGTGTCGCTCGCCACGGCGGCCATCGTCGTCCTGTGGGCGACGACGGACTTCACCCTTTACATGATCGCCCAGCGCATGTTCTCCGCCCTGCTCTCCCCGCCCCTGCTGGCCATCCCCGCCTTCGTGTTTGCGGGGGTTGTCATGGCCCACGGCGGCATTTCGAAGTACCTGATCGGCGGGCTCCGATCCTGGGTCGGCCACCTGACCGGCGGGCTCGCCGTCGTAACGATCGCCGCCTGCGCCATCTTCGCGGCGATCTCCGGCTCCAGCCCGGCCACGGCCGCCGCCATCGGCGCCATCATGCTGCCCGCGATGATCGAGGCGGGCTACCCCAAGCGCTTCGCGATGGGGCTCGTCGCCGCCGCGGGGACTCTGGGCATCCTCATCCCTCCGAGCGTGACCATGGTCATCTTCGGCATCGTCTCCGAGTACTCCATCGGCGAACTCTTCGCGGCCGGGATGATCCCGGGCATCATCCTCGCTTCCATCCTCATCGTCAGCGCCATCATCTACGCGAAGATCGGAAAGTTCGGCATCCTCCCGAAGGCCTCCTGGAACGAGCGGTGGAAAAGCACCTTCAAGTCCCTCCCCGGCGCCTTCCTGCCCGTCTTCATCCTCGGGAGCATCTACATGGGCATCTGCACCCCCACGGAGGCGGCGGTCCTGTCCGTATTCTATACCATCATCGTCTCCGTGTTCGTGTACAAGGAGCTGAAGTGGGGCGGCATCCGGCGGATCCTGGTCGAGTCCGTCAATATCTCCTCCATGATCTTCCTGATCATCGCCGCGGCGATGGTCTTCTCGCTGTTCCTCACCGCCAAGCAGGTCCCCCAACAGGTTCTCCAGTTGATCACGGAGGGCCATGTCAACAAGTGGATGTTCTTCTTTGTTACCAATTTGATGTTCTTCGTCATGGGGACCTTCCTTGAGGCCGTTTCCATCACCCTGATCACGCTGCCCATCCTGCTCCCCGTCATCAAGGCCCTGGATATTCCGCTGGTCCAGTTCTGCGTCGTCATGACGGTGAACATGGAGCTGGCCATGATCACGCCTCCCGTGGGATTGAACCTCTTTGTCGTATCGGCGATGGCCAAGGCCAAGCTGGAGGAGGTCGTCAAGGGGGTCTGGCCCTTCATCCTCATCATGATCGGCGCCCTGATCCTCTTCGTCGTCTGGCCCGACGTCTCCACGTTTCTCCCGTCGCGGATGCGTTGATGCACGACCGTAAAATGGCAGGAGGCCGGCAAACCGCCGGCCTCCTTTTTCTCCCGTAATCCTCCCCGGAAGCCCAGGGATCCCTCCCTACCGCCTTTTCCCTCCGTCTGCGAGGGTGGCGCGATTCATCCAGGGTCTTGTTTGTCTGCCGGATCTTCTTCCGTTGGGGAAAAGGATGAGAGGTGGGCGACGGCATCATGCCATGCCGGACCCTGCGTTTTTCAAAGGGCTTTCTTCACCTTTCCGCAGACGGGGCAGGACGGATCCCTTTCGACCGTGACGGAATCGGCGCTGACCGCGAGGCCGTCCCAGAGGAAAAGCCGGCCGGCGAGCGGCTCTCCCTGGCCGGTGAGCAGCTTGATCGCCTCCGTCGCCTCGATGGCGCCGATGACGCCGCACGTCGCCCCGATGATCGGGAACACCTCCTGCGGCGGGCCTCCGGGGAACAGACAGCGCAGGCAGGGGGTCTTCCCGGGGATGACCGTCGTTGCCTGGCCGAAGAAACCCCGCACGGCGCCATGGATGAACGGAATCCCTTTTTCGACTGCGGTCCGGTTCAGGAGATAACGGGTCGGGAAATTGTCCATTGCATCGACGATGAGGTCGCAGCCCCGCGCCATCTCCCCGATGCTGTCCTCCGCGATCCTTTCGGAGACCGTCTCGATGCGGATCAGAGGGTTCAGCGCGGCGAGCTTCTCCCCGACGGAGGCGGTTTTCGGCCGCCCAACGTCCCCGCTCCAGTGGAGGATCTGGCGGTTCAGGTTGCTCGTCTCGACGACGTCGCAGTCGATGATCCGCAGGTGGCCGACACCGGCGGCGGCCAGGTAGAGGGAGATCACCGTTCCCAAGCCCCCGGCGCCGGCGACGAGGACGCGCGCCGCCTTGAGTCTTTCCTGTCCCGCCTCTCCAATCATCAGAATCTGGCGGGCGTATCGTTTCCGTTCCTCATCCGTGATCATGGCCTGCTTCATACCTCAAAATCCCCGGACAGGGCAAATATTTTCTCCCCCGGAGGGGATCCATGATCGCTTCCAGCAGACTACATTTTTGTTGGATGGTCCGGAAAAGGCACAAAATTGTTACAATCCTGCCTTGCCCGCATGCGAGGGTTGTTGAATTCAATAAACGAATATTTTCTTATGCTTATCATTCATCGTGTCCGATGGCACCTTCCTTGCCTTAATCCCTCTCGAACGGGATCGCCGCCGGCCGGCGCCGCTGTCCATGGAACCCGGGATCGGCGGTTCAGGCGGGGAAGACCCCGAAAGCACAAATTTTAAGGAGGTCTTGATCATGAATACAGGGGACACAGCATGGGTGTTGATCTCATCGGTCCTGGTTCTGGGGATGACGATTCCGGGACTGGCCTTCTTCTACGGCGGACTGGTGCGGAGGAAAAACGTTCTTTCCATTTTAATGCAGTGTTTCATCATCACTTGCGTCATCAGCCTGCAGTGGGTCCTTTACGGCTATTCGCTGGCCTTCGGGCCGGACACCGGAATGGGGATCATCGGCAGTCTGAAGTGGGCGGGGCTCCATTTCGTCGGCGGTCAGCCGAACGCCGATTATGCGGCAACGATCCCCCATCAGGCCTTCATGATCTTCCAGGCGATGTTCGCCGTGATCACGCCGGCGCTCATCATCGGGGCGTTCGCGGAACGGATGAAGTTCTCGTCCTTTCTGATCTTCACCGTGCTGTGGGCGACGTTCGTCTACGATCCGCTGGCGCACTGGGTCTGGGGTATGGGCGGCTGGCTCCGCAATCTGGGGGCGCTGGATTTTGCGGGCGGGATTGTTGTCCACGTCAGTTCCGGGATCTCGGCCCTGACGCTGGCGATCCTGCTGGGAAAGCGGTGCGGTTACGACCTGCAGCCCTTCCGACCGCACAACCTGCCCTTCACCGTCCTGGGGGCGGCGCTGCTCTGGTTCGGCTGGTTCGGGTTCAATGCGGGCAGCGCGCTGGGGGCGAATGAACTGGCCGCCAACGCCTTCGTGACAACGCACGTCGCCACGGCGGCGGCGGGACTGACCTGGGCGCTCATCGAGTGGTGGCACCACGGGGCGCCGACCGTCCTCGGGGCGGCGACGGGCGCCGTCGCGGGGCTGGTCGCGATCACGCCGGCCTGCGGGTTTGTGAACCCCATGAATGCGATCTTCATCGGCATCCTGGTCGCCCTGTTCTGCTACATCGCCGTGGTCCTGATCAAGGCGAAGCTCGGCTACGACGACTCCCTCGATGCGTTTGGCGTCCACGGGGTGGGCGGAATGTGGGGAACCCTGGCGACCGGGCTCTTTGCTGAAAAGGCGGTCAACGCCGCCGGGGCGGACGGCCTGTTTTTCGGAAACCCCAAGCAATTTCTCATCCAACTGATGCTCATCGTCATAGCGCCGATCTTCGCCGCGGTGATGACCTGGATCATCTTCAAGGTCGTCGACGGCCTCGTCGGGATGAGGGTGGAAAAGAAAGACGAGATCGTCGGTCTCGATTTGACCCAACAAAGTGAATCGGCCTATACCGTCATAGAATAGGAGGAAAGGATCATGAAATACATCGTTGCAATCATCCAGCCGCATAAGTTGGAAGAGGTCAAACAGGCGCTCGAAGCGGTGGACGTGAATTTGATGACGGTCTCCAACGTCCTCGGGCAGGGAAGGCAGAAGGGATTCACGGAGATCTACCGCGGGGCGAAGGAGGTCGGCGGCCTCCTCCGGAAGGTCCGGCTCGACATCGCCGTGAACGAGTCATTCGTGGAGCCGACCATCGCCGCCATCAACAAGGGCGCCCGGACCGGCAAAGGAGAGGTCGGGGATGGAAAGATCTTCATCATGGATCTCGTTGATTGCGTCCGGATCAGTTCCGGCGAACGGGGCGGGACCGCCATCGGCTGACGCTGGGACTGCTATGGGAGGTCAATGTTCGTTTCCCTTATGGAAAATTGAAAAAAGATAAAAATGGAACTCAAAACGTGGTACCATAATCCATAGAGCGCATTTTGCAGCGACAGGCGAATTTACGCAAGGCGACACGACCTTCTCAGTCAGAACGGAATGATGCCATCCGGAATCGTTACCAGCGGCCTTCCGGCGCTGGATCAGGTACTCCAAGGTCTCCTATGGGACCCATTTCTTCCTCGACCTCGTCGAGGCGCAGATCATCTACCTTCCCGTCTATCCAAACGATCCGGAAGCGGAGTTCAATCGGGAGGTCTTCGAGAGCCTTCCGAACATTCTGACGGACCTCCTTCCCGATGCGGAACGGTTCCGGGAGATCATTCGCGTCTTCGACCTGCCGGCGGCGACGGGCGGGCTCTATGCCCATGTCGTGGCCGACCCGCAGAGCCAGCGGGCGGTCTGCTATCCGGATGCGGAAAAACCGGACCGTTGAATGAATGCCCCGTCCATTTCCCACCGCACGCATTGCATTTTTGTGTCAAACAGTGTTAGCCTAAGACCGTTCATTTCTGCGAAAAGCCGTTTTACCCGTCCTGAAGACTGCGGAACCGCCGGCAGGGCGGGGACGGGAAGGGGTCTGTAGAGAGCCGTTGAAGTGGAGTTCCCCACGGATTGGAACTCTCCGGCAAGGAAGATTTTTTATATTGCGCCTCTCATTCCTGCATGTCAGGCGAGAACGGTTGGAAGCGCACCCGGTCAGGAGAACCGCTTCGATCATGACTTCAACGATTGGGCGGCCGTCGCAAGTCGGCTGGCCCGGAGGAAAAGAGATCAGCATCCATAACTTCGAAGAACTTGCCGCGCTGCACGCCGTCGCCAGGATCCTGGCGCAGCCGGGGGAGTTGCGGGAACAGATCGAGCAGGCCCTGCAGGAGATGAGCGACCGGCTGGGGATGCAGCGGGGGATGATCTCCCTCCTCGACCGCGAAACGGGTGAGGCTTGGCTGGATGTCGCGCACGGCGTCGATATCCAGGGTCTGGATGTGACCTACCTCCCCGGCGAAGGGATCACGGGCAAGGTTGCGCAGACCGGCCGGCCGATGGCCTGCGCGAACCTCGGGAAGGAGGTCCATTTCCTGGACCGGACCGGCGCCCGCCGGTTTCTGAACCGT
>JAPLJW010000346.1 GCA_026388365.1 Deltaproteobacteria bacterium | reverse complement strand
GGGGCGGCCGATCGTTACGGATCTCCTGGAAGGCGTTACGGAACGGGTGTTTCCCGTCGGACGTCTGGACTATGATTCGGAGGGGCTCCTCATCCTGACCAACGACGGGGAGTTTGCCCAGCGCCTCCAGCATCCCCGCTACGGGATCCCGAAGACCTACCGCGTCAAGGTGGAAGGAAATCCCGGAAAGAGAGAGATGCAGACCCTGGAAAGCGGGATGGACCTGCCCGACGGAAGATTCGCCCCCGTGGACGTGTGTTGCGAAAAGACGAACCGGGAAAGCGCCTGGCTCCGGATGACCATCACAGACGGGAGGAATCGCGTGATCCGGCGGGCGTTCGAGCTCCTGGGCCATCCTGTCTGCCGCCTGGTCCGCGTTACCGTCGGGGATGTTACACTCGATGCCGTCCGCGAAGGCGACTGGCGCAGGCTGACCCGGAAGGAGGTGGACCGGCTCCTGGCCCAGGCCGGAAGTCGGAAACCGGGGGAAAAGGGTCTTCCTTCGTCCGCCGTCAGAGCGAATAGAAAACCTCGTTGAGAGAGGGATCTTGTGTGTTAAGCGAATTGAACGGCAAGACATCTTGGTAGCAAAGAAAATCGGCATGTGCCGCACATCGGTGGCCGATTCCATGAGAAGACTTGCTTCTAAAGAGGTTTTTCCTTGAACTTCATCTGGTCCCGAACTTTACGGTAGACCGGGCCCCAAACGGGATGACCTGTCTCAGCCTTATCCAACGCAAAGTTGGGATCATCTTCAAAGGCCTTTCGGAATTCATCTTGGCATCTCCGGATATTGTCCGAACCGCAGGCGATGAAAGCCAGATACTTATGGGCCTTTGCGCTGTCGATCTTCCGGGAAAGACCGGTGTTGATGGCCTCCTGTAAATTCTTCCCGGCGTTCTTGTATTCGCCCTCTTCATAGCTCTTGATCCCATTGACCAGCAACTGCTCACCCGCGCTCTGGGGCGGTTGTCCGGCAGGCTGATCTATTTTGGCACGCAATGCACAACTGGTCAGAATCATGATTCCGACCAGAAGAAGGGGGATCCTATAGTGTACAACAGTCATATCCAAACCTCCGGTCAAAGGAATTTATGTTTGATCCGCAACTGTTCTCCCGGTTTCAAGTCCACGGTCTGTTTGTAGGGGGGAAAAGTCGTGTTCCGGATTTCTATCGTGTGCTTGCCCGGCGCCACCCGTAATTTATTCAGGGGGGGTGACACACCCTTCTTTTGACCATCTACATAGACTTCCCCCCAGGGCGCGATGCCGAGCGAAACAGTGGCGGATACGGCAGGCTCCTCAAGGGTTGTTGCCATCTCGGGTTTTTTCTGATCTTCGGAAACCGGAGTGGCGCTCTCCGCTTTCTCGGCTTTGGCGGGAGGCCCTGCCTTTTTGGCTACCGCAGGAATCTCAACCTTTTTGGCTTTGGCGGAAGTCCCTGCCTTCTTGGTTACCTCCGGTGCTGCAACGGATGTCGATGAGGGGACTGTTCCGGGATCTTTTACCGGCGCTCTTCCTATTTTCCACACGATAACCGGCACACCGATCAGGGTAACGATCATGGCGGCGGCAACGTAGAGCATCATCCGGTTTTTCCGCAGCGCATTCCAGTTAAACCGCTTCACGTTCCAGCTGCGTAACATCTTTTCCCAGGCAAGCTTCCAGAAAGACGGCTGGAATGTCAGCGGCTGACCCTCCCCCGCTGTCACCGTTTTGCCTCTTTGCCCGCCTGCATCAATATCAGCGGCGAAGGTTGAAACGTCATCGCTGGTGATTTCCTTATTCTGTTTCTGTTCTTCCTTTCGCTGCGCGGGCGGGGCGGGCAGCGAACTTTTTTCCTTTTCCACAGGATGCACCGAGTAGACTTGATGTTCCCGCACATGTTTGTCGGCGCGCGAACCTTCGTAATGAAAGAGCTTGGCATATTCCTGGGAAAGGCGGGAAATAACCTCGAAATAGGAGCGTGAAACGAGAACCTGTCCGGGATTGGCGAAGCTCATCACCCGCTGGGCTACATTGATGCCGTCGCCGATCAGATTGCGCTGTCTGTTAATATCCTGAACCAGTTTGACTGGCCCCAGGTTGATGCCGATACGTGCGGAAAGACGGGGCTTAGCCGTGCTGTCTTCTCCGATGATGGCATCGCGGATGTTCAGAGCCACAAAGAGGGCATCCTCGGGATCTCCCAGAAAACTGATGGCGGCTCCGTCCCCGGTATCAAGGATGATACGGTCGTTGACGGCCACATCCTTGATCGCCTCAGCCAGTATCCCATTGAACCGGCTCTTCATCTGGATTTGATCATCCACCGGTTGCTGGGAGTAGTCCACAATATCCAGAAAAACGACACTGCATATAAACGTTCTGTTCGTTGTGTGCTCCATAGGATCACTTTCCGGGTATCATCACCGCATAATGGGTTTTTTCTCCAACCTGAGCATACACCTTTTCATAAAATTATCTTCGATATGGATCGGCGCCGGTTCAATCCCCTGGAACCGGGTGTGGATAATGGGCAGGACATCTTGCGCATGGAGAAAATCATCGGGTTGCTCATCTCCGTAGCATATCTTCAATGTGCCAGTCATACCTTTTTCTCTCCCCCCGGTCAAGGGTTCTCCACCCTTGTGTTCTCCACCCTTGTGCGGCAATCAGGGTAGCAATGGAAAAAATAAGGGGTTAAGCGTTTTGCTTAACCCCTTATTTTATATTGGTGGGTCGTGCGGGAATCGGACCCGCGACCAACGGATTAAAAGTCGATATTTGAAAATAGGCGATTTCCCATCAAATATAATCGCTTAACTGTCATGGGGTTACAAAGGGCATGTTGGATTACGTTGGGTTTTGTGGGTTTATTTTCGGAGATGACGGTTACATTTTAAGTACACCGTTCTGGAATGGATTTTAAAGCAGGGCTCAGTATTTAGAGGGGTCGGCTCATATTGATACCCCTCCCTGTTTCTGGAAAAGAGAGCTGGCAGAAATGCTGATAGCGTGAGTTACACTCACTACCTGATCATGGCTCCGATTTCGTGGATCAGTTCATCCAGATTGACGGGCTTGCAGAGAAAAATATTCCCCCCGATCTTTTGTTTTCCCTTCGCGCCCACTTCGTCCCGCTTGAGTATGGCAGTCACAAAAAGGATGGGTATGTCCTTGGTGGCTTTATTATTGCGTAACATTTCGGCCACCTCGGTGCCCATCATTTTCGGCATGATGATGTCCAGCAGAATCATGTCTGGATGATAGCGGATCGCCATATCGATCCCCTCCGGGCCGTTATATGCGGTCAGAACTTCAAAATGCTTCGTCTCTTCCAGATTGAGCTTGATGAAATAGCAGAAATCTTTCTCGTCATCCACGATGAGGATCTTTTTCATGGTCACGGGAACCTGTTTCTTGAAGAAATCCATGTTCGCGTCCTGAAGATCACAAAATTTGCCATCCACGATGTACCATATTAAACTTCATGTTGCCCTCATAAACACAAAACCCCGCACTCTTTTCGAGACACGGGGTCTTTGATCAATGCATCCATACTCACCTCAACGGGTTACATGGTGCTTTGATATATGGAACAAATTAAAATGCTGCTTTGAAAATCAGAGTGAGATCGTGCAGTAACTTTAAGTAGCTGAAAATCTGTGTAGCTGAACCGAAGTGCGAATGTAGAAGAAGCATTGCATATACTTTTGACCCACAAACAGTATATTGTCAAGAAAATTTTTTAAATTTAAGGGGCTAAGCAAATTGCCTAACCCCTTAATTTCATTTGGTGGGTCGTGCGGGAATCGGACCCGCGACCAACGGATTAAAAGTCCGCTGCTCTACCGGACTGAGCTAACGACCCTTTGATTTTGAGCCGAACCTCCTAACAGGAACGGTATCCCCTTGTCAAGCGCTAATCTGAAGCCCGACGTGATTTCTGCCGTCCCCTCAGTCCGCGAAGGGGTCTGCGAGGCTGATCGTTTCGTCACGATCCGAGCCCACGGAGACGAGGATTATTCGGACGCCGGCCAGGGTTTCCAGCCGTTCGATATAGCGCCGGGTGTTCCGGGGGAGGTCTTCGATCCGCTTTGCCCCCCGGATATCCTCCGTCCAGCCGTCCAACTCCTCGTAGTCGGGCTGGCACTGCGCGAGGAGGCGTAGGTTGGCGGGGACGGATTCGGTGAACTCCTCCATCTCCGTCCGGTAGCCGGTGCAGATCTTCAGCTTTTCAATCCCCGTCAGGACGTCGAGTTTGGTCAGGGCGATCCCGGTGATGCCGGAGATGCGGACGGCATGGCGGATCAGGACGGTGTCGAGCCAGCCGCAGCGGCGCTTCCGGCCCGTCGTCGCCCCGAATTCCTGCCCGACCTGCTGGAGCCTGGCCCCTGTTTCGTCGTGGAGCTCCGTCAAAAAAGGGCCTTCCCCCACCCGCGTCGTGTAGGCCTTGCAGATCCCGACCACCGATCGGATGGCCTGCGGTCCCACGCCGGTCCCGCAGGCGGCGTTCCCGGCGACGGTGTTGGAGGAAGTGACATAGGGGAAGGTGCCGTGGTCGATGTCGAGGTGCGACCCCTGGGCGCCCTCGAAGAGAACCTTTTTCCCCTTCG
>JAPLJW010000247.1 GCA_026388365.1 Deltaproteobacteria bacterium | reverse complement strand
TCGGAAAGTCTCGCTGTGAGTTCGCCTGCTACGATACCCAGGAGGCTTGCCGCAACCTCACGATGGAATTCCAGGACGAATTGCACAGACCCTCGTTTGGGTACAAATTCAAAATGAAGTTCGATGGCTGCCCCAACGGATGCGTTGCCTCGATCGCCAGGTCGGACATGTCGGTGATCGGGACCTGGAAGGATGACATCCGTATCGATCAGGAGGCGGTGCGGGCTTATGTGGCAGGAGAATTCAAGCCGGATGGAGGAGGCTTCGCCGGCCGGGACTGGGGTCCCTTCGATATCGTCAAAGAGGTGATCGATCTCTGTCCCACCCATTGCATGGGCTGGAATGGAAAGAAACTCGGGATCAACAACAGGGAGTGCAACCGTTGCATGCATTGCATCAGCACGATGCCCCGGGCCCTGAGGATCGGAAAAGAGACGGGGGCCTCGATTCTGTTCGGCGCCAAAGCCCCGATTCTGGAAGGCGCGCAGCTTGGTACATTGACCATACCGTTCATGAGGATGGAAGAGCCGTTCAATGAGATTAAGGAACTGGTTGGTAAGATTTGGGATTGGTGGTCCGAAGAGGGCCGGAGCCGTGAACGGCTCGGTGAACTGATGCAGCGCAAGGGTTTTGCGAAATTTCTCGAGGTTTGCGAAGTGAAAGCGGATCCCCGTATGATCAAGGAGCCCAGATCGAACCCTTACATCTTCTGGAAAGAAGCGGACATCCCAGGAGGATGGGAGCGGGACATCAAAGACTTCAGAAAACGACACCAGAAATAGGAGGTTCAAAAAATGGGTTACGATGCAAAAAATCCAATGAAGGACAGGATCACCGATATCGGTCCCAGGGATTACAAGGAGTTTCTGCCTCCCGTCATCAAGAGAAATTTCGGAAAATGGTTGTACCATGAAATCCTTGAACCGGGCGTGCTGGTGCATGTCTCCGAGTCGGGTGAGAAGGTGTTCACCGTGCGGGTGGGCGGCGCGCGTTTGATGAGCGTCACTCATATTCGCGAGATATGTGAAATCGCCGATAAGCACTGCGACGGCTACGTCCGTTGGACCACCCGCAACAACATCGAGTTTATGGTCGATGACGAAGCGAAATTGAAGCCGCTGATGGAGGATCTGGAAAAGCGGAAATTCGCCGGCGGGTCGCTTAAGTTTCCCCGCGGCGGCACCGGGGCGGGTCTGACGAATATCGTCCATACCCAGGGGTGGCTCCATTGCCATACCGCGGCGATCGATGCCTCGGGCGTGGTCAAGGCGGTCATGGATGAATTATACGAGGATTTCGGAAAGATGAGACTGCCGGCCCATGTCAGGATATCCCTGGCTTGCTGCCTGAACATGTGCGGCGCCGTTCACTGCTCCGACATCGCCATTCTGGGCGTTCACCGCAAACCGCCCATGGTGGATAATGACAACTTGTCGAATATGTGCGAGATTCCTCTCGCCGTCGCGTCTTGCCCCACGGGAGCCATCAAGGCGACCACCGTGGACGACAAAAAGAGCGTGGTGGTCAACAACGATAAATGCATGTACTGCGGCAATTGTTTCACCATGTGTCCCGCCATGCCGCTGGCGGATGCGGAAGGAAGCGGCGTGGCCATCCTGGTCGGGGGAAAGCTTTCGAACCGGATTACCGCCCCGATGTTTTCCAAGGTTGTCGTTCCTTTCCTTCCCAATGAGGCGCCTCGCTGGCCGCAGACGGTGGAAGCGGTCAAGAAAATTCTCAATACCTATGCGAAAGACGCGCAGAAATATGAACGCCTCGGCGACTGGGCCGCGAGAATCGGCTGGGAGAGGTTTTTCGAGAAGACGGATCTGCCCTTTACAGAACACCTGATTGACGATTACCGTTTTGCATACACAACCTGGCGTACCAGCACGCAGTTTAAATTTTAGGAAAAGAGGTGTTAGATGGGTACGGAAGAGGACAAGAAGCTGATCATCGATACATTGAAGGGTAAGAAAACGAAGACGAAGTTCTATCTGAAAGACTTCAATAATATGTTCCCTGATAAAAAGGCAAGGGAAGTCAGCAAGCTTGTAAATGAGATGGTCGCAGAGGGTCTCCTGGAGTATTGGTCCACCGGCAGCACGACCATGATCGGGCTCAAGGGTGCCGGGATCCAGCACGAAACGGAAGACGGCGAACAATAGGGATAGGGCGGAGAAATGATTGTAGACCGTCCAAGGATAGTTTTCTCCGCTTTACGAGGAAATTCAGGAAAGACCTTCTTGACCGTGGGCGTGGGGGCTTGCCTTCGCCATCGGGGAAAGACGGTATCGCCCTTTAAAAAGGGTCCCGATTATATCGATGCTGCCTGGCTTGAAATGGCAACGGGTCAACCCTGCTACAATCTGGATCTCTTTCTGATGGGAAGAGAAGGGATCATGTCATCCTTTTACACCCGTGTGCAGCAAACGGATGGCGCATTGGTGGAGGGCAACAGGGGCCTTTTCGATGGGATGGACCGAGAGGGAAATTACAGCACGGCGGAACTTGCCAAGTTGCTGCAGGCACCGGTCATACTGATCGTGGACTGCAGCATGGCAACGCGTACGGTAGCCGCCATGATTCTCGGCTGTCAGCATTTTGATCCTCAGGTTGCGATCCAAGGCGTTATCCTGAATCGGATCGGAGGGACGCGTCATGAATCCATGGTACGTTCTGCCATCGAAGATCGTTGTGGCGTGGCCATATTAGGGGCTGTTCCCAAGATCAAGGGGGGAGTCTTTCCGGAGAGGCATATGGGTCTCGTCCCCCCGCGGGAACATCCGGGGGCAGCCCGGGCAGTAGACGAAGCTGCCCGCATCGTTGATCGGTATGTTGATGTGGATCGATTGTGGAAGATGGCCCAGGGAGCCCCTGCCGTTCATTTCGACGGCCTTGACAGGAAAGTAGGAGAATCGTTTGTCTGCCTGTCGAGACACCCGAGGATCGGTTTTATCAGAGATTCCGCCTTCTGGTTCTACTATCCGGATAATCTGGAAGCCCTCGAAAAATTAGGGGCATCCCTGGTGGAGTGCAGCGCTCTTACCGACAGGGAACTACCTCCGGTGGATGCCCTTTACATCGGAGGCGGTTTCCCCGAGACCCATGCCGCGTCTTTGGCGGCCAACGCCGGCTTCCGTAAATCTATCCGTGAAGCCGTGGAGACGGGGCTTCCCGTGTATGCAGAGTGCGGCGGCCTGATGTATCTGGGGAAAGAGCTGATTGTGGAAGGGAAGACATTTCCCATGGCGGGGGTATTTCCACTGCGCTTCGTTTTAGACGGAAGTCCTCAGGGTCACGGTTACACAATCCTTGAGGTTGATACGCCTAATCCCTATTTCCCCACAGGGGAAATCCTTCACGGTCATGAGTTTCATTACTCCCACATCCCGGATTGGGAGGAGGGGGGGGGTACCTTGGCTTTTAATGTGAGGCGGGGACAGGGTATCCATGGGAAAAGAGATGGTCTGTGCTACAAGAATGTCCTGGCCACCTATTCCCACCTTCATGCCGCGGGAACGAAAGGCTGGGCCAAGACCTTATGGGAACAGGCCATTGATTATCAGAGAAACAAGTTATTAGAGCAATCGAATGAGGCGCCGGTTGTTACGGACATTTCGGGGACGCCAAGACCCGCGTTCTCGCCGGAGCCTATAAGGTTGCCTTCGTAGAATCAACAAAAAATAAAAAGAGGGAGGTAGTAAAGATATGCCGCAGTTAGAGGTTGGAGGAAAGACTTACGAGGTTGATGAGGATGGTTTCCTGCAGGAACTTGATAAGTGGAATCGAGATTTTGCGCAGGGTTACGCTGCCATAGAAGGTATCGAGGGAACGCTGACCGAGGAGCATTGGAAACTTATAGATTACATCAGGAACTACTATGCCCAGTTCGGCATCGCTCCCATGATCAGGAAGATGTGTAAAGATACGAATTTGAATCTCAAACGGATTTATGAACTCTTTCCCTCGGGACCGGCCAAGGGGGCGTGCAAGCTCGCCGGTCTTTCGAAACCGACGGGATGCGTCTGATGGCGGCTCCATCAGAACCATCAAGATAAAGGTGAAGGGGACCCGATCCGGCAAGAAGGGGATCGCGTCCTTTGGGGAATGGCGGTTGCGGGACCGAAAAAACAGGAAACATCCTGCACGCCGATTCATCTTGGAATGTTGATGTCCCCATATTGGCGCGGCAACATGGCTTAAAGGCTTTCCGACGAAGGAAGATCAAATTGTAAAACGGCCATAGCTGTCTCAATGGCATGTTGCCCCACCATTCCCTTTTCGAACTCCCTGATGTTGGCTTTTCGTTGGGGCAATTCGATTCATTGATGCAATCAAGGGAGTTTGGTTATGTTGAATGAATTCAGGGTGAATGAGAAGACAATCCGCCTGATGGTTGGATTCATTACCGATATTGGTGCTATGGACGGGATCGTCTATTACGCCCGACCGGATTTGACGTTGGGATCTGGATTCGGCACGGCGATTTCCACCCAGGGGGGCCCCAAAGTGCAGGAGGAGTTGAAGAAGACCGGCGACGCCAAGATCACCGATGTCGTCGTCACAGGCGGAGGAAACCTTCAAGCCAAGTACATCCTGCACGCCGTCGGACCCCGGTTCCAGGAGGAGGACAGCGAGGAAAAACTGAGGGCGACCACGCTGAATACGTTACGAAAGGCGGCAGAACTTCAACTTCAGAAAATCGCATTTCCCGCGATGGGATCGGGATTCTATGGAATCCCTCTGGAGGTCTCAGCCCGCGTGACCCTGGGAGCGGTCAGGGAGTATTTGGAAAAAGCGGTCGAACCGAAGGAGGTCGTTTTCTGCCTTCGGGACTCCCGTGAGTTAAAGGTTTTCCAGGAACATCTGCAAAAGATGCAATGAAAAAATCTTGAAGACAACGGGGAAGCTTTCGTTTTCCCTTCGATGATGCGTTTCACTTCCTGATTTTTTATACCGGATCAGAAAAACAGGTTCAGGAGGATAGGATGAGCGAAACCCTTCGTTTCGTTTCCGACGATTTGCAGTTGATGGCCCTGAGTTTTATGGCCATTGTCTATATTATCCGTATCCGCTGGCTTTTGAAATACAAAGCCTCCCGGGATCGGCAACCGCCTTCCGGGCGCAGGGATACCTCTTCGTTCAAAGGGATCATCTATTCCTGGGCGAATATCGCCATGCCCTGGTCCATGGAGAGCACCCGGCGCATGTTTCCATTCTACCTTCAATTCGTGGTCTTCCATCTGGCCGTGGCCGCCAACATCACGATGTCTTTTGTCATTCCGTACGCGCCGGGTCTGATGAAACCCATGATCGTTGTCCGCCTGCTTCAGATCCTGTTTGCGGCGGCCGTCGCGATCGGTTGCTATCGAATGTACCGCCGTCTCAGCAATCCGGTGATGCGCCTGATCAGCACGCCGGATGACCTGTTTTCCCTGGGACTGCTGACGGTCTGGTCGTTCGCTTCCATCTTTGCGGCGCCGAACCGTCCCGATCTGGGGGAAGGCCCGTTGACGGTCTATTTCACTATGACCGCCTTCTTTCTGGTCTATGTGCCCTTCAGTAAAATCTCCCATTATCTCTATTATCCGTTTACCCGCTTCTACTTTGGGAGAACCATGGGTTATCGCGGCGTCTATCCGGTCAAGCGGGTGCCACAGCCGAAACCGACCCATACTTAAAGAAATCAAATCGATTCAGGAGTAACGAATGATCCCAAACGCGAGATCGCATAAAGCCGGCAAGGTTATTGAAAGAATGGGCAAGAAACTGAACCGCCAGCTGGTGGGTTCTTTGGTTGGTTGCGTTCACTGCGGCATGTGTACGGAATCCTGCCACTATGTCCTGGCCAACCCGGACGATCCGACCTATGCGCCGGCTTACAAGGCGGATCAGATCCGCAAGATTTTCAAACGCAACTTTGACTGGACGGGAAAGGTTTTCCCCTGGTGGGTTCACGCCCAGGACATTCGCACCGATGAGGATCTGGTAAAACTCAAGGACATTGTGTTCGGAAAATGTACGAACTGTCGGAGATGTTCAATAAATTGTCCGATGGGTGTGGATTTTGCGACGCTCAACCGGATGGCCCGGGGGCTGCTCGTTTCTGTGGGAGTCATGCCGGAAGGCGTCGCCGTCGTCAGCAAAGATCAGTGGGAGGTGGGGAACCAGATGGGGGTTCTGCCTCAGGAATACATAGAAACCCTCGAATGGCTGTCCGATGAATTGGAAGAAGAGTTCAAGGATCCCAAGGCTCGGATTCCCATCGACAAGATGGATGCTGAAATCGTTTACACCATCAATCCCCGCGAGGTGAAATACGATCCCAGGACGATATCCGATGCAGCCCGCATCTTCTATCTTGCCGGGGAAAACTGGACCATGCCCAGCGAGGGATGGGACATGACCAATTTCGGCCTCTTCTCCGGAGATGATGAGCTGGGCGGAGCGGTCGCTCTGAGGGTCTACGATAAAGTCCGTGAACTGCGGGGGAAAAGGCTGGTGATGTCCGAATGCGGGCATGGATACCGCTCAACCCGCTGCGAAGGGCCGAACTGGTCGGCAAAAGAAGTGCCCTTTGTGATGGAAAGCTCGGTTCAAACCATGCTCCGTTACATCAGGGAAGGCCGGATTCGGGTCGATAGGGAAAAGAACAAGGATTCTTATACCTTCCACGACTCCTGCAACAACGCCCGAAGCTGCGGTTTTTTCGAGGAACCCCGGGACCTGTTGAACCTGCTGGTACCCGATTTTCGGGAAATGTATCCGAACCGTGCGGAGAATTATTGCTGCACGGGCGGAGGAGGGGCGATGTCGATGTCGGAATATACGCCCCAACGCCTGAAATCGGCCATCATCAAGGCCGACCAGCTGAAGGCCACGGGGGCGAAGGCTGTGGTCACCTCCTGCCACAATTGCGTCGACGGTTTAACGGACGTCATCCGTCATTACAAACTGGGGATGAAGGTGACGCAACTGGTCAACCTGACAGCCAACGCCATGATCATTCCGGAAAAGGTTTCCGTCCCGGTGTTCATTCCCATGCCGGTTGAGGCGCTGCCGCTGCAGGGCTTCAAGATTCTGGTCGTGGACGATGAGCCGGATATCCTGGCCTTCCTCTCTGCGGTTTTGGAGGATCAGGGCGCTACAGTGATCCAGGCGGCCGATGGCGAACAGGCATTGGCATTGACAATACAGGAAAAACCTGATCTGATTACCCTGGATCTGTCCATGCCGGGGAAAAATGGCGGATACGTGTTTGAAGCGATCCGGAACAATCCGGAGATCGCCTCCACAAAGGTCTGTATCATTACCGGAAAACCGGAGTTGCGTAGACTCATTTACGAGCGTCCCGTCGCCCCTCCGGATGGGTATCTGGATAAACCGGTCAACGAAGAGACCCTGTTGACCAACATTCGAATGATCCTGGAGATGAAACACCCTGTTGGGCACGCGTAAAGACAAGGGAAAAGTGATCCTATGACCAACAATCCCTATAAGGACTATTTCGAATTGATGCCGGCCTATCTGACGATCCTGGATCGGGATCTGAAGATCGTCGACGCGAACAGACGCTTTCGCCGGGACTTCGGGGATTTCGAGGGGCGGTATTGCTATCAAATCAATCAGCACCGGTCGGAGCGCTGCGAGCAGTGTCCGGCGGAGCTTACCTTCCGGGACGGGTTACGTCATGGGAACGAAGAGAAGTTCATCAACCACCTGGGAAATGAAATCTCCCTGCTCGTATACACCACGCCCATCACCAGTGAATCCGGCGAGATAACCCATGTCATGCGAATGGCAACGGATATCACCGAAATCAAACTCCTGCAGAATCAAATCCGGGACAGCCGGGAGCGCTATCGCAATCTGTTTGAAGAAGTACCCTGCTACATTTCAATCCAGGATTCCAACCTGAGGATCGTCGATGCGAATCGGCGACTACGGGAGGATTTCGGTGCTTCACCGGGAGACAAATGCCACCAAGTGTATATGCACCGGACGGAGGCTTGCCTTCCCTGCATTGTAAAGCAGACGTTTGAAGACGGTCAGGTCCACCAGACGGAAGAGGTGATGACGTCCCAAAAAGGGGACCAGGTCAACGTTCTGGTGTACACGGCGCCTGTGCGCAATGCAGCGGGGCAGATCAACAACGTGATCGAGATCAGCACCAACATCACGCAGATTCGCCAGCTCCAGTCCCAGCTTACTTCTCTCGGGCTGGTCATCGGTTCGATCTCCCATGGAATCAAGGGCCTCCTGACGAGTCTCGACGGGGGGGTTTACCTGGTCAATACGGGACTTGCGAAAAACGATCGGGCGCGTTTCGAACAGGGATGGAAGATGGTGGAGCGGAATATCACCCGGATTCGGAGAATGGTGTTGGACCTGCTCTATTATTCCAAGGACCGGGTGCCGGAATTGAAAAAGACATCCGCTCTGTCGGTGGCGGAAGAAGTTTGTGACGTGATGCGGGGCAAAGCAGAGGAAATGGGGATGGACTTCAAGTGCGATTTCGATCGCAACGCCGGAGAATTTGATGCCGATTCCAAAGCGGTGCGCTCCCTGCTGATCAACCTCGTAGAGAACGCCATGGATGCCTGCCGGGTGGACAAGAAGAAAACTGCCCATCATGTGCGCATGGGATTGAAGGGCTACCCGGAGCACATCGAATTTGACGTGGCGGACAACGGCATCGGCATGGACCAGGAAATCCGGGAACGGGCCTTCAGCCTATTCTTCTCTTCGAAAAGGGGAAACGGAACGGGCCTGGGGCTTTTTATCTCCAATAAAATAGCGCAGGCCCATGGCGGAGAAATAAAAATAGACTCGGAGTTGAATGAAGGAACCCGCATGATCGTAAAACTTCTGCGGAAGAGTCCAGCCTCAGGGACCGAAGCGCCCAAAGCGTGATCAAGGAGGAATTGATGGCCAGCCAGAAACGGATTTTGATAGTGGATGACGAGCAGGATATTCGCACCTACCTTTCCACGCTGCTTGAGGATCAGGGGTTCCAAACCGTTCAGGCGAAGGACGGGGAGGAGGCGATGCAAAAGGTTCAGGCAGAACCTCTGGATCTGATTACGCTGGATATCTCAATGCCGGAAAAATCAGGGGTCAAGTTTTTTCGCGAGATGAAAACGGACGACCGATGGAAACATATCCCGGTCATTATTGTCACCGGAGTCTCCGAGGACTTCAGAAGTTTCATCTCCTCCCGTCATCAGATACCGGCCCCGGAAGGGTTCGTTTCAAAACCCATTTCCCCGGAAGAAATACTGAACCTTGTCCGCACGCTCATCCAGTAGAGGAAACGCCCGATGGGATTCTATGTTTTATCTTATCTGTGCTTTACGGTGTTCATCCTTGCATCTGGTTACCTGGTTTACAGGCAACTGACCCTTCCCGTCCATGTCCGCTGGGAAATCTATCCTGTCCAGCACGAAACGGCCGCCAAGGTCGCCTATGGCGGCTCCTATATGGAAGAGATGGACTGGTGGGAAAAGAAACAGGAAAAATCACTTCTGAACGAACTGGGATACATGGTGCCGGAGATCCTGTTCATCCGGGGGTTGTGGAAGGAAAACAGGGGACTGTGGTGGGTCTCCTTTCCCTTCCATTTCGGCCTGTACTTGATGATCGCGACCTTTGTGCTGCTGCTGGGACATGCCGGTTTCACACTCTGGGGAGCGATCGCCTTTGCCGCCGGCGCCGCTCTCAGGACCCTTCTGGACGGCCTCATCGTCGTCCTGGGATGGAGCGGCCTGATCCTCGGCAATATCGGATCTTTGGGGCTTCTCTATAGACGACTCACCGATCCGGAACTGAGAGATTATTCGTCTTTTGCCGATTATTTCAATATCGGATTCATCTTTCTTTTTTTCCTTTCCGCCCTTGTTGCCTGCCTGGCCGGCGATCCCGCTCTGGAAGGCGCCAAGGCCTATACGCTGGGCCTGCTGACGGCGGGTCATTCCCCTTACCCCCCGGGACGAAGCCTCCCCGGGGTCATGGCCATCGTGACGGCGTCGCTTCTGATCGCCTATATCCCTTTGACGCACATGTCCCACATGTTCATGAAGTATTTCCTTTATCACGATGTTAAATGGGACGACGCCCCGAACCGGCGGGGTGGATCGATCGAGGCCGCCATTCGGGAGAATCTTGCACTCAAACCGACCTGGGGGGCAAAGCATGTCGGGGCGGACGGACGGAAATCCTGGCTCGACATTGCGTCTTCGGCGCCCAAGGAGATGAAATGAAAAAGACCGTGAAACCCTCGGACATGGCCAAGCCGTCCGACTGCCTGTGTCACATTGAACCGGGCGAGTTATCGCCGTTGCCCCCTCCCTATGAGGATTTCAATCAGGCGACGGTTCCCCCGCTGAAACCGGAAAAGGTCAAGAATATTGAGACATCCCTGGACGACACGGTGGCCATCGGCATCCCCAAACCTGCGAGCAAGGAGGAAGAGGAAGCGCTGGTTCGCCTGTTTCTTTCGGGCCTGAAAAAGCTTTTCGAGAAGGAAAACAACTGGACCTTTCTGAAGCCTCTTCTGCTTTCCATGGAACATTGCGCCAAATGCCAGACCTGTTCCAACGCCTGTCCCGTTTATGAAATGAGCGGCAGAAAAGATATCCACCGGCCCATGTTCCGTGCCGAGGTCCTGCGGCGGATTTACAACAAATATCTCAAACCAGGCGGGAAAATCACCGCCAAACTGACCGGCGACATCGATCTGAACTGGACGACGATCGCGCGTCTTGCCGAGTTGTCCTATCGCTGCACGCTCTGCCGGCGCTGCGCCACGGTCTGCCCGATCGGCGTGGACAACGGGCTGATCAATCACGAGATCCGCAAGCTCTTCTCGCAGGAGATGGGCATCGCCCCCAAGGAGATCCACGAAAAGGGCACCGTTCAGCATCTTCGTGTCGGTTCCTCCACCGGCATGAACCCCCTTGCTGCGAAGGACAGCGTCGAGTTCATCCAGGAAGAGATGGAAGAAATCACGGGTTACAAAGTCGAAATCCCCTGGGATGTGGAAGGCGCGGATATCCTGCTGCTCCACAATGCGGGCGAGATGCTGGCCTGGCCGGAAAATGTCGGGGCCTTCGCCATCATTTTTCAGGCGGCCGGGATATCCTGGACCCTCTCCTCGGAGGCGGCCGGCTACGATGCGGTCAACTATGGCCTGTGGTACGATGATGTCCAGTTCTCCCGCGTCGCCGTCAAGCACGCGGACATCGCCCGGAGGCTGAAGGTCAAGAAGATCGTCATCGGCGAATGCGGCCATGCGCATAAGGCGCTGACCGTCATCGCCGACCGCCTGCTCACGGGTGACCTCAATGTCCCGCGCGAATCGGCCATGGTCACGCTGGAGGACATCGTCCTGAACGGGAAATTGCAGTTTGATCCCCGCAGGAACGATTTTCCCGTCACCCTGCACGATCCCTGCAACGTGGTACGGGCCATGGGAATCGTCGAGCCCCAGAGGCGCATTCTCAGAAAGATCGCGCCGCGATTCCGGGAAATGACGCCTCACGGCGTGGAGAACTACTGCTGCGGCGGCGGTTCGGGTTTCGCCATCATGTCGGGATATAATTTTGCGGAATGGCGAAATCTGGTCAGCAGCCGCAAGAAGTTCCTCCAGATCCTCAACGCATTCAAAGATGAACCGCAGGAAACCCCGAAATATGTCTGCGCCCCCTGCTCCAACTGCAAAGGCTCCATCCGGGACATTATCAACTACTATCATGCAGAGGAGCGCAGCCGTCTTTATTACGGCGGTCTGGTCGAATTGATCGTCAACGCGATGGCCGACATGAAAAAGCCGATGATTCAATTCGGCGAGGAGCCGTCGTGGAAATCATGAGAGAAGCACAGGTATCATGAATCTATTGACATCACTTATTGCCGTCCTGATCCTGACCCTTGTGGCCCTGGGTTTCGCTTACAGTACCGGACTGACCTATCTGCTGACCGTCGTCATCCCTTACGCGGCCTTCGCGGTCTTCATGGTCGGGTTTGTCGGTCGCGTCGTCCAGTGGGCCAAGGCCCCGGTTCCCTTCCGCATCCCCAGTACCTGCGGGCAGGAAAAGTCCCTCCCCTGGATCCGAACCAACCCCCTGGATAACCCCTCCGGCCTTTGGGGCGTGATCGGAAGGATGGCCCTGGAGATCCTGCTGTTCCGTTCGCTCTTCCGGAATACGAAGGTGGAGATCCTGCAGAAGCGGCCGGTGTACGATAGCGCCAAATGGCTCTGGTTTTTCGGCCTTCTCTTTCATTGGTCGCTTCTGATCATCGTCCTAAGGCACCTGCGTTTTTTCATCGAGCCGATTGCCGGCTGGATCAACAGCCTCTCCGCGTTGGACGGATTCTTCGAGATCGGCATTCCGACCCTTTATTTGAGCGATGCCGCCATCCTTGCGGGACTGTCGTTCCTGCTCCTCCGCAGGATGGTCAGTTCCAGGTTGCGTTACATCTCGATCTTTACCGATTATTTTTCATTGCTTCTGATTCTGGGCGTGGTGGGAACGGGCCTCCTGATGAGGCACTTCTTTCCCGCCGACCTCCTCCAGGTTAAGAACCTGGCCCTGGGATGGGTCACCTTCTCGCCCGTCGTCCCGAAGAAGGTCGGAACGCTCTTCTACATGCACCTCTGCTTCGTCTTTACATTGATGGTCTTCTTTCCGATGAGCAAACTGATGCATGCGGGAGGGATCTTCCTGAGCCCGACGCGAAACCTTGCCAACGACAACCGCATGAATCGGCATATCAATCCCTGGAACGCCCCGGTGAAGGTCCACACCTATGAGGAATACGAAGACGAGTTCAGGGACAAGATGAAGCTTGTGGGACTGCCGGTGGATAAGGAGTAACGATGTCCTTTGCCAAGATACCCAAACCTGACGACCTGATCGCGGTCCGTTACGAACCGCCGGAGACGCCCTGGATGGAGACCCCAACCGTTTTCCGTGCGGGGACCTGGAGCTACACCGGCACGCCCAAGAGCCTGACCGCGCTGGAGCTTCCGAATCCGCGGTCCTGGCAGCCCACCGATGAGGACTGGAAACTGCCTGAGAACTGGAAGGAGATCATTCTGGAGGGCCTACGCGAGCGCCTGGAGAAGTACCGGTCATTCCGGCTCTTCATGGATGTCTGCGTCCGGTGCGGCGCCTGTGCGGACAAATGCCACTTTTACATCGGCTCCGGAGACCCGAAAAATATGCCGGTCGTTCGGGCCGAACTGCTGCGTTCCGTCTATCGCCGCTACTTCACCCAATCGGGGATGCTCTTCGGCCGTCTCGCCGGCGCCCGCGACCTGACCGTCGATGTCCTCAAGGAGTGGTTCTACTACTTCTACCAGTGTACGGAGTGCCGCCGGTGTTCCGTCTTCTGCCCCTACGGGATCGACCAGGCAGAGATCACGATGATGGGCCGGGAGCTCCTGAACCTCGTCGGCTGCAACATCAACTGGGTCACCGAACCGGCGGCGAACTGCTTCCGGACGGGAAACCATCTCGGCATCCAGCCCGGCGGCGTCAAGGACATGCTCGAATTCCTGGCGGACGATCTCGCGGACCGCACGGGTGTGCGCGTGGAGGTACCCCTCAACAGGAAGGGTGCCGAGATCCTCTTCGTCGTGCCCTCCGGCGACTACTTCGCCGACCCCGGGACTTACACCTGCATGGGGTACCTGGCGCTGCTGCATGAGATCGGCCTGGACTACACCTTCAGCACCTACGCCTCCGAAGGAGGAAATTTCGGCCTGTTCACCTCCCACGATATGATCAAACGCCTCAACGCCAAGATCTACGCGGAGGCGAAACGGCTCGGGGTCAAATGGATCCTCGGCGGCGAGTGCGGCCACATGTGGCGGGTGCTCAACCAGTACATGGACACGATGAACGGCCCGGCCGATTTCCTCGAAGAGCCGGTTTCCCCCATCACCGGGACGCGGTTCGAAAACGCCCGGTCGACGAAGATGGTCCACATCAGTGAATTCACCGCCGATCTGATCCGGAACGGGAAATTGAAGCTCGATCCGTCCCGGAACGACCACCTCCGGGTCACCTTCCACGATTCCTGCAATCCCTCCCGCGCGATGGGGCTTTTCGAGGAACCGCGATACATCATCAACCACGCATGCAACCATTTCCACGAGATGGCCGAGGATACGATCCGGGAAAACACCTTCTGCTGCGGCGGCGGGGCGGGACTCGGAAACGACGAGAACCTGGAGATGCGGATGCGCGGCGGGATGCCGCGGGCCATGGCCGTCCAGGCGGTCAAGGAGAAACACGGGGTGAACCGCTTGACCTGCATGTGCGCCATCGACCGGGCGGTCCTGACGACGCTGATGGAATACTGGGTGCCGGGGGTATTGGTCACCGGGGTTCATGAACTCGTGGCCAACGCCCTGATCATGAAGGGTGAAAAGGAAAGAACGACCGACCTGCGCGGCGAGCCGCTGGCAGGTTGATGAATAAGCTTTTTTACAGGCTGCTCAAAAATGTCCAGATGCAAGGCCCCCGACATCCTGAGCCATGAGGCGCACTCATTAGTACGTTGAATGGCAAAGGATGAGGGAAACGCCGCAGATGGGCATTTTTCAGCAGCCTGTCGGAGGAAAGAGAGTCGATGAAACTCTATGACGGGGGAAAAATCATCGCCGGGATCCTGGTCTTTTTGGTCCTGGTCAGCGGCCCGTTCTGGTATGGGAGAGGATCCCCGCCGGATCTCAGATTGGATACGCCCGCCATCCAGCGGCTCCAGGAAAAGCTCTGCGTGGAGCCGGCCCCGTATATGAGGGCGAACCATATGAGGCTCCTCAACGCCTGGCGGGACAGCGTTGTCCGGGAGGGCAAGCGAACCTATAAGGCGGCGGACGGAAAGGTTTACAAGATCAGCCTGACCGGGACCTGTCTCGAATGCCACAGCAACAAGGGAAAGTTCTGCGACCGGTGCCACGATTACGCCGGGGCCAAGCCCGCTTGCTGGAGCTGCCATATCATTCCCGAGGAGGTCCGCTGATGGCACCCACACGAAGAGAATTTTTAAAAATAGCGGGGATTTCTGCCGCCGGCCTGGTTCTTCCCCCGCTGGCGTCGGTCTTCAACCGTGCTCAGGCAGGAACACCGGCCGCAGGGGGTGTCGCCCCGACGGTTTCGGAACCCCGTTCTGCCCTGACGGCAAAGCGCTGGGGCATGGTCATCGATACCCAAAAATGCCGTTCCGGTTGTACGGATTGTATCGCTGCCTGCCATATCGCGCACAACGTACCCGATTTCGGAAATCCCAAGGACGAGATCCGTTGGATCGGCGCCGAAAAGATGGCGCATGTCTTTCCTGCGGAGACCCACCCCCGGCTACCGGAATCGATTAAGAGTCTTCCCGTTCCGGTTTTTTGCAACCACTGTGAAAATCCGCCCTGTGTGCGGGTTTGCCCCACGCAAGCGACTTTCCAGCGGGCGGATGGGGTCGTGATGATGGATTACCACCGTTGCATCGGCTGCCGGTTCTGCATGGCCGCCTGTCCCTACGGTTCGAGAAGCATGAACTACCGGGATCCAAGACCCTTCATCCGCAAGATCAACCCGGAATTTCCAACACGGACCAAGGGTGTGGTGGAAAAGTGCAACTTCTGCGAGGAGCGGCTCGCCCAGGGAATCCTTCCCGCCTGTGTGACCGCCTGCACTCAAAAGGCCCTGACCTTCGGGGATGTAGAAGACCCCGGATCGGACGTCCGCCGCATTCTGGATGGGAAATTCTCCCTCCGGCGAAGGCAGGAACTGGGGACGGGACCGCAGATCTACTACATTTTGTGAGGATGCCGTGCTCGAAAAAGCCCTGAAAGGAAGTCGCGGATACGGAATATGGGTGGCCTTTCTGCTGCTCCTGACCGGAATCGGTTTTTTCTTCTACCTCAAACAGCTCGATTACGGCTTGGGGATTACCGGCATGAGCCGGGATATATCCTGGGGGCTTTACATCGCCCAGTTCACCTTCCTCGTCGGAATCGCGGCGTCGGCGGTGATGCTGGTTTTGCCCTACTACCTCCACGACCACAAGGCCTTCGGGAAGATCACGATTCTCGGGGAATTTCTGGCCGTCTCCGCCGTGGTGATGTGCATCACCTTCGTCTTCGTCGATCTCGGCCAACCCGTACGCGTGATGAACGTTCTTCTGCATCCTTCACCGACGTCGATTCTCTTCTGGGACATGATTGTCCTGAACGGGTATCTCCTGATCAATATCGTTACCGGCTGGACCGTCCTTGAGAGCGAAAAGAAAGGCGTGCCGCCGCCGGCTTGGGTTAAACCGATCATTTATATCTCCATCCCCTGGGCCATCAGCATCCATACGGTTACGGCGTTTATCTACGCAGGCCTGCCGGGACGGGGCTTCTGGCTGACGGCGATCATGGCGCCCCGCTTTCTCGCTTCGGCTTTTGCCTCCGGCCCGGCCCTGCTGATCCTCTTCTGCATGATCCTGAAGCGGTTCGGGCGGTTTGACGCCGGGGAAAAGGCGATCCAAACCCTGGCCAAAATCGTGGCCTATGCCCTGGCGACGAGCATCTTCTTCGTCCTGGTCGAACTCTTCACTGCCTTCTACAGCCAGATCCCCGCGCATATGCACCACCTGACCTACCTTTTTCGGGGGTTGGAGGGGCACAACATGATCGCGAACTGGATGAGCGTGTCGGCATTGACCGCTGTTGCCGCATTCATATTGTTGATCATTCCCAAGGCGCGGACGCGGGAACCCATTCTGGCTTTGGCCTGCGGCCTCACGTTCCTGTCGCTCTGGATCGAGAAGGGGCTTGGCCTCGTGATTACAGGTTTTGTGCCTTCACCTCTCGAAGCGATCACGGATTATGTGCCTACCGGACCGGAGATCGCCATTTCGATTGGGATCTGGGCGCTGGGGCTGCTGATGATCACCATGCTTTACAAGATTTTCGTCTCGGTCAGAACGGAAACATGAACGGCCGGCAGGATACCGGCATTCTCGTTCCAAAACGACCAGTGTGAGGAAACGGGCATGGCCGGCACAGAGGGCATCCGGATCGTCGAGGTCGGGCCGCGGGACGGCCTGCAGAATCTTGCGACGTTCGTTGCGACGGACCAGAAGATCGGCCTGATCCGGGAGCTTGCCGCCTGCGGACTGGGGGAGATCCAGATTGGGGGGTTCGTCCATCCGCAGGCGATCCCCCAGTTTCAGGACATCCGCGAGGTGGCTGCCGGAGTGAACGGTCTGGCAGGGGTTAAGCTCACCGCCCTCGTCCCCAATCTCCGGGGGGCGCGCACCGCCGCCGCCTGCGGCCTCCGCAAACTCAACTTCTTCTACTCCGTCAGCCGTTCCCACAACCGCAGCAATGTCCGGCAGACGCCGGAGGAATCCCTCGCCGCCCTCAAGACGATCCGGGAGGAACTTTTCCCCGACGGAATCGAGATCCGCGTCGATCTCGCCACCGCCTTCGGATGCCCGTTCGAGGGCCGCATCCCGATCGGGGCCGTCCTTCAGGCCGTGGAAGAAACCGCAAATCTCGGCATCCGGGAGATCACCCTCTGCGATACGGTCGGTTTCGGAAACCCGCGCCTCGTGGAAGAGATTGCGCGGGCCTGCCGGGAGCGATTCCCGGATGTCGCCTTCGGGATGCACTTCCACAACACCCGGGGGCTTGGCCTCGCCAATACCTTCGCGGCCTATCAGGCGGGGATCCGGACCTTCGACGCGTCCCTGGGCGGTCTCGGCGGCTGCCCCTTCGCCCCCGGGGCCTCGGGGAACACGGCCACGGAGGACACGGCCTTCCTGTTCGCGGAAATGGGGGTGGGGACCGGCGTGGACCTCCCGGCCCTCCTGGAGACGGCGCGGCGCCTTCAGGAAATCCTCCCCGACATCCCCCTTACGAGCGCGCTCTCCCGCGCCGGTCTCCCCCGCCGGGCGGACTTCCCCTGCCCCTCCTGAGGTGCGGCACTCCGCTGCATT
>JAPLJW010000310.1 GCA_026388365.1 Deltaproteobacteria bacterium | reverse complement strand
TGATGTGGACATCGATGATATAGAGCGGTTCCATCCCGCCGCCCAGATTGCCGAGTCTGTTCTTTAATTCGAGGAGTTGTTTCTCCGATTCCCGCAGGGCCTTCCGGAAACGCCGAATTTCCCCGGTCACCAGCCCCGGATCGCTCAGCTTGTAAAAGGGAACCTGGGCATCCAGACGATCGAAAAGATAGGCCTTGCCGATGACAATTCCCGGTGAAACACCGATCCCTTTCATGACAAACGTTTTCTTCAGATCATCATCAGCCATGCAATCCCTGATCCTCTATTCCCGCTATTCCCGCAGAGCGGATATTGTTTTCGAACACCCCGCCGTCACGTCTCTCCAAACTTTTCCTCGATCAGGCGGGTAAAGGCCGTAACCGCCTCCCCCGCATCGACTCCCTCGACGCGAATGGTCAACCGGCTGCCCTGGGGACAATAGAGCGTAAGAATTTCCAGAATGCTCCGCCCGTTGACCTCGACCCCATCTTTCTCCAGAATGATCTCCGCCTGGAAGCGATGGGCCGTTTCCACCATTTTGGCGGCAACCCGAGCATGAATCCCCAGCCGGTTCGTGATTTCAAACGTTCTTATTTCTACCATATCAGAAAGAAATAACCATGCACAAGAGGGTCATTCCGTACAAAATCTTCACCGGGGAGATCCCCTTGTCAATCCCCAGGGAAAAAAGGATAAGCAAGCACAAGGCTGCCGCCCTCGCCGGAACTTCCGGCAGGAAGTTCCAGGGGCGGAAGGCCATTTCAACGGCCACGGCCGCCAGGAGGCCGATCAGAATAAGCGACAGGAAACGAATCCTTCCGGCCGCCCCCGGCAAATCAAGCCCCCGGATAAAGTCGATCCCGTTTTTGCCCCGGCGATAACCTTCGAGAAAACCCTTTCCCCGAACCCAGATATGGAACGGACTGTAAAGGAACAGAAAAGCGAGCGGCGCCGCAAGGATCCCCGTGAAAGCGATGATCACGGCTCCGACGGCAGAAAATGACCGGAGAGCCCCCCAGAAAAAAGAATCGCCGATCGCCGCGTATGGACTCATGAGGACTTTCTTCAGATCCATCGCCTCCGATGCGCGCCCTTCTTCCTCGATCCGCACCACGGCGCCGATCACCGGCGCAACCAGATAGGGATGGGTATTAAACATCTGCAAATGGCCGGCAAGCGACGCCGCGATCCGCATTCGATCACCATCCTGTTGACGGATCATCGGAAGCATGGCAAAAGCAAACCCCAGATTCTGCATCCTCCAGAAATTGAAGGAGACCTGAACGGTCAGGGAACGAAGGAAAATGCCAAGAAGCGTTGATCTTTTCATTATCAAACCGCCATGAGCGGGACCGTCCCCGTAAACCGGAGGCCAAAGCGGGTTTTTTTAGAAACCGCATGAACCCTCCGCTCACTGTCGCGCCCGCTCTGAATCACGATGACAGATTTTGCCACCGATAGTTGGCGGCTTCGTAATAAGTCCGGATGCTGCGTTGCGCTTCATCCTTCCCCTGCTTTCGCAGGGGCAGGCTTATTGCGGCGTACGACACAGTACGCCTCATTCCTCTGGATTCGCGCGCCTTGCCTGCAGCCTTTTTACGAAGCCGCCCCATTTTCACGACTTCTAAGACCAATAAAGGTTACCATCGTTGGCGTTGCCTAACATGAACGGCCCGCTAAAGTCAATCGATTCACCTCCCAAAGTACAGAAATCTTTTCGGGATTTCGGCGAAATAGGGCGGTAAAATATTTCCTTGACATCATTTCTGTATTCTGATAGCAAGGCACGCTTTTTAAGGAAAGGGAATGACCGACCTGACTTGGCCATGAGCATGGTGCTGGAAGTGGGTCGGTTTTTTTAGCAGGCTGTTGAAAAACGCCCATCTGCTCAAGTTTCCCTCATCCTTCGCCGTTCAACGTACCCTAAAGTACGCCTCACGGCTCAGGATTTCGGGGGCCTTGCATCTGGCCGTTTTTGAACAGCCTGTAAACGAGCCTTTTTCAACAGGCTCTTAGAATTTGACAGTTCCACCACAGGTGAAAGAAAGAGGAGAGAACCATGATTTGTCAAACGATTAAAAACGGAATCGAGTGCGGTTTCATGACGAAGAAGGGCTGCGGATTCAACGGGGGCGCCTGCAATGTCATCATCGACCAGTGCGAGGGTTGCGGCAAGGTCATCGAGTGCCCTACGGGAAAGTACTGCCGCGTTTATCCGGATCCGGCCGGTAAATGGCGGACCGGAAAATGTCCCACAGCCACCCATCTCAAGATC
>JAPLJW010000338.1 GCA_026388365.1 Deltaproteobacteria bacterium | reverse complement strand
CGCCACGATGACCTACAAGATACTCTCTCAATTGCCATTCCCCAAGAAGCTGAAACCTGTGCCCGACTACGCGGCCGCCCATCACGAAACACCCACCGGAAAAGGCTATCCGAGAGGCCTTGGCGCCGACCAGATTTCCCTTCAGTCTCGAATCCTGGCCCTGGCAGACGTATTTGAGGCCCTGACGGCCAAGGACAGACCCTACAAGAAGGGAAAAACTCTTTCCGAGGCCATGCACACCCTGGAGATGATGGTGAAAGACGGAAATATCGATCCGGACCTTTTTGCCCTTTTTCAGAGGGAAAGGATCCACCTCGACTACGCACGCCGCGAATTGAATCCCCAGCAGATCGATTCCGCCGGTTAAGGTTCGGCATCCCCCGCGTCGATCCTGTCGTGAAGGCGTCTGCCAAATTGTTGTCAACCGATGCGGAGTGGTAGGCAAAGCCGTGCCAAAAAAGTTCCCGGTGATGTTCCGAGAGGAGATGCTGCCGGGGAAGATCAGTGCGAGAGTGAATCGATTTCCTTTTTGATCTCGCTCCATTTCGGGTGGTCCGGAGGAACATCCTTCAGGGCGGCCTTCAGGTGAAAGAGGGCACTGTCCACTTTCCCCTTTTTCTTGAAATAACGACCGAAGTAGTAGTGTGAATTTCCCGTCTGGCCTGTCTTACCGTAAACCATCGCCAGGTTGTAGAAGATTTCCGGATCATCCGGACGCCTCGCCTCCAGTTTTTTGTACAGACGGAGCGCACCGGGAACATCGCCGAGGGCTTCAAGGGTTTTCCCGAGATGAAGATTTGTATCCGTATCGTTTTCCCGGAGTCTGTTTGCGCGGCTGAGATTTTGGGCGGCATCATCGAATTGTCCGAGCTTGAATAAGGCAATCCCCAGGTCGCGGAGAATATCCGGATCGTCCGGTGCAAGGCGAAGAGCCTTCCGGAAATGTTCGAGAGCCTCCCGGGTCAGCCCCAGCCTGTCCTCGGTTATGGCCAGACCGTAGAGGAGATCCGGATCTTCCGGATGCTCGTTCAGATCCTTCTGAAAATAGAGAAGATTGGCATCCGGAGCCTTTGTGTCGAGGAGCAGGATGACCTGGATCCGTCTCAAATTCCCAATGATATGATCCGCTCCACCCCGTTGGTATGTCGTTTGAAGCAGGGCGTCGATGTAATGGCTTCTTTCATCGGTTCCCGGATGGGTGAGAAAATAGGACGGTATGGTGTTGGAGTAATATTCGTAACGTCTCATGACTTTTAGAAAATCAAGCATTGATTTTCCATCGTATCCTGAGGCAACGAGATAGGACAAACCTGTCCGGTCGGCCGATTCTTCCTGTTGGCGACTGTACTTCAGGGAAAGGGATGTCGCCGCAGCCATTGAAAAACTGGCCACCGCGGCGGTGAGGTCCCCGCCGCCACCCAGAAATGCGCCGGCGATGATGGCCGCCAATGCGGAGATGCTGAGTTTCGTCGAATTGTCGATAATTTCAGCAATGTGCCGGCCGTTCGCATGCGCAATTTCATGGGCAAGGACGCCGGCCAGTTCCGCTTCATTTTCGACGAGGTTGATCAGCCCCTGATTCACATAGACATATCCCCCCGGCGTCGCAAATGCGTTGATCGCGGAACTCCGAATAATGGAAAATTGAAAATCAAACGGCGCCTTTTCGCTGTAGGCAAGAATCCGCTCGCCCAGAAGCGCAAGGTAGCTATTGGCCTGTTCGTTCTGCAGAAGGAAATGTCCCTTCTGTAGTTTTTCGTAGAATTCCTTTCCCAGTTTCTTTTCGTCCTCGATGGTGAAGGATGCCTCGGCCACCCCTGGTAAAATGCACCTCATTAGAAACAGAGAGAATAAAAATAATGTGATGCAGTATTTCAAGGATATATGTCTCGTATGCAATTGGAACCTCTTGCCTTTTTCCTTACCTTTTCCGTGGAGGGATTTTTTCATCATTTCGTTTCATCCTATCCTTTTTCTACGATGTAATCAATATATTCTGGACTCATATATTCCGGACTCGAATTCAGTGAATCCGCTTGACCGGCGACCGATGCGGCGGATGGAAGACAGAATCTTTCCGTGATCGGACCTTGTTCGATACAGATCCGTGTGGTATAGAACCGCCGGACATTGAGGGGGAGTCAATTGAAAAGACGTCCGATCATTACGATTGACGGTCCGGCGGGGGCCGGCAAGAGCACGATCAGTAAGATCCTCGCATCACGGCTTTCCTTCATTTGTCTGGATACGGGCGCGCTTTATCGGGCCGTGGCTTACCGATTGAAATGCGAAGGATGGAACGGCGCGGCGGAGACCATTGCCGATTCAGGCCGGCTCCTGAAGGTATCGCTCAAGCATGAGGCGGGACGCGTCCGAGTCATGGTTGATGGCGAGGATGTCTCGGAGAAGATCCGGACCGAGGAGATCGGCCTTCTGGCGTCGATCATATCCGCCCTTCCGCAGATTCGGGAAAACCTCCTCCCTGTGCAGCGAGAGCTGGCTGCTGCCGGAGGGATTCTCGCAGAAGGGCGCGATATGGGAACGGTTGTTTTTCCGGATGCCGACGTCAAATTCTTCCTGGATGCGTCGGTGGAAGTAAGGGCGAAAAGGCGATATCTGGAGATGGTCTGCAAGGGAGAACGGGTCAACCTCACGGATATCGAAAATGATCTGCTTCTTCGGGACCGCCAGGACCGCGGGCGTTCCATTGCGCCCCTCGTCATCCCCGCGGATGCCTTCGTCGTCGATTCCTCAAATCAATCCATTTCGCAAGTCGTCGATTTCATGATATCCGTTGTAGAACGTGTCTGTCCGTTTCGGTAATGTTTTTTGCCTGAATTCACTTGATATTTAAAAATCAGTGTGTTAGTGAATCGCAGTGCGTAAGGAGATCATAAAACTTTCAGGGGGTGTGGGTTGAATGGGTAACGATGATAACTTAATCTCAAATCAGGATGCAAGCGGCAAAATCGGTGAAGAAAAGACCGCGGAAATCCCCGGTGATTCGCTACAGGGGAAAGAAGAGAGTGCCGGCTTCAAGGAGCTTTACGAACAGAGTCTGCAGTCCGTTCAGATGGGCGGCGTTTTAACCGGCAAGGTGGTGCAGATCAACACGGACACCGTTATGGTGGATGTTGGATGGAAGACGGAAGGATATATTCCGGCGAGGGAACTGCGCGACGATCAGGGCAACATCACCATCAATGTCGGGGACGAGATCGAGGTTCTTGTGGATCGCCGCGATCAGGATGGAAACCTCGTCCTTTCAAGAGACAAAGCCGCTAAAATCAAGATTTGGGATGATGTGAAGCTTGCCTGTGAGCAGAATACCCCCGTCAAAGGAACGGTCATTGAAAGGGTTAAGGGGGGACTTTCCGTGGATATCGGCATTCCCGCCTTTCTTCCCGGGTCCCAGGTGGATATCCGTCCGGTCAGGGACCTGGACCGGTACGTCGGCCAATCCTTTCTGTTCAATGTGCTGAAATACGACAGAAAGAGAAATAATGTCGTCCTGTCGCGCCGAACCATTCTGGAAAAGGAGAGAGAAGTTGAAAAACTCGACACGCTGCAGAATATCGAAGAGGGAAAGATTGTCGAGGGCGTGATCAAGAATATCACCGATTACGGTCTT
>JAPLJW010000182.1 GCA_026388365.1 Deltaproteobacteria bacterium | reverse complement strand
ATCCCTGCCGTCGCCTGGATCCCCCTGGTTATTTTCTGGTTCGGCATCGGCATCAGCGGCAAGATCTTTATCATCTGGATTGGCGGCATTGTACCCTGCGTGATCAATTCCTACGAAGGGGTTCGCATGACGAATCCCACGCTGATTCAGATGGCCAGGACTTACGGGGCCACGGACTGGCAGATCTTCAAACAGATTTGCATCCCCTCGGCCCTGCCGATGGTCTTTGGAGCCCTGCAGATCGCCCTGGCCATCTGCTGGACCACTTTGGTCGCCGCCGAGCTGCTGGCGGCCGACGTGGGGCTCGGCTTCCTCATCACCATGGGCCGCAAACTCGCCCTGCCCGACATGGTTCTGCTGGGCATGATCATGATAGGACTCACCGGCGTCGTGATCGGGGTTGTCATCAATTATTTCGAGAAGAAACTGCTGGCCGGGATCAGGAGGTAGCGTCACGTGGTCGATATTGCCAATGAAATAAAGCAACAGGTTCAGGAAAGAAGACCGCTTACCCTGTCAATGATCCTGACGAACCGCTGGTTCCTCTATGGCGTATCCACGCTGGCCTTTTTTCTGGTCTGGGACTGGGCGGCCGCGGCCCGGGCCTTCAGAAGCGGTCTGCCCCGCCCCTACGAGGTGGTCCTCCAGTTGTGGCGCATGATGTTCGATCCTCTGGCCGGGAAATCACTGCTGGGTCATGTCTGGGCCAGTACCCAGCGGATTCTCATTGGTTTTACCATCGCCTCTCTGGTGGCGGTGCCGTTGGGCCTGATGATGGCGCTGAACCGCTATGTCAACGCCATCGTGAAGCCGCTTTTCGATCTCCTCAAGCCGATGCCGCCCCTCGCCTGGATTTCCATCGCAATTCTCTGGTTCGGCATCGGGGAGACCTCGAAGGTCTTTATCATCATCATCGGCACCTTTGTGCCCTGTCTGCTCGATGCCTACAATGGCGTGCGTCTGGTGGAGCCCGAGCTCTATGACGTGATCCGCATGCTGGGCGGCAACCGCCGCCATGAAATCATCCAGGTCTGCTTCCCGGCGGCATTTCCGGCCATTTTTGCGGGGATGCAGATCGCGCTGAGCATCGCCTGGAGCTGTGTGCTCGCGGCAGAGCTGGTCAGCGCCCGCTCCGGTCTGGGATACATCATCATTCTGGGCATGAACCTCTCCCGGCCGGCCATGGTCGTGGGCGGCATGGTCGTTATTGCGCTGGTCTCCTGGACCATGAGTCAACTCGTATCGGTTTTAGAAAGGTTCGTCTGCCCCTGGAAGCGGGAGATCGATAGTCGGTAGAAGATCCCCGTCGGGTTTGTGCCGGTCAGTTTGGGCGATTCATCACTTCATCAAGCAGGAGAGAAGATTGAAAGAAGAAAGGCATCCCGGTCAGGTCAAGATCGAATGTAAGGATATCACCAAGGTTTTCATCCAGAAGGGGAAGCAGCGGGTCCATGTTCTCGATCACATCAGTCTGGATGTGAAGGAGAACGAATTTGTCGTTATCCTGGGACCGGGGCAGTCGGGCAAGAGCACCCTTTTGCGTATTATCGCCGGTCTGGAGACCCCCACGGAAGGACATGTCCTGATTGACGGTCAGGAGGTGGAAGGTCCGGGGCCGGAGCGGGGATTGGTCTTTCAGGGCTACATGCTATTTGCCTGGAAAACCGTCCTGGGCAATGTGGAAATGGGTCCGAAACTGCGGGGGATTCCCAAAAAAGAACGGCGAGAAATCGCCGCCCATTACATCAATCTGGTAGGGCTGGATGGTTTTGAGAACCACTATCCCCACCAGCTCAGCGGCGGCATGAAGCAGCGGGTGGGGATCGCGCGGGCCTATGCCAACAATCCCCAGGTCATGCTCCTGGATGAACCCTTCGGCCAGCTTGACGCCCAGACCCGGTATTTCATGGAGAAGGAGACCGCCCGCATCTGGGAGACCGAAAAGCGGACGATTCTTTTTGTGACCAACAACATCGACGAGGCGATCTATCTGGCGGACCGGATCGTCACGATGGAGGGCAAGCTGCCGGGACGGATGCACGTCGTCTACCCGGTCGATCTGCCCCGGCCCCGGGAGCATACGGACATGGCGTTTCTGAAGCTCCGGCACGAGATTACCGAAGCCTCGGAGCTGACGCTTTAACAGGCTGTTAAGGAAAGCCGCCGGCCGTCATCTTTACGGGGACATGATGCCGCATCGTGTCCCATCTTTCAAGGGGGGTTAGGATCATGAGCCATACGGATCTGATGCAGGAGAATGTTGAAGCATTGTTGAAGCAGGATCGGGATTGCCTCTGGCATCATCTGATGCAGCATAAGGTCTTCCAGACGAGCGAGCCTCCGGTCATGGTGGAAGGCCGGGGTCTGGTCCTGAAGGATATCCGGGGCCGGGAGTATCTGGACGCCACGTCGGGCGGGGTCTGGTGCGTCAATGTGGGCTACGGAAGGGATTCCATCGCCGAAGCCGTATGCGCCCAGTTGAAGAAGATGCCTTTCTATGCAAGCACGGCGGGAAACATTCCCGCGATCCAGTTTGCCCGCAAGGTGATTTCACTGATGCCCAGACTGGGCAAGGTCTTTTTTTCCAACAGCGGCTCGGAAGCGAACGAGAAGGCCTTCAAGATGGTCCGGCAGTATTTCCGTTTGAAATATAAAGATAAGGACAAGTACAAGATCCTCTACCGCAACCGGGATTACCACGGCACCACGCTGGCGGCTTTGAGTGCGTCCGGCCAGCCGGAGCGGAGGGAAAGCTACGGTCCCTTTCCCGAGGGTTTTGTGGAGTTTCCCCATGCCTGCTGCTACCGCTGCCCCTTTGGCCAGACCTATCCCGGCTGCGGCATCGAGTGCGCCAAGGTCCTGGAGGCGGTGATCCGGAGAGAGGGTCCCGACACGGTGGGAGCGATCATCGTCGAGACCATTACGGCCGGCGGCGGCATTATTGAGCCGGTGAAGGAGTATTATCCGCTTCTCCAGGAGATCTGCCGGAAATACGAAGTCCTGATGATCATGGATGAGGTTGTCTGCGGTTTCGGCAGAACGGGAAAGATGTTCGGCTATGAACACTTCGACGTGGATCCGGACATCGTGGTCCTGGCCAAGGGAATGGCCAGCGCCTATATGCCCCTGTCCGCCACGGTGGCCAAGGAGGACGTCTTTAACGTCTTTCTCAATGATCCGGCCGACAAGATGGCCTATTTCCGGGACATCAGCACCTACGGCGGCTGTGCCGGCGCCTGTGCGGCAGCCCTGGAGAGCACCAGGATCATTGAAGAGGAGCATCTTTGCGAGAACAGCCGGGTCGTCGGGGAGTACCTGCACGGCTGCCTGGAGGAGCTCCGGGCTTTTCCGATCGTGGGGGATGTGCGGGGCCGGGGTCTTTTCGCCGGCATTGAATTTGTCGAGGACCGCAAAACGAAGCAGCCGGTTTCGGAACCCTTTCTGATGGGCATTATCAAGGGCATTGCCGATCAGGGCGTCCTCGTGGGCAGGACCAACCGGAGTCTGCCGGGGCTGAACAACATCATCAACCTCGCCCCGGCGCTGGTGGCCACCAAGGCCGACATCGACCGGATCGTATCGGCCATCCGGAACGCCATCGCCAAAGTGAGCTCATAACAATCGAAGAGGAGGTTTCCTGTTTGAGTCAAGAGAACAAATTAATGACCATGAAAGAGGCTGTTTCTCGTTATGTCCATCCGGGAATGCACCTGAGTTATGGCGGATTTTCCCTGTGCCGCAGTCCGATGGCCTTTTCCCATGAAGTGATCCGTCAGGAAATCGGCGATCTGCATATTTCCAGTGTGAATCCTTCCTATTCCGTGGATATCCTGATCGGCGCCGGGCTCGTGAAGTCCATCGAATCCGGCTGCGTGAACATGGAACGTCTCGGATTGCCGAAAAACTTCTGTCGCGGCGTCCAGGAGGGGCGACTTCTCTCCGAAGACTATGAGCACGGTGCGATGACATTTCGTTACCTGGCCGGTTCCCTCGGTTTTCCGTTCATCCCGACGACGTCCATGCTGGGTTCCGATATGCTCCAGTACCAGGTCCTGAAGGCTAAAAAGTATGAACGGATGAATTGCCCCTTCACGAACCAGAAAGTGGTCCTCCTGCCTGCCTGCACTCCCGATCTGGCTGTCATCCACGTGCCCCGCTGCGACGAAAGCGGCAACTGCCAGATCGACGGATCCAGTTTTGCAGACGAGTATATCGCCAAGGCCGCCCGCCAGGTGATCCTGGTCACGGAACAATTGATCCCCAACGATGAGATCCGGCGCAATCCCCAGTCCACCATCATCCCGTTCTTCCGGGTGGACGCCATTGTCCACTGCCCCTGGGGCGCTTATCCGTCCAGCGTCCCCGGTTGTTATGATTATGACTATGAGGCGCTCCGGAATTACCAGAAGATTTCCAGCACACCGGAAAGCTTCAAGGCTTACCTGGACCGGTTTGTTTACGGTGTCGAGGATTTCACCGCCTATCTCGAAATCGCCGGAACGCCGCTGACATACCGCCGCCTGGCCATTGATCCCCGCCTGGGTTATTCGGAATACACGACCAGCCTGGTCAGCCCCTCGCTGGGGCTGCAAGAGAAGCGGCCCGGAGAATTCAATCTTCAAGAGCTCATGATCATCGCCGCCTCCCGCGAGCTGAAAGACCATGATATCGTCGTGGCGGGAACGGGCTTACCCATGGCGGCGACAACCGTGGCCAAACTGTCCCATGCGCCTCATTGCCATTATATCGTCGAGACAGGCATCGGCGATTTGAAGCCGGTCGACTCATCCCTGTCGGTTGCCGATCCGCGTTTGACCGGTATCGCGAAGCCCGCCTTCATTACGTCGACGCTGGACGGTCTGGGCCATATCGTTCATCGGGGTTTCGCGGATGTCGGATTCCTGGGGGGCGCCCAAATCGATCAATACGGAAATCTGAATGCCACCTGCATCGGAAACTACGAGAACCCCAAAAAGCGTTTTCCGGGCAGCGGCGGCGCCAATGT
>JAPLJW010000195.1 GCA_026388365.1 Deltaproteobacteria bacterium | reverse complement strand
GGCTGTTCAAAAATGGCCAGATGCAAGGCCTCCGAAATCCTGAGCCGTGAGGCGTACTGTATGGTACGTTGAACGGCGAAGGATGAGGGAAACGCCGCAGATGGGCGTTTTTCAACAGCCTGTTAGGAGTGGTTGTCGATGAATTCGTAAATGGCCGGTTGGGTGCAAACTTCATAGTATGTTCTGGAGGTTGGGCCGATCACATCCATGGTTTCCGGTTTGACCTCCATAATGGCGGCTTCTCGAATCACCAAGCGCTGATACTTTCCGCTTAATGTCGGCACCTTTCCGGTGTAAAGCGTGACTTTTTCATTATTTTCTGTCGGATACACAACGCTTTTCAGGTTGATTTCTTTGGAGAGCTTGGCAAAACCCTCCCGGTCCAGTTCAATCCCGTTGACATTGTATCGCAGAAAAAGGTCATCTGCCGTCGCCTCGATGTCTTCATCCCGAACATTCTGAAATACAAACAGATTAAACATCCGATCTCGTTTCTTGAAACACTTGCGCAACTTTTTGTCGCAGCTGGACAGTCGATCTGCAAGATTGATTGCGTGGGAAATCATAATCCTGGAATCGCCATCGAATAGAAACGCCGGAGGGCTCTGCTTGTAACAGATCCCGATTCCCAATTCGAGAATCGGCAGATCATGCTCTTGATTCTTAACATTGTATTGCCGCACAATATTAACCATATTGACCGCCAGTCCGCATGCCCGGGCCACGCTATACCAGCCCTGTGCCGTGTCTTCGTTTTCAAAGATGGACAGAATAATCGCGTCTCCTTCGATAAATACCTTGGATGCATCATAATCGCAGAGGATTTCGGAGATCGGATCAAAAAAGTTAAGACTGAAATAGGATGCCGGGTTGAGCCCCCTGACTCTCATCGTGTGCGTGATATCCATCGAGCCGCGAATGTCCGCTTTGATAACGACGTGACTGATGATGGGTTTTTCTTCCTTGACCCGTTCCTCCGGCAGCAAATACTCATACAGCAATTGATTTTTCTTCGACAGCAATAAAATATTTTTATCCGTTACAAGGTTGATTGCGTCCATGGCCTGTTTCAGAAGTCGGCCATTTTTCAGGTCCCTGTGATACCGGAGAAAATCTTTGAGAAAACTCAGAAGATGCTCCTTCTTGTTTCGAGTGGAACTTCCTTTTATCCGGCGGATCGTTTCCTGGAGCGGTAAAAGAGAATTGACCTTAAATGATTTCCGGCGCTGCAATTCTCGAACAATGGATTTTCTCGACCCGGGTTTTACCAGATATTCCCGGATCTGCATCGGTCGCAGCGGGGGGCAGAAGTTTTGGTATACGGGTTTCATTTCATAGGCGGCCACGATCAGTTTTAACAGCCGGGATTTTTTGAATTTCCGATAAAAGAGATTTAGCAGCTTCTCTTGGATTTTCATCCGCGATTTCAATTCGAGAAGAATGCTTTTCGGCTCTTTTTGCTCTTTGGCTTTTTTATACTGTTCTTTAGAATCGAAGCAGTTGAACATCAGGTCGATATTGTCGATTCCCATCAACCAGGGATCCAATGCATTGCCCTCATCGGATAGAATGTCCGCTTCCTTTGTTTCTCTGTTTTCATTTTCACCGTCGGTGGCGCCCTCCCGCTCTAAATCCGTTTTGCCCAACAGGCCATCGATGATCGATTTAAGACTGTTGTAATTATTGGGCTCATCGGATCGCTGGCCCAGGAGCACATATGCATCTGCGAGAAAAAAATCATCTGCAACGTTATCGGTATGAAGCGTCGGATTGATGAAAAAATTGTCCGGAAGAATGTACTCGACAGGAAAATTCGACTCACGGATATTTTTTAGATTCTTGGCGTGAACATCAGCCAGCACTTGAAACAATTCTTTTCCCACCACTCGAACAATCCGCCTCTGATTATGCTTGATTTCCGTCAGCTTCTCCTTCATTTTTAACCATTCTACCTGGTCATATCTTCGGGATAATTCAAAGTCTCTCATGAGGGTTTCAAAGTTTGTTACCAATTTTCGATATGCGTTCCCGATCTCTTCAAGAAACATTTTTGCAAGGGCAGCCTGCCCCAGGAAATCGATCTGAACTTCCGATTTGGATTTGGCATTGTTTATTCCTTCCAGCAAAACTTCTATGCAAACATTCTTTAAAGCCAGTTTTTCATTTTCACGGGGGTCTTTATGGTGATCCTCAAAAAAGTATTCAGATTGGCTGTGTTTAATCATTGAAATATAAACCGCGCGTTTGACGGCGCTGAGAACCTGGGGGCTGATGTGGACATCGATATGGATGTTGTCGACCCCTAAAGCAAGCCTGTCCAAAGAAAAATTGATTAGATAACGTTTAAGGGGGAGCTGTTTGAGGCTCGGCGGTTTTGAAAAAAAATAGGGAAAAATTATCATGGCATTATTGTCGGCAGTTGTTTATTCAGTCAATTCTAATCCCGGTTTTTTTGATTTCATCTATGAGATTGCCGCCGTCGGAGAATCTGGTCGGCGTAAAAGGCATCGGTTCGATTCGGTTGTCGATCTTTCGCCGGAGCGGAACGATTCGCCGCCGATCCTCAAAGCGATCACCGGTAAACGACTCCGAGACCAGGGCGACATCGATGTCGCTTTCCTCCCGGATTTGCCCATGGGCAAACGAACCGTAAAGGATAGCTTGCCGAACCGGGATGCTATGCCTTTCCAATTCGGCGACGTATTTTCTTACGATATCGATGATGGAATCAAGCTGCGCAACCATGTCATCGCCTCCTCGATTCTCCTCAAATAGCCTTCTGTGAATTCCTGTGTGCATTTCTTGTAAAAGGAAAACTGCTCATCCGGATAACGGGCTTCAAGGTTAAAATCCGTTATTGACTCAAGCAATTCAAGCTTCTCCGGCGCCAGTTCCAAACCCGCTTTTTCCGCCAGAAAAGCTAACTGATGCGTGTGAGGCGGAGCATCATCGTAACGACAAACATAAAGGGCCTTGAGTAGTTTTTCTATGGTCAGGTATCCGAAGAAAAGAGCGTAGGAATAATCCTTCTTCTCGTAAAGATGTCCGGAAACCCGCCAGTCATTCGCGGCAGCAACAATCCAGTAATGGATCTTGTCCTGTTTGGTCACAGAAAATCCCTTAATTCATCACGTGTCCATCATCATGCAATATGGAATGTGTTTTGTCAATCTTTCTCGACGATCCGGATTTCCTCCTCCGTCAGGTCGTAGAGGTCGTAGACGAGGCGGTCGATCCGGCGGTCCGTGGCGTCGATCTGGCGCTGGAGGTTCGTCTGCTCGTGATCCGTCCGGGCAGCGGCCAGCCGCCGGTGCAGAGCGAGCATCGCTTCGACCAGGGCGATCCTCCGGTCATGCCGCTCCCGGTCCTCCGGATCGGCGAAGTCGAATGGAAGATGTTGGCAGGGTGCGTCAGCGATAAACTTCTCGCCTGTGACGGACGCGCAAGATCTTGACCGTTTTTCCCTTTTCGTCGATCTCGTAGATGACCCGATATGTCCCGACCCGAATCCGCCAATCGTGTTCCGAACCGCCTATTTTTCGAGAACCGGCTGGCCTGGCTTGTTCGGCGAGACCATTCAGATGGGGAATGATTCTCTCGAAATCCGCGGCCGACAATTTCTTCAGATCTCTCTCCGCAGCCTTTTCGATCAAGATTTCATACACCGGACGAGTACTCCTTCAAGAAGGAATCGAGTTTTCTGAAGCTCAAGGGCTTTTCCCTCATCCGCGCCAACATTTGAAGATCTTCAACATCCTCCAGTCGCTCCAAGAGATCTTGATACACATCGATGTCCAGAATGACGGCTGAAGGTTTTCCCCCACGAAAGACAATCTGAGGCTCTCTTATTTCTGTTCCGGTTTTCATATATCACCTCCCTAACTTCCCGCTTTTCTCCAATTCGATAGCCATCTGTGATTTAATCATCCAATAACAAGAGTCTGTTGTCAATCTTTCTCCACGATCCGGATTTCCTCCTCCGTCAGGTCGTAGAGGTCGTAAACGAGGCGGTCGATCCGGCGGTCCGTGGCGTCGATCTGGCGCTTGAGGTTCGTCTGCTCGTGATCCGTCCGGGTGGCGGCCAGCCGCCGGTGCAGAGCGAGCATCGCTTCGACCAGGGCGATCCTCCGGTCATGCCGCTCCCGGTCCTCCGGGTTGGAGAAGTCGATGGTGCGGATGCGGGGGCGGCATCCTCGGCAATGCGGACGGCGGGCTTTTTCGCCTCCACGAAGAACTTCTTGGGGAGCAGGCATGGGACGCTCCTTTCGTTAAGAACCTGGAATCATCCAAAATCCACAGAATCCTCGTTTCCCGGAATCACCCCATGCAAAGAAACCGACCATTTTGCAAACCTGTGCGTAAAAAATCATGACTTTCCCGTAAATTCTTGCAGGATGGCCGCGGCCGCCTCGCCCGCGACGAAGCCGGTAGAGAAGGCTGCCTGGAGATTGTAGCCCCCCGTGTCGGCGTCGAGGTCCATCACTTCCCCGCAGAAGAAGAGGTTGGGAATGAGGCGCGAGGCCATCGTCCGCGGATCGATTTCCTCGAGTGCGACCCCGCCCGCCGTAACGATCGCCGCGGTCATGGGGAGGGGGCCTTTGATGTTGAAGCGGAGGGCCTTGAGAAGGCTGAGAAGCTTCTCCCGCTCTTCGGCGGTGATCTGATGCCCCGGCCGATCCGCGGGGATGCCGGACATCTCTATAAACGGTTCGATCATTTTATGGGGAAGGAGCCCCGCCAGGAGGCTGCGGAAGCCCCGTTTGCCGAAGCTGTCGAAATCCCGCTGGAGGCGGGCGCGAAGCTCTTCCGCCGTGAGGGCGGGTTTCAGATCGATCGCAACGCCGACCGGGCCCTCCGCGAGGGCGTCCACGACGGCCAGGCTCATGAGGAGCGTGATCGGCCCGCCGATCCCGAAGTGGGTGAAGAGCATCTCGCCCATCCGGCTCTCGATGATGGGACTTTTCCGGCGCCTCTGCTCCAACCCCCGGCCGATATCTTTTGCGGGGATCCGGGAGGGATCGGTCCCCTCCGCCGGACCGCGAAAGGCCGTGAGTCGGACGTTCTTGAGGCTCACCCCCTGCATCGCCTTCGCCCGTTCGACCTCCATCACGACGAGCGGAACGAGGGCGGGACGGAGCTTCGTCACGATGTGGCCGAGGGCCGCCGCCATTCGGAAGCCGTCGCCGGTGGAACCGGTCGCCGGCCAGGTGGCGCCTCCGGTCGCCAGAATGACCGCGCGGGCGGGCAGAAGACCCTCTTCCGTCCGGACCCCCTCAACAAGACCTGCGCGGACGGCGATTCCGGTCACGGGGAGGCCGGTGCTGAGCTTCACACCATAATCCTTCAGATAATGCCGGAAGGCTTTCACGACGTCCGCCGCGTCGTCGGTGACGGGAAAGACCCGCCCGCCGCGTTCGACCTTTGTCTCCACACCGTATTGTTTCAGGAAGGCGAGGAGCTCGTCCCGGAAGAAGCGGTGAAAGGCGCCATGGAGAAAGCGGCCGTTCGGGCCGTACATGGAGAGAAAACCCTTGAGGTCACGGGCGTTCGTTAGATTGCAGCGGCTCTTCCCGCTGACGAGAATTTTCTTTCCCGGAGCATCCGTCTTTTCCAGAAGGAGAACTTTGGCACCCATTTCCGCGGCCCGTCCGGCGGCCATCATTCCGCTGGCGCCGGCGCCGACCACGATCACACGGTCGGATTCCCTTCCCGGTTTCGGAGAAGCGGAAGGGGTTGAATGCGGGAATGAACGCTCCATGTCAGACGCCTCCCGTAAAAAGCCCCTCAATCGGTCATAACGGATTCCGGGTCAAGCCCGGAATGATAAAAGAGGCAACTGACGACTTATTGCGAGTTCGTCACCGTCAAACGCCCCCCGTCCCGTCCTGGACCATCCTCCGAAGCAGCTCCCAGTCGATATCGTTATTCAGACAATCGTACCGGGCCATCCGAATCACCTGCGGGATCACCTTCCTCTCCTTCAGACGGACCCCCCGGAGGGTGATCGGGGTCGAACGGATCCCTTTTTCGATCTCGATTTCGCAGGCGGCGCCGATCGCCGCGCGGATCCCCTTCCGCCGGACGAGACGTTTCGTGAAGTTCGCGCTGGGTGAGACGTAGAACTGCCATCCCTTCTCCTCGCAGAGGATCCGGATCTCCCCGCAGCGGCACTGTTTGCACTTCACGCAGAGGATCCCGCCCTCCTTGGAAAAATGCGCCTTGCATTTCTCTCCGATCAGGCAGTGGGGAAGGATGACCGCCTTGTCGGCCGCGGGAACCTGGTCGAACGCCTTCCGGTAGTAGGCATTGGCGATGGCGGATATATCGTAACGCAGACCGACCCGCCCCAGCAGGGAACGCATCGGAAAAAAAAAGAAGGCGGAAACGAATTTGAGTCTGCTGCAATCCTGTGTCATGAAACCCGGTCCTGATCCTTCTGGTCTCCCGGCGGGGAAAAGATCCCCGAGAAATCTCTCATCCCTTTGTATTTTGATCGATATCAAAAAACCGCCTGGAAAGCAATTATTTTGCGCCCTTTCAGCTACCGGAATCGAAATATCTGTGATATACTGCTCCCGATTTTACCGTACGAATCCTCACAATCTGCCCAAGGGCGCGGGAGGTGGGACTTGTATTCCGGAAAAACAGTCTTCGTGGTGAATCCTCATGCGGGAAACGGAGCGACAGGCAAAGAGTGGCCCCGAATCGGCAAAATGGCCGAAGACCTTCTGGGTCCCTTTGAAACTTGCATGACCGAAGGACCGGGCGACGCCACCTGGATGACCCGGGAACAGCTTCTCAAGGGCGCCGACCGGATCGTCTGCGTCGGCGGCGACGGTACGCTCAACGAGGTGGTCAACGGCTTCTTTGACGAAAGAGGCTCCCTCCGGAAGGATGCGGTTCTCGGCTTTCTCCCCAACGGCACGGGTTGCGACTTCTGCCGGACCATGCATATCCCGTCCGGGATCAGGGCTTCCCTGGAGACAATCCGGGAAGGATATGTCCGGACGATTGATCTGGGGCGCATCCGCTTCCGGGACCATCAGGGCGGGATGAGCAGCCGATACTTCCACAACATCGCGAGCTTTGGTCTCGGCGGAGAGGTCGTGGACCGGGTCAACCGGACGAGCAAGGCCTGCGGGCCGTTCATCACCTTCATCTGGGGCACGCTGGTCTCCCTGTTCGCCTATGGCAAGAAGCGGATCCGCCTCAAGGTGGACGACGGGGACGAACGGACGGTCGATGTGCTGAACATTGCCATCGCCAACGGGCGATATCACGGCGGCGGCATGCTGGTCGCCCCGGACGCCGTGACCGACGACGGTATCTTCCATGTAACCGTGATCGGCGCAATGAACCTTCCGCTGGTCTTCTGGCACCTCCCCAAACTTTACACCGGGAAGATCAAGAGCATCCGCCAGGTTTCCATGCAGACGGGCAAGAGAGTGACCGCGACTTCGGATCAGCGGGTCCTCCTCGATATCGACGGGGAGCAGCCGGGCACCCTGCCGGCCGAGATGGAGATCGTCCCGGGGGCGCTCACCATGATCCTGAAAGCCTGACACAGGCTGCTGACCGGGAGCGAATCCCGCAATCCCCGCCTTGTCGGCGGGGATCAGGGGCGCAATAAAAAACAGACCCTTTCCTCACCGGGAAGCACCGCCCTTCGGGCGGGCTTCCAAAACGCCCATCTGCGGCGTTTCCCTCATCCTTCGCCGGAGGCATCGGGGGAGGGGGCTTGTTCCGGAGGCCCAAAGGGATCGGAACATGCCCCCGGAACAACGCCTCACGGCTCAGGATATCGGGAGCCTTGCATCTAACCATCCCGTATCAGGTACGGGACAAGCTTTTGAACAGCCCGGGCTCATTAATTATTCCCTGCCGCCGGGCAGGGGAGACGGCATGCCTACCCCATCATCCCAAGGGAAACTGTTGAAATATTCCCCAGCCATTGGGGAATATTTCAACAGTTTCCCTTCCGGAGGGCACGGAAAGATCCATTCCGCCCCAAGGTGATCTTGGCTGATATCCCGACAGTTTCTTCCAAAGCGTTCCGGTTCTTCTCTGTTGGCGCGCACATTGCTTGTAAGGCGGCATCCGGAAAGACCGGGACGAAGGAAGGGTTGTTGGATGAAACGTTTTCTGACCGAGAGCGCAGCCCGCAAGCCCCGCCCAGCAGGCGGGGATAAGGAGCGCAATAAAAAACAGACCGCTTCCTTGTCGGGAAGCTTCGCCCTGTGGGCGGCGAGCTTCACATTGGCGGCTGTTCTCACCTTTATCGGTTTCACGCTGGCATTTGCCGCAGAGAAGCCCACATCCGCCCCACCCCTTCCCCGCCGGATTCCGGAGATGAGCGCCGCCGGAAAGGTGCTGGAAATTTCCGACACGCTTCTGAAAATCGAACGCACATTGAAAGGGAAAGCGGAAATTATGGATTTTATCCTGGAGAAACCCTTTCCCAATATCATGGCGGGCGATCAGATCAAGGTCAGCTACCTGGAAAAGGAGGGACGGAACGTCCTGATCCGTGTGGCGCCGGCGCAGAAAACCGCAGTCCGGAAGGCGGTCAAGAAGGACCTTCCGAAAGAGATGAAGCCAGTCGCGGCGCCGGCAACAAAATAGTTTTTACCCTTCACAATCGTTGATGAAGGTCAATAAGGGCAGATTCCCGCGATCGCCGGTTGTCGGCGGATCGGAAGGGAACTGACAAAAAAATGAAAAGAGGAGGTAGTTAAGATGAAACGTATCATGGTATGGGCAATCGCATTGGTTTTCCTGTTCTGCACGTCCGCAATTGCAGCCCCCGCAGCAGCTCCCGCGGCAGCACCCGCGGCGCCCGCAGCGTCTGAGCCCGCGAAGGCCGAGAAGAAGGATGTGAAGGCCGAGAAGAAGGCCGCTGCCGACAAGAAGGCTGCTGACAAGAAGGCCGCTGCCGTCAAGAAAGCTGCTGACAAGAAGGCCGCTGCTGACAAGAAAGCTGCTGACAAGAAGGCCGCTGCTGACAAGAAGGCTGCTGACAAGAAGGCCGCTGCTGACAAGAAGGCTGCTGACAAGAAGGCCCCTGAGAAGAAGGCTGACGCTCCGGCCCCGGTTCCGGCTCCGGCCAAAAAGTAACTCTTTTTTCGGGTATCGCACAGATGTGCGGGGTGCGGGGATTCGTCTCCGCGCCCCCTTTTTTATTGCCGAACCCTTTATTGATTTGCGCACATTTTCGTGCATTTTACCCCCGCCCTACACTATAATGGCAGCCGAGGGGCAACCGGGTTTCCTTAAAACCATCCTCGGGGAGTGATCCATGACCGTTCGCACACGCCTGATGATCCTCACGGTCCTGGGACTGGTCGTTACGATGGCCGTCTGGGGCTGGGTTCAGATCCGGGCGCTGGACCAGATCCTGGTCGAACAGCAGGGGAAACGCCTTTCCAGCGTCGCCGAGACGGTCAGCGCGTACTACACCCATTTCCCGACCGGCCAGGGCCTCTCCACCCTTGACACCACGCTGAAGGAACAGATTCAGACCGATGTCCGCCTGGCCCGCATCGACATCTTCACCGTCGTCAATTACGATATCGATTACATCGAATACATCGCCGGTGCGAGCCGTGTCCGCTACGAGTGGCCGGAGACCCTGGTCAGTTCCGTGGCGGCGTCGCGAAAACCCCAGTACGTCCGCTTGGAGATGGAAGAAGGGCCCGCTGTCGGGCTGCTCTATCCCGTTACATCCGAGAAATCACGGAATACGCAGTTTGTCGTGGGGGTCATCAACTTCAGCCGGGCCAATGCGGAAATCCTCTCCCGGGCGCAACGCCTGCTTGTCGTCAGCACGGCCTGCCTTCTGATCATCATCCTCCTGGTCCTTGCGGTGAGCTACCGCTGGCTCATCGGCCGGCCGCTCAGCGTCATCGTCCACGCAATCGACGCATTCCAGACCGGACAATATGTGAAGCGAATTCCGATCACCCGCCGGGACGAGTGGGGGCTTCTGGGCGAACATTTCAATTCGATGGCCCACGAGATCGAACAGGTCCTGGCGAAGAACCAGGAGTTGACCCGGGGCCTGGAGGATCGCGTCCTCGAGGCGACCCGGAAGGTGGTCGAGCTCCAGAAGCAGGTCAATCAGCTCCAGCAGCTCGCCACGATGGGATACCTGACCGCGACGCTCGCCCACGACCTCGGAACGCCGCTCCACTCCATCGCCGGCCTCGCCGGTCTCCTCCAGGAGAGGGGAGACTGGCCGCCGGATGTCGCCCGAAAGTTAGAACTGATCGTTCAGCAGACCCAGCGTCTCAACACCGTCATCCAGAACGTCCGGCGCGCAACACGCCCGCCCGAGGCCCATTTCGAGACCGTCACGGTCCGGGAACTCCTGAATGAAACCCTCTTCCTCGTGGAACCCCTCATGCGGAAGACGGGGATCGAGCTTCAGGTGAATTTCGACGAAAAGTTACCGGGAATCCCTGCCGACCGTTACCGCGTGCAGACCGCCCTGTTCAACCTGATTGAGAACGCCCTGGAGGCGATGCCGTCCGGAGGCCGGATCACCGTTTCCGCCGGGACGGCGCCGGACCGGCGGGAGGTGTCCATTACGGTCGCCGACACCGGAAGTGGTATCCCGCCGGAGCTGATGGAGCGGATCTGCGAACCGTTCTTCAGCACCCGCCAGGAGTAGGGCATGCGGGGGCTGGGACTGGCCATCGTTCAGGATATCATCAAGATGCACGGAGGGCGCATGGAGATCCGGAGCGCTCCGGGCGAAGGAACGAAGGTTGTCCTCTGTTTCCCCGCGGCAGGAAACACAGTGAACAAGGACAGCCTTTAACCGTGTGTTGATATGACTAGGGATTGCCGTTCTTCGCCAGGCCATACCGAAGGATCTTGGTCCGCAGGGTCTTCCGGTCGATTCCCAGCCGCTGGGCGGTCTGGCTCTGGTTCCAGGCCGTGCTTTCCAGGGTCTGGAGGATCTGCTGTCGTTCCGCCGTCTCCAGCGGCATCAGGACAGGCAGTTCCGCAGCGCGCGCGGTCCGGAACTTTTCAGGAAGATTCTCCGGCAGGATCACGGCAAAAGGGGACAGGAGCAAAGTCTGCCGGAGGATGTTCTCCAACTCGCGGACATTTCCCGGCCAGCCGTAGGCCAGGAAGAGTTCCATCGCCTCATCGGAGATGCGGACCGTAGGATATCCCCATTTCTGCAGGAAAGATTCGATCAGCTGCGGGAGGTCTTCCCTGTGTCGCCTCATGGCCGCCCAGCCGCCGGACCTCCCCGTTCTGCATGAACCGGAGCAGCTTTCCCTGAAGCGCCGGCGACATCTCGGTGATCTCATCGAGGAAGATCGTCCCGTGCTGCGCTGACTCGAGCAGTCCGACATGCATGTGATCGGCCCCGGTGAAGGCCCCCTTCTCAAATCCGAAGAGTTCCGATTCGAGGAGAGTCTCCGGAATGGCGCCGCAGTTGACCGCAACAAAGGGTTTCCCGCGCCGGCTGCTCAACCGATGGAGGGAGCGGGCCGTCAGTTCCTTGCCCGTCCCGCTCTCCCCGCTGATCAGAACGCTCGCCGAGGCGTCGGCCACCCGGGCGATCTGTTTGTAGAAATCGACCATCACCGCGGACGAACCGATGAAATGGGGTTCCTGCTGATCCTCAGGCTGGCCTTGGATCCAGTGCTGCTGGAGTTCCCGGACATCGAGAACCTTTCTGACCATCGACCGGATGGCGTCCGGTGAAAAGGGTTTGCTGATATAGTCCCAGGCGCCCAGCCGCAGCGCCTCCATCGTCGTCTCGAGCGAACCGAATGCCGTCATCAGGATGACGGGAAGCTCCGGCCGCCGCTCGTGGACCTTTTGGAGAAACTCGAGACCGTCCATATCCGGCATCCGGATGTCGGAGAGCAGGAGATCGTACCCGGAAAGCTCCTCTTTCAGCGCCTCCCGAGCGGAGGTGAAGGGCTCGACCTCGTAACCGGCCCGGAGGAGCGCCTCCTGGAGGAACTCGCAGGCTACGGCATCGTCGTCGATGACGAGAATGCGGACCTTTCCACCTTTTTTACCCAAGCCCCTTCTCCCCCATGTAGTGGGCCAGATCCGCCACCCGGCAGGAGTAGCCCCATTCGTTGTCATACCAGGCGACGACCTTTGCCATGTTTTCCCGCAGCACCTGGGTGAACTCCACGTCCACGACCGAGGAATGGGAATCTCCCTTGAAATCCATCGAAACCAGCGGCGCTTCCTCGCAGGCCATGATCCCTTTCAGCTTCTTCCGGGCGGCCTCGCAGAGAACCCTTCTGAGCTCCTCCGTCGTCGTCTTCGTCTTGAGCTCCGCCGTGAAATCAACGGCGGAGACCGTCGGCGTCGGCACGCGGAGCGAATAGCCGTCGAAACGGCCCGCCAGATCCGGAATGACCAGGGCAAGGGCCCGGGCGGCGCCCGTCGTCGTCGGAATGATGTTCATCGCCGCCGCCCGGGCGCGCCGGAGGTCCTTGTGGGGCAGGTCGAGGATCCGCTGGTCGTTCGTGTAGGAGTGAATCGTCGTCATCATTCCTTTCTCGATGCCGAACGCCTTGTGGACGACCATGACCGGCGGGGCGAGACAGTTTGTCGTGCAGGAGGCATTGGAAACGATGTGGTGTTTTTGCGGTTTGTAATCCTGGTGGTTGACCCCCATCACGACCGTCAGGTCCTCCTCCTTGGCGGGGGCGGTGATGATCACCTTCTTCGCACCGGCCTGGAGGTGTGCCGAGGCCTTCGGACCGGTCAGGAAAAGACCGGTGCTCTCGATGACGATATCGACCCCCTCGCCGTCCCAGGGGATAGACGCGGGATCGCGGAAGGCCAGGCTCTTGATCGGTTTCCCGCTGATGATGAAACAGTCCTTCTTGACGCCGACCTTCCCCGGATAGCGGCCGTAGTTCGTGTCGTACTTGAACAGGTGGGCGTTTGTCTCCACATCGAAGAGATCATTGACCGCCACGACCTGAAGGGATTCGGGGTATCGGGTCAGGACGGCCTTTAACACCTGCCGTCCGATCCGGCCAAAACCGTTGATGCCCAGGCGAATCATAAAAGCCTCCTTTTTAGTTGTCGTCATTTCAGTTGTAACGCTTTCGTAAAAAGCCATAATGTCTCGAAAATAGGACGGCTTCGTAAAAAGTTCCGCAGGCAAGGCGCGCGAGTCCCGAGGAATGCGGCGTACTTTTGCGTACGCCGCAATGACGAAGGATGAGGCGCAACGCAGCATCCGGACTTTTTACGGTGCCGTCAGTTGTCGTCGATGCGGTACTTGTGCTCCGCCATCAAATCGCAGCGGGTCTGGAGCGTCTTGTGCATGCGGGCCTTGTCGAGGGCAATCGCGCTCAGATTGGCCACCGCCTTGAGGAATTTGATCTCCTCATCCCGGAATTTACGCACCCGGTCCGCATAAACCCTCAAGACGCCGATCGCCTTCTTTTCCAGCAGGAGCGGGACGACGAGGACGGATTTGATCCCCTCCGCCTTCGCCTTCGCGCCATACTGGAAATTCTTGTCCGTCTGGACGTTCTCGACCCAGATGGTCTTGCCTTTCAAAACCTTGCGGTCGAGGCCGCTCTCCGCGATCAGAATCGGCCCCTTGCGGACATACCCCTTGGACAGACCGCTTGCCGCCCCCAGCACCAGCAGCCGCTCCCGGGAATCGAGGAGCCGGATGCTGCCGGCCTTGACGCCCATGGCCTTCACCACGGACTGTACGATCTTCTCCAGGACCTTCGACGGATCCAGGGAGGCATTGATCACCTTCGCCACATCGTACAGGGCAACGAAATAATCGACATCTTTCCCTTGCATGGCATCACCTCCTGATTGCCTTTTCTCACACCCTTCCCCATGAACCCCTCTTGAAAGGGCTTCGCTTTGCGGCGCTCTTCGCGGAGCGACGGGCTAAATTATACAGGAAGGAAAAACAAATATCCAGCAAAGGGAATCAGCGCATTGCCTCAAATTCAATGTTACCGGAGAGGCGCAGCATAGAGGCGGCATGAGAAAGACATTGACAAGATCTCTCGCAACCATTAATCTCCCGTAAAAATAAAATACCCGAGGAGATGATCATGTCAGCGAATCATTGGGCCCGAGGCGGCCTTGTCCTTTTTTCACTGTTTTTTCTGTTGTCCGTTCTGGAGATCGATGCCTGGGCCCGGGTCGGCGGTGGGAGATCCTTCGGCAGCACGGGTTCCCGCACCTTCTCCGCGCCCCGCACGGCGCCGGCGCCCGCACCGGTAAGCCCATCGCAGGGTTCCGGCCGGTACGGCGCACCTGCCGCGCCCCCATCTTCGCCCTTCGGGGGCGGCGGCTTTCTCCGGGGGATGGCCGGAGGGCTCATCGGCGGAATGATCGGCGGGATGCTCTTCCGGAGCCTTGGATTCGCGGGTGGAGAGAGCGGCGCGGGCGGCGGAATCGGAATGATGGACATTCTTTTGATCGGTGCGCTCCTCTACGGCATCTACTGGTTCATCAAGCGGCGGCGAAGTGAAGCCCCTGCGGGGGTCTCCTACCGGGAGTCGTCGGCGATGGGCGCCGGGCAAACGGCGGCGCCGGTGACCGCGTATGAACCGGAGGCACGGGAAAGCGACGTGGAGACGGGGCTCCGCCACATCCGGCAGATGGATCCTCATTTCGATGAAAGAGACTTTACCGAGGGCTGCATGGACCGGTTTTTCAGGATCCAGGGGGCGTGGGCCAACAGGGACATGACCGGCGTTCGGAATCTTCTGACCGACGAGATGGGCAAGACGCTCCAGGCAGAGGCGGACCGGTTGCGCGCGGCGCAGCAGGTCAATCGTCTGGAGAATATCGCCGTCCGCTCGGTTGAGATCGCGGAGATCTGGCAGGAGAAGGGAGAGGATTTCATCACCGTGCAGATCTACGCCAATCTCCTCGACTACACCACCGACGAAAAGTCCGGAGAGGTCGTCTCCGGCAGCCGGACGGAACCGGTCAAATTCCGGGAATACTGGACCTTCAAACGCCCGGTGGGGGATCATCCCTGGAGACTTTCCGCCATCCACCAGTCGGAATGAGCCTTGACGGCTGCGTAAAAACAGCAGGAGGAATACCGATCGCAAAGAAACTTTTTGGCTTTTTCGCAGTCCTGTGGATCCTTTTGATCGGGTCGAGCCTGTCGGCGGCCGGCGACCTGCGGCTCACCGTCCGTTCGGCCATCCTGATGGACATGACGACCGGACGGATCCTCTTCACCCATAATGCCGACGACCCGCTTCCGCCCGCTTCCATTACCAAGGTCCTTTCCCTCTACCTCGCCGACGAGGCGATCCGCGACGGCAAGGTCCATCCCGCGGATCCGGTGAAGATCAGCCGGAAGGCCGGGCGGACGGGCGGATCGAAGATGTTCATCCAGGCCGGGAGTGAAATCCCCCTCGAGGAGCTGCTCAAGGGCATGGCCGTGGTTTCGGCCAATGACGCCTCCGTGGCCGTCGCGGAATACATCGGAGGCAATGTCGAGGAGTTCGTCGAGCAGATGAACCGGAAGGCCCGCGAGCTCGGAATGAGCCGCAGCTTCTTCAAGAACCCCAACGGCCTGCCTGCCCGGGGACAGCTCACGACGGCGCGGGACATGATGATCCTGGCCAGCGACTACCTCCGGCGATTTCCCGAATCCCTGGATCTCCACTCCCGGCAGTACTTCACCTACCACGACATCACCCAGCGCAATCGAAACAGCCTTCTGCGGCAATACCCCAATGCGGATGGCCTGAAGACCGGCTGGGTCGTAAAGGCGGGATACCACATCGTAGCCACGGCCAAACGGGGAAACACCCGCCTGATCGCCGTTGTCATGGGGGCGAAGACCCCCGCGATCCGGGCAAGAGAGGCGGAAAAGCTGTTGGATGAGGGGTTCAGGATGGTCCGGGAAGATCCGCGCCGGGGCTGACCGGCTCTTCCAGAAAGTTGTCCGGCGGAATATGGAAGAGCTGCTTCAGGATCTCGTCGAAGTAGTCGGGCAGATAGCGGTTCCAGATCTTGATCGGCAATTCGCCTAACTCCCGCTGATGAGAGGAGGGAAAGGCAAACAGGTATTCCAGCAGGTACTCGATGTTCCGTGCCAGCGGACCCCGGTACTGCTGACGGAGCCTCTGTTCGATGATCCGATCCTCGTGGATGCAGCAGCCGATCTCGCTCTCCAGCATCTCCTGGTAATTGGAGAAGATGATCTCTAACAGAACCGTCTCTTCCCCCGACCGGACGAATTCGGCGAAAGACCGGTTTGTCTCGCCTGGGGAAACCCCCCGCCCCTGCATGATGTTCAGAATCCCCGGGCTCAGAGGCCGGGACAGGAGCTCCTCCCGGGGCGGCCGAAAGCGGATGAGCAGATTCGTCGCGTTGTAACGCCCGGCATGCCTTTCCTCTTCCACAATATCGCAATCCGGGAACCGGCCGAGGAGTTCGATCAGCCTCCGCTGTTCGGGCGCCTCCAGAACAACCTTCACCCCGGCGACATCGTTGATCGCCAGGATCCCCCCGTCTCCCGCAATCGGCCTCTTTTCGCGCAGATCATCCAAAAGGCGTTTTTCCGCGATCAGAAATTCCGCCGTCATATCCGCGGGCGCCGTCAGAAGCCTCTCCCGGGGGATGCCGAGGAGGCGCGCCCTCTCGTCCGCCAGGCTGTCGGCATGCCTTTTGATCTTATCGAAGATCCGGTCGATGATCCGCCGGGCCGATTTTTCCGCAAGGCGGCGGGCGCGTTTGATCCGGCTCGATCCGATGTAGGCCGCGAAACCGTTGCGGTGGGTAAAGTAGAGCGTCCCGTGAAAGGGAGTCTCCCGGTAGAAGCGCCCGGGATTCCGACGGTAATCCAGGATCAGTCCGTCGATCCGTTCATTGCGGCAGGGGGGATCCGCAATGAGGGCGTCCTTCAGGTCGCCCTTGAGCTGGACGGTCTGGGAAAAGAATTGGGGATGAAGTTCCCGGAAGATCCGCACGGCAAAAAAATCCAGGTAGCGGGAAACATAGAGGTGGTTGAAATGGACCAGCCGGGTGATCCAATCCGCGTCCGACGGGCGCGCCTCATCATACATCCAGCGGCGGATGATGTCGCTCATCGCTTCCCGGTGCAGATAACTGTTGATGGTGATCATGATGGAAATGAATCTAACCCGAGAGAAACCTTATGTCAAGAAAGACCCGCCACCCTCCCGGTCAAAGACGATGCCAGACCTTTGCGTAATTTGGAAATCGGATTCCGGAAGCGCGCATTGGACCGGGAGCGCATCCCGCAATCCCCGCTGCAGGCGGGGATCAGGGGCGCAATCAAACAAGAGACGCCTTCCTTGCCGGGAAGACCCGCCTCATGGGCGGGACTTCAAATTCTTCGGGGCACCCTGCACCCGCAGTGGCGCGCCCGCAAAGACGACTGTTTGAGCGCGAAGCGCGAGTTTCGTCTTTGCAGCGAAACGAGGAGGCGCAGGGTCGAAAAATGTCCAGCGCGCGGAGGGATCACGATTCCCAAGGGTCTCGACATGGCAACGGCCCAGGCGCCGCCTGCGACGGAATTTTTTGCATGCATTTCCTTGACAATCTCACGAAATCCTGTTAGCCATTTAACGGGAAGTTGTAAATATATTTGATTTTCCACGGGAAAAGGCCACCCATCCCGGTGTCCGGTGCAAGGGGGAAAAAGGGTCACGGAATCGGGGGCCGGAAGAGGCATCTGAACCAGCGTCCGTGAAAACGGCCGCACCCAGCGAACAAGATTTATGGATCTGCGGACGGAAGTCTTAATCATCGGGGGAGGGGCCACTGGGGTCGGCATCGCGCGCGACCTCGCCCTGCGCGGCATCCCGTCGCTGCTCGTCGAAAAAGGGGATTTCACCTCCGGCGCCTCCGGCCGGAACCAGGGTCTCCTCCACAGCGGCGCCCGTTACGCAGTCACCGACCCCGGGGCGGCCCGGGAGTGCATCACCGAAAACCGAATCCTCCGGCGGATCGCCCCCCACTGCATCGAGCCGACAGACGGCCTGTTTGTTTCCCTTCCCGAAGACGGTTCGGAGTACCGGGCGAACTTCATCCGGGCCTGTGAGTCGGTGGGGATCGACACCCTGCCCCTCTCACCCCGGGAGGCGCTGTCGATGGAGCCGCGGCTGAATCCCAAGATCATCGGCGCCGTCCAGGTCCCCGACGGGGCGATCGATCCCTTCACGCTCGTGGTTGAAAACGCCCGCGATGCCGAATCCCGCGGGGCGCGTTTTCTGATACATACGGAGGTCACCAGCCTGATCCGCGATGGCCTCCAGATCTCCGGGGTCCACGTCTGCGACCGGATCACCGGCGAGGAGTACGCCATCGCGGCGACCTGGGTGATCAACGCGACCGGCGCCTGGGCGAACCGGATCCTCGGCCTCGCCGGCCTCAGGATCGGCCTCGCCCTCTCCAAGGGCTCCATGCTGATCACCAACACCCGCCTGAGCGAGCGGGTCCTCAATCGCTGCCACCCGCCCGCCAGCGGCGACATCATCGTCCCCAACGACACGGTCTCCATCCTCGGCACCACCTCCCTGCGGGCGGAAGACATGGAACACTGCGAGGTCACCCCCGAAGAGGTGACCTTCCTGGTGGTCGAACTCTCCCGGATGATCCCCGACCTGAAAGGGGAGCGCTTCACCCGGGCCTACGCGGGCGTCCGCCCTCTCCTCCAGTCGGAAGAGACCTGCGACGACCGGGAAATCAGCCGCGGCTTCACCCTGATCGACCACGGAAGTTGCGACGGCATCGCGGGGCTCGTCACCATCACCGGCGGCAAGCTGATGACCTACCGCCTCATGGCGGAAAAGACGGTTGATTTCCTCTGCGAACGGATGGGGCTGCACGTCCCCTGTTCGACCCATGTACAGCGCCTCCCCGGCGCGGGCCAGGGCCACACCCTGAAGGACCGCCTCGCCCGCCTGAGGCGTCAGACCCCGGCGGCCAGGGGAGAGATCCTCTGCGACTGCGAGCTCGTCCCCCGGGAGGCCGTTGACGCGATTCTGCGGGAGGGCAAGGTGCGCGAGCTTCAGGATATCCTTCACCGCACCCGCCTCGCCAAGGGGACCTGCCAGGGGGGCTTTTGCGTTTACCGCCTCCTCGGGCTGCTGAATGAACTGCGGAAAGAAGAGGAGAGGGGCG
>JAPLJW010000262.1 GCA_026388365.1 Deltaproteobacteria bacterium | reverse complement strand
GGGGTATCCTGTTGCGCTGGCTGGTGTTGACGGCGGCCGTTCTGAAGGCATTATGGCTCCTGGACGGAATCCGGGTGAGCGGTGTTTTCCCGGCGATTCTGGCTGCGGCGCTCCTGGGGATACTCAATGCGATCTTGCGCCCCCTCCTGATCCTGCTGACGCTGCCCCTCAACATCCTGACCCTCGGGCTTTTCACCTTTGTGATCAACGCGCTGATGCTCCTGATCGTCTCCGCCGTTATTCCCGGATTCGATGTCCAGGGATTCTGGACCGCCGTTGTCGGCGCCCTGATCATCGGCGCGGCGAGCGGGCTGCTGAACATCTTTATCGGCGGAAAGGGAACCGTTGAACGGACGGCTTACATCGATCTGAAACAGAGGCGCGGCCGATGGGAGTGAACGAACTGAGCCCGGCCATGCGCCAGTATGTGGAGGTGAAGGAACGCTACCCCGACTGTATCATCCTCTTCCGGATGGGCGACTTCTATGAGATGTTCTTCGAGGATGCCGTGACCGCCTCCCGGCTCCTCGAGATCGCGCTGACATCGCGGAACAAGAACAAAGAAGACGCCGTCCCCCTTTGCGGTTTTCCCTACCATGCGGCCTCCGGCTACATTGCGAAGCTCATCGAAAAAGGGTTCAAGGTGGCCGTCTGCGAGCAGACGGAGGATCCGAAACTCGCCAAAGGGGTGGTGAAGCGCGAGGTGATCCGCGTCGTCACCCCCGGCCTCGTCCTCGACACAGAGAACCTCCATGCCAAGGAGAATAACTTTCTTGCAGCCCTGGTCGTCCGGGAGAGCCGCTTCGCCCTGGCCTTTGTCGATATTTCCACGGGGGAATTCCGTGTCACCGAGACGGATGACCGTGAATTTTTCCTGGTCCAGACGTCCGGACTTGCGATTCGTGAACTTCTCATTGCGGAGGACCTCTGCGACGACGACCTGATCCGGACCTTTGCCGGGGATGGGGAGCGCTGTCGGATCAGCCGCCTTTCTCCGGACCGTTTCGATCCGTCGGCGGCAGAAGCCCTCCTGCGCGACCATTTCCCGGAGGAAAAGCTGTTGGGAATGGCCCTTGAATCCCATCCGGCGACGACGGCTGCGGCCGGCGCCGTCCTCGCGTATATGATGGAGACTCAGAAAGACAGTCTTGGCCACATCAACGAGCTGACCGGGTATGAAAGCGGCGCCCATCTGATTCTGGATGAGGTCGCCAAGCGGAACCTCGAACTCTTCGCTACGATTGCCGAGGGGAAGAAGAGCGGGTCTCTTTTTGACGTCCTCGACGAAACGGTCACGTCACTCGGGGGGAGGAGACTCCGCTGGTGGCTGAACCACCCCCTTCGCGATCCCCTCCGGATCCGGAAGAGACTGGCCGCCGTTTCCGAGATCCGTGAGGGTCACCTCCTGCGGGAGTCGCTCCGGGGGATCCTTAAATCCGTTTACGATCTGGAGCGTCTCGGAAGCCGGATCGCCGTGGGGCTGGCCAACGGCCGGGATCTGACCGCACTTCGGACGTCGATTCAGGCCTTGCCGGGGCTCCGCGTCGCCATCGCCGGGTGTGAAGCCCCGCTCTTGCGTGAGATCCGAGACGGAATCGACGAGATGCCGGATCTCCGGGGGTTGATCGAAGGCGCGATCGTGGATGATCCGCCGCTTTCGATCCGCGAGGGGGGGATCATCCGGGAGGGGTATGATCCGGAGCTGGATCATCTGATCACGATCATGCGGGACGGCAGAAAATGGATCGCCGCCCTGGAGGAGAAGGAGCGTCAGCGGACAGGCATCCACTCCCTCAAGGTCGGGTTCAACAGCGTCTTCGGGTATTACATCGAGGTCACGAAAGTTAACGCCCGCCTGGTTCCCGCCGAATACATCCGGAAGCAAACGCTGGTCAATGCGGAACGGTACATCAATGAGGAACTCAAGGGATACGAGGAGACCGTCCTTCATGCGGAGGAGAGACGGCAGGCGCGGGAGTACGATCTCTTCGTTGAAATTCGAGGACGGATTGCCGGAGAGATCCGCCGGATCCAGGGGACGGCGGCCCGAATTGCCGATCTGGACGCCGTCGCGTCGCTTTCGGAGGTGGCCGAGCGCTACAACTACTGTTGTCCCGTCGTCGACGGCGAGGATATCATCGAGATCACGGAAGGTCGTCATCCGGTCGTCGAGAGACTCGCCGGCCGGACCGGTTTCGTCCCCAATGATGTTCTGCTCGATTTCGAGAAAAATCGCTTTCTGATCATTACCGGACCCAACATGGCCGGAAAATCGACCTGCATCCGGCAGGTCGCCCTGATCGTTCTGATGGCCCAGATGGGGAGTTTCGTCCCCGCGTCCCGGGCGCGGATCGGCGTGGTCGATCGGATTTTTACGCGCATCGGCGCGGCGGACAGCCTGGCGCGGGGGCAGAGCACCTTCATGGTGGAGATGAACGAGGTGGCCGACATCCTCCGCCATGCCACAAAACGGAGTCTGCTCATCCTGGATGAGGTCGGGCGGGGAACGAGCACCTTCGACGGCCTCAGCATCGCCTGGGCGGCGGCGGAATACATCACCGACGCCCCGTCACTCGGCGCCCGGACCCTCTTCGCAACCCACTATCACGAACTCACAGAGCTTGCCGTCACGAAGGAAGGAATCCGGAATTTCAACATAGCCGTCCGGGACTGGGGTGAGAAGATCATCTTTCTCCGGAAGATCATGGAGGGGGGGACCAACCGGAGTTACGGCATCCAGGTGGCGAGGCTCGCCGGGGTGCCGGCCGAGGTGATCGCCCGGGCCAGGGAAATCCTTCGCAATCTGGAGAAGGGGGAACTCGACGAGGCCGGGATGCCGAAGATCGCCCGAGGCCGGAAAACAGACCGCAAGAATTCAAATCAACTCAGCCTTTTTACCGGAAAAGGCGATGCGATCCTCGACGAAATCCGCGGCCTCGATCCGATGAACCTGACGCCGCTCGATGCGCTGCACCATCTCAGCGACTGGAAACAGAGGCTGGAGTAAGGAGTCCGGATTACTTGATACAGACCCTTCGAACCTGCTTGAAGTCGGTGACGCCCTGGATTGACTTGTAGATGCCGTCCTGCAGCAGGGTCGTCATCCCTTCCTGGATGGCCAGATCCCTCATCTCTTCGACCGACGCATGCTTCTGAATGAGTCGTTTGATGCCGTCCGTGGCGACGATGAGTTCGTGGATTCCCATTCGACCCTTGTATCCGGTATTGCCGCAGATGTCGCACCCCTTCGGCCGGTAGAGCGTGAATTTGTCATCGTAGGGAATATTGAGTTTCTGAAAATGCTCCTCGCCGTAACTCTGCACGACTTCGCCAAATTCATGCTGGTCCGGGTGGTAGACCTCCTTGCACTTCTTGCAGAGGGTCCGGACGAGACGCTGGGCGAGGATCCCCAGGAGGGCGTCGGCGAAATTGAGCGGGTCGATCCCCATGTCCAGGAGGCGGACGATCGTTTCCGGGGCGCTGTTCGTGTGGAGCGTGCTGAAGACCAGATGTCCCGTCAGTGAAGCCTCGACGCCGGTCTTGGCCGTTTCGAAATCGCGCATTTCGCCCACCATGATCACGTCCGGGTCGGCGCGGAGGAAGGCGCGCATGGCGGCGGCGAAGTCGAAGCCGATCTTCGACTGGACCTGAACCTGGCGGAGCCCGTACTGGGTTATTTCCACGGGATCCTCGGCCGTCCAGATCTTCCGGACGGGCGTGTTGATCTCGTGCAGGGCGGCGTGCAGGGTGGTCGTCTTGCCGGAGCCGGTGGGGCCGACGACGAGGACCATCCCGTAGGGCTTGTCCAGAATGGCTCGAAGTTCCCGGAAATTGCGGGTTGACATCCCCATTGAGGTGAGGGGCAAGGTATCCCCGGCCGTGGCCAGTATCCGCATCACGACATCCTCGACCCCTCCCTGGGTCGGGATGGTGGCCACGCGGAGCTCGATCTCCTCGCCGCCTGGCTTCCGGAACTTGATCTTGCCGTCCTGGGGAAGACGCCGGACCGTGATATCGAGGTTCGACATGATCTTGATGCGCGAGATGACCGCCGCGCGGTAGCTATAGGGGAGCGTCTGATAGATCGCGCAGTCGCCGTCGACGCGGTAGCGGACTTCGACGTTCTTTTTCGCCACGTTGGGTTCGATGTGGATGTCCGAGGCGCGTTTTGCTTGCGCTTCGAGGATTATCTTGTTGACGAGCTGCATGATCACGCTGTCCGACTCCGTGACAACCTCTCCCTCCTCCTCCTGCGGCTGCTCCTCCTCATCCAGTTTGCCGAGAATATCGGTAATGGATGACTCGTCTTCGGGGGACTGATAGAAGTGGTTGATGAATTTG
>JAPLJW010000015.1 GCA_026388365.1 Deltaproteobacteria bacterium | reverse complement strand
CTTCGCCCGGATCGTCCGGGCGTCGGTCATGGAGGAGTACGAAAAGGACTACGTCACGGCCGTCCGGGCGGTGGGCGCCGGCAACCGCCGGATCATCTTCAACGCGATCCTCCCGAACTGCCTGGCCCCGAGCATCGTCCAGGCGAGTCTCGGCTTCGGCGCGGCAATCCTCGACGCGGCGGGGCTCAGCTTTCTGGGGCTCGGAGCCCAGCCCCCCATGTCGGAGTGGGGGGCGATGATCGCCCAGGGACGGCAGCTCATCCTGCGGGCCTGGTGGGTGATGACCCTCCCCGGAATCGCGATCCTCTTTGCCGTCCTCGGCTTCAACCTCTTCGGCGACGGCCTGCGCGACGCCCTGGACCCGCGGTTGAGGGACTGAAATGACGGCAAACGGACACCTCCTCGAAATCCGGAATCTCCAGACCTTCTTTGACGTCCGCGGCGGCGTCCTGAAGGCGGTCGACGACGTGAGCATCGTTATCGATGCGGGCGAAACCCTGGGACTCGTCGGAGAGTCCGCCTGCGGAAAGAGCGTAACCGCGTCATCCGTGATGCGTCTCGTCCCGATTCCGCCGGGCCGGATCGCCGGGGGAGAGATCCTTTTCGAAGGAACGGACCTCCTTCGGCTTCGGGAATCGGAGATGAGGAAGATCCGGGGAAAGTCGATCTCGATGATCTTCCAAGAGCCGATGACCTCCCTGAATCCCGTCTTCCCGGTGGGCGATCAGGTCTCCGAGGTCATCACGCTCCACGAAAAACTCTCCGCCCGCGAGGCGCGCAACCGGGTGATCGAGGCCTTCCGCCTGGTGCGCATCCCGGCCCCCGAGTCGCGGATCGACGATTACCCCCACCAGATGAGCGGCGGAATGCGCCAGCGCGTCATGATCGCGATGGCGCTCGCCTGCAACCCCCGGCTGATGATTGCCGACGAGCCGACCACGGCCCTTGACGTGACGATCCAGGCGCAGATTCTGGAATTGATGAACCAGCTCAAGACGGAGACCGGCGCCTCCATCCTTTTTATCACCCACGACCTCGGGGTGATCGCCGAGATGGCCCAGAAGGTCGCGGTCATGTACGCCGGGAAGATTATGGAGGTGGCGGACGTGGACACCCTCTTCGCCGACCCGAAGCACCCCTACACGGTCGGCCTGATGCGCTCGATCCCGGTCCTGGGGATCGGAAAGAGGCAGCAGCGGCTGAGTACCATCCCCGGCGTCGTCCCGTCGCTCTTCAGCCTCGGGGAGGGGTGCTTTTTTCATGACCGCTGTGTGGATGTTTTTGAGCCGTGCGGCCGGATCGCGCCCCCCATGGTCGACTTCGGGGGCGGTCATATCGTTCGGTGTCACAAATATGGATAAACTTTTCGAGTTGCGTTGACCATCAGATCCCTCCGCGCGCTGGATATTTTTCGACCCCGAAAAATCTCCAATGCGCGCTTCCGGGATCCAATGGCCAGCAGATCGTTGGAAGCGATCCATGATGAAGAGACAGCCATGAATGCAGAAAATCTGTTGGAGGTCCGGGATGTGGTGAAATACTACCCGATCACCGGAGGGGTCTTCCTGCGCCGGATCGCCTCGGTGAAGGCGGTGGACGGGGTCAGCCTGGGGATCCTTCCGGGCGAGACCCTGGGCCTTGTGGGGGAGTCGGGATGCGGCAAATCGACCCTCGGCCGGATCATCCTGCGACTGGAGGAACCGACCGGCGGCGACATCCTCTTCCAGGGCGAGAGCATCCTCGGCTACGACGCTGGGAAGATGCGGTCGCTCCGCCGGGAGATGCAGATCATCTTCCAGGACCCGTTCTCTTCCCTCAACCCCCGCAAGAACGTCGCCCACATCGTCGGGGAGCCCCTCTTCGTCCACGGGATGACGGACCGGCAGGAGCGGGAGGCGCGGGTCCTCGAACTGCTCCGGGTCGTGGGTCTGAAGCGGGAGCACATGCGGCGATATCCGCACCAGTTCTCAGGGGGGCAGCGCCAGCGGATCGGCGTCGCCCGCGCCCTTGCGCTGAATCCCAAGTTGATCATCTGCGACGAGGCGGTTTCCGCCCTCGACGTTTCGATCCGGGGGCAGGTGATCAACCTGCTGCAGGACCTCCAGCAGGAGTTCGGCCTGACCTACCTGTTCATCTCCCACGACCTGAGCGTCGTCGAGCACATCAGCGACCGCGTGGCCGTCATGTACCTGGGAAAGCTCGCAGAATTGACCGACTCCGAAACCCTCTACAGGACCCCGCTTCACCCCTATTCCCAGGCGCTCCTGTCGGCATCGCCCGTCCCCGATCCCAGGCGAAAGAAGACCCGCGTGATCCTGACAGGGGACGTCCCCAGCCCCATCGCCCCGCCGCCGGGCTGCCGCTTCCATACCCGCTGCATCTATACGAAGGAGGTCTGCATGCGGGACGAGCCGCTGCTCCGCGAGGTGAAACCGAACCATTTCGCGGCCTGCCACTTCGCCGAGGAGCTGCCGGCGGCAAACGGATCGATTTGAACGAATGGAATCCGAACGGTTCGGGGAATCCCCGCTTCCTCACGCGATTTTGGTTTGTCTTTCCCCGGTATCGCGTGTATGAAAGTGCCATACACGCACCCGCTGCAAGACCTTATGAAAACGTTTTAGAGGAAATAAAGATGCCCCACATCATCGTCAAGCTTCATCCCGGTAGATCGGAGGAACAGAAGCAGCAGTTGACCGAAGAGATTGTCAAGGACGTGGTGGCGATCACCCAGTGCCTGGAGACCTCCGTTTCGGTGGCTTTCGAGGAGGTTTCACCGGCGGAGTGGCCGGAGAAGGTCTACAGGCCGGATATCCTGGAGAAGCAGCAGACCCTCTACCGGAAACCGGGGTACAAGAACCCCTTCGAATAGAAGGCGGAAACGACCCTCGAATCAGCAATCGGCCGATGTTGGAACGCCACTCGACCGCCTGCAGCCCGTATGAGCTTTTCTGTGTCTTGACTCAATTACAGTACCTGCCCATCAACAACCCCTTTATCGTCTTGGGATCTTACGTATAGGTATTTGCTATATGTTATCGTGATTTCTGAAAAAATAGATGCGCCGAAAGATTATCGGCATCTGCTCGAAAAAGTCCTGCGTGAAAAAAGTCCTGCGTTGACTTTCACCTCCCGTGCTTCTAAGATCCATCGGAGGAAATATCAAATCTCAGCAAGGCGAGGTTAATGATGAAGCGTTGGCATCATGTGTTATCCGTCCTGCTACTGCTCATCATGGCTACTCTTCCGGCCAAGGGAGCGGGGCTGGAAGACAAGGTGGTCGAATGTACCCTGAAAAATGGCATGAAGCTGCTGATGGTGGAACGGCACAATTCACCCACGATCGCGGCCTGGATCCGGTTCAAGGTGGGGAGTGTCGACGAGCGGAGCGAAGAGCGGGGAGTGGCCCATCTATTGGAGCATATGCTCTTTAAGGGGACCAAGACCCTTGGCACAACCGATTATGCCGCTGAAAAACCTCTTCTCGACCAGATCGAGGTAACCGCCCAGGAGTTGATCAATGAGAAGGCGAAACGGGAGAAGGGTGATCCCGTTAAGGTCGAGAAGCTCGGCGAGAGACTTACCGTCCTAGAGAAGGATGCCTCTAACTACGTGGTCAAGGAGGAGTTCGCCGACATCTACGCCAGAAACGGCGGCACTGGCTACAACGCTTTTACCAGCAAGGATGGTACCACCTACCTGATCAACCTGCCGGCCAACAAGCTGGAGCTCTGGGCAGCCATCGAGTCGGACAGGATGCAAAACGCCGTGCTGCGCGAATTCTACGCTGAGCGGAGCGTGGTGATGGAAGAGAGGCGGCGTTCCTATGATGCTGAACCGGAAGGGAAGCTCTGGGAGACCTTTCTCGCCACCTCTTTCTTAGCCCACCCCAACGGTCAGCCGGTGATCGGCTGGATGTCCGACATTGAGAACCTGACCCGTACCAAGGCGGAAGACTTCCTACACCGCTATTATGCCCCCAACAATGCAATTGTGGCGATTGTCGGCGACATCGACGCCAACAAGACACTGGCCCTGGTGGAGAAATATTTCGGCAACATCCCGCCGGGCACGCCGGTGGCGCCGGTGGCGGTGGAAGAGCCTGCGCAGCAGGGAGAACGCAGGGTTGAGGTGATTGGCGATGCCAATCCTCAACTCTATCTCGGCTTCCACAAGCCGACCCTTCCCCATCCGGATGAATACGTATTCGATGTGATCGACATGGTGTTGGCTGACGGCCGCACCTCCCGGCTCTACAAGAAGCTGGTGATTGCGAAGAAACTGGTAACCGACATTGGCGCATTTACCGCACCAGGCCGCCGCTATCCTAACCTGTTCATCATTGCCGCCACCCCGCGCGCCCCGCACACGGTGGTCGAGGTGGAAGCGGCCATCAAGGAAGAGATCGAACTCCTCAAACGCGAGCCGGTCAGCGCGCATGACTTGGAGCAGATCCTCAACAAGCTTGAGTACGAAGAGGTGCGCCAAATGGGCTCTAACGGCGGTTTAGCCCGCAACCTCACTGAGTATGAGGCCATTGCAGGAACCTGGCGCCACCTGATCGAACATCGCAAGAAAGTAGCCGAGGTTAAGCCGGAAGACGTGCAGCGTGTGGCCAGAAAGTACCTGACCGAGGAGAACCGCATTGTCGGCTTTATCACCAAGAAGGAGGTGGCCCAATGATAAGGCTTATCTCTAAATTCACGGCAGCCCTCCTGATTGCTTACACGATTTTCGCCTGTTCCGGACCAGGCACCCGGGTCGACCCGCATACCCTGATCTTCCCTGCCCTCTCTTTCAATGTTCCTACGAGCGAGCGGTTCCAGTTGGACAACGGCATGATCGTCTACCTGATGACCGATCACGAGCTGCCGTTGGTGAACGTAACGGCTTATATCAATACGGCTTCCATCTATGACCCGGAGGACAAAGTGGGGCTTGCCAGACTCACCGGCGCGGTCATGCGTAGCGGCGGCACGCTGCAGACGCCGGTTGAGAAGCTGGACGCAGAGCTTGAATTCTTGGCCTCAGCCGTAGAGTCATCCATCGGCTCTGACATGGGAAATGTTTCTCTCACTACCCTCAAAAAAAACCTGCCGCAGACCCTGGATCTGTTCGGTCAGATCATGATGGAGCCGGTGTTCCGGGAGGATCGGATTGAGCTGGCCAGGGAACAGACCCTGGAGGGGCTTCGCCGCCAGAATGACGGCCCGAAAGGAATTGCAGACCGTGAGTTTACGCGTGCCCTCTACAAGGGGCATCCACTGGCCCGGGTCCAAACCATCGCGTCGGTTACGCGCATCAACCGTGATGATCTGTTGGCCTTCCATAAGCGCTACTATCACCCGAACAACGTGATACTGGCAGTATCCGGGGACATTGGCCGGGAGGAACTGCTGAAAAGTCTCGGCAAGGTCTTCAGCGGCTGGCAGCGCGAGGAGATCGTCTTCCCGGCCATTGCCCCACCGAAAACGGAGATGAAGTCGGCGGTCCTCTTTGCACACAAGGACGTGAACCAGTCGGTGATCCGCCTTGGTAGTCTCGGAATCGAGAAGAGCAACCCAGACCTCTACGCGGTACGGGTGATGGACTACATCCTTGGCGGAGGTTTCACCTCGCGGCTGACCCAGGAAGTCCGCTCCAACCAGGGGCTGGCCTATCAGGCCGCAAGTTATTTTGATGTGGGTCGCCGTTTCGTCGGCACCTTCCGGGTCGAGACCGAGACCAAGTCGGAGTCGACCGCCAAGGTGATCTCGCTGATCCTGAAGATCATGACCGGCATGACCAAGGTGGCCGTTTCCGATCAGGAGCTCTCCTTGGCAAAAGACTCCATCATCCATTCTTTCATTTTCGGTTTTGCCAAGACGGATACCGTGGTGAACCAGCAGGTCAGGCTGGAGTTTTTCGGCTATCCTCCCGGCTACCTGAACAACTACCGGGACAACATCGCCAAGGTGACCAAAGAAGATGTGCTGCGGGTTGCGCAGAAGTACCTGAAGCCCGATGCGCTGACCATCACGGTGGTGGGGAACGAGAAGAAGTTCGACACGCCGCTAAGTATGTTCGGGCCGGTGAAGGAGATCAAGCTGGAGATAAAGTGACAGGGCATGTTTGCCGCGCAGTATGTGGATGCTCCCGTCGATGGTGTAGATCGAATCTTTGTGTGCTGTTGCCTTGCCGGTAAGGCGAAAGAGACGGCCGATACGAAGAAAGCGAAACCGTTCAGATGATTTCGGCGAAAAGGTCATAATCGTCGGCGGCGACGATCCGGCATGCGATGATCGTTCCCGGTTTCGGATGCCCTCCCCGGAGGTGGGTCGCGCCGTCGATTTCGGGGGCCTGGCGGCGGCATCTCCCGATGCGGCTGTAACCGGAGAGTTCGCCCTTCCCCTCGACGAGGACCTCCTGCCTGGTACCGATCAGGGCGCTGTTGATCTCCCGGGAGATGCGGGCCTGCTCCTCCATCACGAGATTCCGGCGCCGCTCCTTCTCCCGCTCCGAGATCCGGGACGGTAGGGCCGCGGCCTCCGTTCCCTCCTCCCGGGAGTAGGGAAAGACCCCGAGGTGGTCGAAACGGATCTCGCGGACGAAGGAAAGAAGGTTTTCGAACCGGCGGCGGGTCTCCCTGGGGAAGCCGACCATGAGCGAGGTTCGGAGGCAGACGCCGGGGATGATCTCCCGGGCCTTCGCAATGGCTTTCCGGATCAGGGTGGTGTTCCCCCGCCGGTGCATGGCCGCGAGGATCGTATCATCGCTGTGTTGGATGGGGATATCCAGGTAGCGGCAGATTTTTTTCTCGTCCGCGATCGTCCGGAGCAGCTCCTCCGTCAGACGGGCGGGGTAGGTGTACAGGAGACGGATCCACGAAAGGTCGTCGATGGCGGCCAGCTCCCGGAGCAGGCTGCTCAAGGTCGGTCTTCCCCGAAGGTCGAGACCGTAGGCCGTCGTGTCCTGGGCGGTGACGATCAGTTCGCGGATTCCCCGTTCGGCGAGCCCCTCCGCCTCCTTTAAGATATCGTCGATGGGCCGGCTCCGGGCCTTGCCGCGGATGGAAGGGATCACACAGTAGGAGCAGCGGTTGGAGCAGCCGTCGGCGATTTTGATGTAGGCACTGCCGGCCGGGGTGGAGATCAGACGTCTGTGGCCGGCGTTCATCAGGAAAGTCGGCCGGCCGATGGCGGAGCGCCGGCGTGTTTTTCCAGTGTCGGAAAGGAGGGCGTCGAGGTGTCGGCCGATGTGCGGAACCGCCGCCGTGCCGAGGAAGAGATCGACCTCCGGCAGCGCCGCTTCCAGTTCCTTTCCGTAGCGCTGGGGGAGGCAGCCGGTGACGACCAGATGGGTGCAGGGGCCGCAGCCCCCCTGCTTCCAGGCGGCCATGCGGAGGATCTCCGCGATTGCCTCCTCCCGGGCGGGAAGGATGAAGGCGCAGGTGTTGACGAGCAGCAGGTCGGCCTCCTCCAGCCGGTCCGTCAGGAGATAGCCGTTTTCGGCGAGGACGCCCGCCATGACCTCGGAATCGACCAGATTCTTGGGACAGCCGAGACTGACGATGTGGACTTTTTTTGAATGCATTTTGGAGGATATTTTTTCTGCGGAGAACCCCGGGTCGTCGCCGGGGCGGACCTTTCCGTCAATGCGGGATTTTTCGCGCGAGGACCTTCCGCGGCTTGGCGCCGTCCGAAGGGCCGACAACGCCCTCCGCCTCCATCCGTTCGATGATCCGGGCCGCCCGGTTGTACCCGATCTTCATATACCGCTGTACGAGGGAGATCGACGCCTGTCCCAGATCCGTCACGAGCGCGACGGCCTCGTCGTACTTCTCGTCGAAATCCTCGTCCGGTTTCTCCCCCTCGGTCGCCTCGGGTTCATATTCCGTGATGGACTCGTCGTAGGCGGGCTTTCCCTGTTTTTTCACGAAATCGACGATCCGTTCAATCTCCCGGTCTGAGACATAGGCGCCGTGGATCCGCGTCAGCCGGGAAGTGCCGGGGGGGATGAAGAGCATATCCCCGGCCCCGAGGAGCTTTTCCGCGCCCATTTGATCGAGGATGGTCCGCGAGTCCACCTTGGAGGAAACCTGGAAGGAGATTCGGGTGGGGAAGTTTGCCTTGATGATCCCCGTGATGACGTCCACGGAGGGGCGCTGTGTTGCCAGGATCAGGTGGATTCCGGCGGCTCGGGCCATCTGGGCGAGGCGGGTCAGCGATTCCTCCACATTCCTCTGGGCGACCATCATCAGATCCGCGAGCTCATCAATGATGATGACAATGTAGGGGAGCCGGTCGGGAAGCGGTTCGTTCTTCCGGAACGTATTTTCAGCCGTTTTTCTCACCGGACTTCCGTCCGGAACAGTTTCTGTCATTTCCAACGTTTCTTCCGGTCCGTTTTCTCCCGTTCCGAAGTCCGGCGGCGGAGGCGGTGCGGGCGTCTTCCCCGTGCGCAACTGGTTGTAGGCCTCGATGCTCTTCACCCCCATGTCGCTGATGATCCGGTAGCGGCGCTCCATCTCTTCCACGGCCCAGCGGAGGACGAGGGCGGCCTTTTTCGGATCAACGACGACCGGGTGGAGGAGGTGGGGAATCCCCTCATAGCCGGACAGTTCCAGCCGCTTGGGGTCGATCATGATGAATTTGACCTCGTCCGGCGGCGCCTTGAAGAGGATGCTGCAGATCATGGCGTTCAGGGAAACGCTCTTCCCGGAGCCGGTCGTCCCGGCGATCAGAAGGTGGGGCATGCGGATCAGATCGGTGATGACGGGGGCGCCCACGATGTCCTCGCCGAGGACAATGGGGAGCCGGGAGGGCGATTCCCGAAAAGTCGCATGGTCGAGGACGTCCCGCAGGCGGACCGGCTCCCGCTCCTGATTGGGGATTTCGATGCCGATCGCTCCCTTGCCCGGGATGGGGGCGATGATCCGGATGCTCGGGGCGCGCAGCGCCAGCGCCAGATCATCGGAGAGGTTCGTGATCTTGTTGATCTTGACGCCCGGGGCGGGTTCCAGCTCATACATGGTAATGACCGGACCGGGTTTCACCTCGACCACCTTCCCCTCGACGCCGAAGTCGGAGAGTTTTTTCTCGAGGATCCGGGAGTTGGCGATCAGGTTTTCCCTTTTGATTCGCGTATCCTTCCTCTCCACACGGTCCAGCAGGGTGAGCGGCGGCAGCTTGAATTTTCCATTCAGCCGGGTGGCGAAATCGAAATGGGTCTGCTCCGCCTTCGCCAACTTTTCCTTGAGGGTTTCCGGCTTGGTCTCCAGAATGATCGGGGCGGGCGCCGCGGCCGGTCTGTTGACGGCGGGCGCTTCCCGTTTTCTGCCGATTCTCTCCCGGCAGCCATCCAGCAAGGATCTCCCCGTTCGTAAGGCCTTTCCCGCCGCGGCCGCCGATCTTTCCGCAAATGAAACGACGGAAAAATCGAACAGGGTCATCAGCGCGACGATCAGGATCAGACCCAGAATAATCATGGATCCGGCCAGACGCAGGTAGGTGTCGAGAAGACTTGCCGTGGCCGTTCCCAGCAGCCCGCCCGCCGTCAGCGAAATACCATAGATCTGGATATCTCCGATGAGCAGGGCAAACAGACCGGATGTGGCGAAGACGAGACCGGCCAGGCCAGCCGCCGCGGCCGCCCCGATCCGGAACTGGGTTTCGCGAAAAAATCGGAAGGCGGCGACCAGAAGCAAACCCGGCAGCCAGAAGATGCCGATCCCCAGGATCCAGATCAGGGTATCGGCGATGTAGGATCCGACGGTGCCGATCAGATTATGGTTGGGGAATGTTTCCCAGGGGCTGTAGGATTTTCTGAGAGAAGGGTCGTCCGGATGATAGGAAAAAAGGGCCAGCATCAGGAATAGACCGACGGCAAGGCAGATCAGCCCGGAGATTTCCGCGGCCCGTTTCTGGGAAGGCAATTTCTCATTCATTTTCTTACACGAACCGTTTTCGGCCTTGTTATCCGATACCCCGGAGGATCAGGGTGGCGGATCCGACAGACCAGCAATACCAGGCAAAGGGGGCGAGGCCGGTCTTGTTGATCATGGTGAAGAGGAGCTTCAGGGAGAGAAACCCCGTTACGGCGGCTGCGAGGAAACCGACGCCCAGCGCGGGCAGATCGCCCGCGGGGAGCCGCATCAGATCGGCCGATTTCAGGATGACGGCGCCGCCGATCGCCGGAATGGACAGCAGAAAGGAAAACCTTGCCGCCGTTTCCCGCTCCAGTCCGCGGAAGATCCCGAAGGCGATCGTGGATCCCGAGCGGGAGATCCCCGGGATGAGGGCGACGGCCTGAACGAGGCCCAGGACGATCCCGTCCGCGAGGTTCATCTCTTCCTTCCGTCGTTCGTTCGTTTTCACCCGGTCCGACAGGAACAGCAGGATCCCCGTGATGAAAAGCATGCAGGCCGTCGTCTCAACCGATTCGAAAAGACGCTCGATCCGGTCCTTGAACAGGATGCCGATGGCGCCCGTCAGGAAGGTGGCGACCGTGATCCACAATACCATCCTCCGGTTGGCGGCTCTCTCCCGGGAATCGGTTTCCGGCGCAGGGGCCACCGGCCCTTTCTCCGGTATCAGCGATGCGAGGAGTTCGCCGATCTCCCGTCTCAGGAAGAAGACCACAGCCATGAGCGTCCCGAGGTGGAGCAGGACATCGAAGGCGACGCCCGGCGGCTGGAATCCCGGGACCAATGCGGGGACGATGACCAGATGCGCCGAGCTGCTGACCGGCAGCGGCTCGGTCAGCCCCTGCACGATGCCTAAGATGACAGCTTCCGTCAAGGTCACAGGGCGTCCTTTCCGCGGTCCGGTGCGGGGGACTTTCCGGCGGCGGTTTTGCCATTTTCAAAGTTACGGATAATGATGCCGCGGACCCGCTCGATCAGTTCGTTTCTCGTTTCAATCGTGTATCCGGACACATCCACCGGTCGGCTGATGACCATTGTGACCATTCCCGGTTTGATCTTCAGGCTCCGTTTCGGCAGGATCTCATGAGCGCCGATGATCGAGATGGGCACGATGGGTACCCCCGCCTGGATGGCGAGGTGAAACATACCCTGCTTGAACGGCTTGACCGTTCCGTCCTTGCTGCGGGTCCCTTCCGGGAAGGTGACGACCGATTTTCCCTCCCGGATCTTCTGCGCTGCTTCCCCCAGACTTTTCATCGCCTTCTCATGATTCTGACGGTCGATTTCGATGTATCCGGCACTTTTCATGGCCTTGCCGAAGAGGGGGATCTTGAAGAGTTCCTTCTTGACGATCCAGCGGAACTGGCCGGGGATGTGGGCCAGGACGATCAGGATATCGAAATCGCTCTGGTGGTTGGCCATGAAGATCTGCGGCCGGTTCATCAGCACATTTTCCCGGCCGATCACATTCACCCGGATGCTGGTGAGTTTGAGGAGCATCTTCGCCCACAGGTTTGCGATTTTGTGCGCCTTGTTCTCACCGGGCGAGATGAGTGGGAACAGCAGTGCGCACACCGACATGAAGGCGGTGACGGCGACGGCAAGCATGACGAGCAATGCGGAACGAATCATGATCAGGTCCTTATCCCGCCACAGGGCTGTTCTGGAATGAACCTCCGTTGTGTTGCTGTTTCTACTCGAATATCCCCCCGAAGTCAATAAGGAATGTTCCTGCGGCTGGAAGATGTTTCCGAGAAAAGGATTGACAAACCCGGCGGGTGATAATAGCATAACACATCATGAAATATGACCTTTTCTTTCAGGTAGGCAGGCAGGAATGACAGGATGTCTATGAAGCGCATCATGAGCAACCGGCGGGCGTTTGCGATCATTGAAAACTTTCCCCGGTCCCGTGTTTTGGTCGTCGGAGACATCATGGCGGATCATTTTATCTGGGGGAAGGTATCACGGATCTCCCCCGAGGCGCCCGTTCCCGTAGTCGAGGTGAAGCAGGATCACTTCACGCTGGGCGGCTGCGCCAATGTGCTGAACAACATCTTTGCGATGGGAGGCCGGGTTCATCTGGCCGGCGTGGTCGGGTCCGATGAAACGGGAAGGCGGCTTCTGTCTGAGTTGCGCAGCCGGGGCGTGGATACGGGCGGCATCGTTGTTGAGTCGGGGCGTCCCACGACGCTCAAGACGCGGATCGTGGCGCATGGTCAGCAGGTGGTCCGGTTTGACCGGGAGGACCGCAAACCGGTCCAGGTGAAAAGCATCCGGAAGATCCTATCCTATATTGAATCGCTTCGGGATGATCTGGAGGCCTTGGTGGTTTCGGATTACAGCAAAGGGGTGGTGACCCGTCCCCTTTTAGAGGGGATCCGCAAGGTGATCGCCGGCCGTCCGATCTTCACCTGCGTGGACCCGAAGCAGCGTGATTTCTCCCTGTATCAGGGGTTCGACATCATCACCCCCAATCATTACGAGGCCGGTGACGCGGCAGGGGAGGAGGTGCAAAACGGCCAGGATCACATCCGTATCGGCATGCAGCTGCTGCGGCAAAACGATTTCAAGGCCCTGCTGATGACCCGGGGGGAAGAGGGGATGAGCCTCTTCGAGAGGAACGGCCGCATGAGACACACGGCGTTTCCGGCAGAGGCCCGGGAGGTCTTTGATGTGACCGGCGCCGGGGATACGGTCATCGGCGTCCTGGCCCTCTCCATGGCGGCGGGGGCCTCTTTCCGGGAGGCGGCGTATCTGGCCAACCATGCCGCGGGGATCGTGGTGGGCAAGGCGGGCACGGCGACCGTGACCCGGGAGGAGCTGAAAAGGTCCCTATGAGCGATCCGCAACCGCCGGAGGCCGTCAAACTGATTGCGAGTCTCTTTTCCGGGGATGGACGCCTGCTCGGCAATGCGGTGCAGGCCTTGTCGGAAAGGTATGGAAAGGCCGATTTCATCAGCGCCCCGGCGCCTTTTGCCTACACCGATTATTATGAGAAGGAATTCGGCGGTTCCCTGATCCGCCGTTTTGTCGCCTTTGAACGGCTCATCCGGCCGGAGGCGCTGCCGGATGTCAAGATATGGACCAATGCCCTGGAGAAGAGGCTCGCGGCGGAGGGGCGCAGAAGGGTGAACATTGATCCCGGTTATCTCGCCAAGGCCCATCTGATTCTGGCCACGGGCAAGGGTTACACCCATCGGCCCTGTCTTCGGGAGGGGATTTACGCCGATCTGACCCTGATCTACCGGGACAAAGCTTTTCACCCCCTCCCCTGGACCTATCCGGACTACGCCGGCGGGGATGTGATCGGTATGTTGACCCGGATCCGGGACAAGTATCTGCTGCAACTGAAGGGAAAAGCGGCGGGGTCCGGTCCGGCGGCCGATGAGTTTCCCGTTTCGTCGGGTTTCTTGAATGAGGAATTCCAATGATTAAGAGCATGACCGGTTACGGCAAGGCGGAGGCCGTCCTTGCGGGCAGGAAATTTCTGATCGAAATGAAGTCCGTCAACCACCGCTTTCTGGAGATCTCGTTGCGCATGCCGGGGATGCTTCTCCCTCTGGAGGGTGAGATCAAGAAGCGGATCGGGGAACAGTTCTCCCGGGGGCGGATCGAGGCGACTCTCCGGATGGACGGCGACGGGAACGCGGAAAACGAGGGCCGCTTCACCCTGAACCTGCCGCTGGTCCGCAATTACCACGCCCTCCTTCGTCAGTTGAAGGAGGAATTGCATCTTGGGGAGGAGATCACCCTGGCCATGATGGCCGGCTTCCGGGACGCCTTCGTTCCCGCGGAGACGGTTCAGGACCCGGCAACCCTGTGGGAAGGGATTTCAAAGATCCTCGCGGAGGCGATCCGGACGCTGACGGAGATGAGGGAAAGGGAAGGGGAGAGCCTGAAGCGCGATCTGACGGGGCGTCTGGACCTGATTTCCGATTGTCTGGAAGGGATCGCCGGGAGGGCGCCGCAGGTGGTTCAGGACTATCAGAAGCGACTAAGCGACCGGGTCCGGGAACTGACGGGCGGCATGGTGGTCGATGAGGCGCGGCTGCTTCAGGAGGTGGCGATCATGGCGGAGAAGAGTGATATTACCGAAGAGGTCGTCCGTTTCCGCAGCCATATCGGTCAGTTCACCGATCTGCTGGCGGGGGCGGACGCCGCCGGGAGAAAGATCGATTTCCTGATCCAGGAGATGGGCCGGGAGATCAATACGATCGGTTCCAAGAGCGGAGATGCGGGGATCTCGCGGAGCGTCATCGAGATCAAGAGCGAACTGGCGAAATTACGGGAGCAGGTGCAGAACATTGAATGAGGCTGCGTCTAAAAGACAACCGGGCTTGCTGATGGTCGTATCCGCCCCTTCCGGCACGGGGAAGACGTCGATCTGCCGGGAGATCCTGCGGCTCTTTCCCAATGTCCGTTTCTCCGTCTCCTGCACCACCCGTCCGCCCCGTCCCGGCGAGGTGAACGGCAAGGATTATGACTTCATCTCCGAAGGGGAGTTCCGCGAGCGGATTGCCCGGGGTGAGTTCGTCGAATGGGTGGAGAATTACGGTCAGTTCTACGGGACTTCGAAAAAGACCATGGACGCCTTTCTAAACCAGGGATACGATCTGATCCTGGACATCGAGCGGCGCGGGGCGAAGGCGATCCGGGAACAATATCCGCGAGGGATCTTCATCTTCATCCTGCCCCCCTCGCTTTCCGAGCTGAAGTCCCGGCTGTCTCTCCGGGGTGAAAGCGCCGCCGTCATGGAACGCCGTCTGCAGAGTTCTCTGGATGAAATCCGGGAGGCGCTGTGGTATGATTACATTTTACGATGCCGTATTGTCTAAATCATTTGGAGGTGTACACCCTATGGCCAGAATTACTGTGGAAGACTCTCTGCTGATGGCAAAGAACCGGTTTGCCCTTGTTCTGCTGACCTCTCAGCGGGTCCGGCAGCTCCTGAAAGGATCTCAGCCCCTGACGGATACGAGAAACAACCGGGAGATCGTGATCGCCCTCCGGGAGATTGCGGTGGGCAAGGTTGGTTACGCCCATCCCGACTATCTGAAAAGGGTCAAGGAGCATTTCAAATCGATACCGCATGATACCGAGTTTATCGGCGATGATGAATACAGCGAATAACTCCCCGCGGGACCGGCTGATCTTTGCCCTCGACGTCGGCGGGGGGCTGGAGGAGGCCCTTTCCTGGGTCGATCGGCTGTGGGATCACGTCGGTCTGTTCAAGGTGGGGAAGGAGTCTTTTGTCGGGTACGGTACGGAGATCGTAAGGCAGATCCATGCCCGCGGCGGTAAGGTTTTTCTGGATCTCAAGTTCCATGATATTCCCAACACCGTGGCCCGGGCGGCGGAAGCCGCCTGCGGGCTGAGGGTGGCGATGTTCAACCTCCACGCCCTCGGCGGAATGCGGATGATGACGGAGACCGTCGGCGCGGTGCGGAGGTTTGCTGAACGATCAGCGGAAAAGCCGCCCGTAATTCTCGCGGTGACCGTTCTGACCAGCCTGAACGACGATGATTTGAAGATCCTCGGGTTCAATGGAGGAACCCGGGAGACGGCGCTCCATCTTGCCCGTCTTGCCCAGGATGCAGGCGTATCCGGGGTTGTGGCCTCTGCCGAGGATGCCGCCGCCATCCGGAAAGCCTGCGGCGATCCATTTTGGATTGTGACCCCCGGGATCCGCGGGGCCAAAGAAGTGGCGGGCGAAGATCAGAAAAGGATCGTGACGCCCGCGGAAGCCGTTTCCTCTGGAGCCGACTATCTGGTTGTGGGAAGGCCGATCCGTCAGGCGGCGGATCCCGCCGGCGAAGCGGATGCGATCACGGAAGAGATCGTCCGGGGACTTGCACTCAGAAAAGGAAGATAGCGCCACACGGCTTTGAAGATTCTTAGGGAAGCCGATTACGGAGGGATGTCGTGCAGGTGATCTATGGCATCAACCCGCTCCTGGAGGTTCTGCTTTCCCATCCTGAGATGCTGGAAAAGGTCGTTGTCACGGACGGACGGGGGGGGCACGGGGTGAGGAAGATCCTGAAACTTGCCGCCGAACACGGGCTTCCCGTCGAGTCCGGCGGGCGGGAGCGGGTGGAGAAGCTGGCGCCGCGCCAGGTCCACCAGGGGGTTGCGGCCATCTGTCGGGCGCATGCATACGCCACTGTGGATGAGGTGATCGCCCATCGCCACGAGAATTCCAAATATGACTTGGTGGTTCTCCTGGACAGCGTCACCGATCCGCAAAATCTTGGTTCCATCATCCGGACGGCGCATTGCTGCGGGGCGAATGGCGTGATCATCCCGGAAAACCGCGCCGCTTCCGTAACGGCCTCCGTTTCGAAGGCTTCCGCGGGGGCGGTTCAGTACCTGCCGACGGCGATGGTGGTCAATCTGGTTGGCACCATCGAATATCTGAAAGAGAAGGGCTTCTGGATCTATGGCGCCGACGCGGAGGCGCGGATGGATATCCAGGCGCCGGACTATGAGGGGAATATCGCCTTGGTCATGGGTAGCGAGGGCCGGGGGATCCGGCCTCTGATCCGGAAAAAGTGCGACTTTCTGATCTCCATTCCCATGCGGGGGCAGCTGGCTTCTCTGAATGTTTCAGTTGCGGCCGGGGTAATCCTTTTTGAGATTCTCAGAAAATGGGGGAATTAGTTATGTCGATATTCTTGTGGCAGGCCGAAACGAAAAAGGGCGAGTCGAAAAAGGGCGAGATTGACGCCGCCGACGAAGCGGCGGCCCGGGGCCAGCTTCGCAGGCAGGGATACAAATCGATCACCGTCAAGAAAAAGCCCAAGGATCTCTTTGAAAACATTCCCTTTCTCCAACAGTCGGTTTCGGAGAAGGATGTGGTGGTTTTTTCCCGGATCTTCTCCACCATGATCAATGCGGGCCTCCCCCTGATCCAGTGTCTGGACCTCCTCGGGAAACAGGAGCAGAACAAGACCTTCGCCAAGGTGATCGGGAGCGTCAAGGAGGATATTGAAGGGGGATCAACGCTGACCGACGCCCTCAGGAAATATCCGAAAATCTTCGATGAACTTTTCGTCAATCTCGTGGCGGCCGGGGAGAGCGGCGGCATTCTGGACGTGATTCTCCAGCGTCTTTCCAGCTACATGGAGAAGTCCATGAAATTGAAGAGCAAGGTCAAAGGGGCAATGACCTATCCGATCAGCGTTCTGGTCATCTCGATCGGTGTTGTGGCCGTACTCCTGCTGAAGGTCATCCCGGTTTTCCAGAAGATGTTCGAGGGAATGGGTTCGGCCCTGCCCGGACCGACGCAGTTTCTGGTGGATGCCAGCCAGTTCGCGCAGTCATACTTCCTCTACATGGGGGCCTTTCTGGTGGCGCTCTTTTTCGGATTCAAGAGGTTTTACGCGACCGAAAAAGGGACCCTTATCGTCGACGGCCTGATTTTGAAATCCCCGGTTTTTGGTCCGCTGCTGAAGAAAGTGGCCGTGTCCAAGTTTTCAAGAACCCTCTCCACCATGATGTCGAGCGGCGTTCCGATCATGGAAGGGCTCGGCATCGTCAGCAAGACAGCGGGGAACAAGATCATCGAGAACGCCCTCATGAAAACGAGACAGAGCATCAGCGAAGGAAAAACGATCGCTGAACCCCTGATGGAAACCGACATCTTTCCTCCCATGGTGGTGCAGATGATCGCCGTCGGTGAAGCCACCGGCGCCCTGGACACCATGTTATCCAAAATCGCCGATTTCTATGACGATGAGGTGGATGCGGCGGTCGGCGCCATGACGGCGCTGCTGGAGCCCTTCATGATGGTGTTTCTGGGAGGGGTGGTCGGCGGGATGATCATCGCCATGTACCTGCCCATCTTCAAGATGGCCGCGGCCGTGGGATAGAACGGGGAACACGATCTAAGGGATAGGCGGGGAATGCTGCGGTCCGCAGGTTTGTGCGGAATAAGGAATAAAAAATGGTCGGGATGGCGCGATTTGAACGCGCGACTCCTGCGTCCCGAACGCAGTGCCCTACCAAGCTGGGCCACATCCCGACACGCGCAGTTCATAACCAATTTGAAATGAATTGTCCATCCTTATTTTTCGGCTCATGGGGAAAAGCGTGAAATCTTGGTCTCCCCGCAGCGGATGCATCCCAAAAAAGTTTCCGTGGCCTGCTTTCCTGCAGGAAGATCCCGTTTGTGTTTTTGGGATCGACATGGTAAGGGGGCGCCGAGAACAATTTCCGGGGGAAAAATGTGATCATCTACGATCTTAAATGCCGGGACGGCCATAAATTCGAGGGATGGTTCAAGGACAGGGGGGCTTTCGAAGAGCAGAAAGCGCAAAAACTCATCGCCTGTCCCGTGTGCGGAAATACCGAAGCGGCGTTGATTCCCTCAACGGTTGCGATCCTGGGGCGGGACAACCGTTCCGCTGCGGTCAAAACGAAGGCCGAACCGTCGCCGCAGAAGGTCCTCATGGAATTTCATGAATATATCCGTAAGAACTTCGATAATGTGGGTGATAAGTTCACGGAGGTTGCCCTCCGGATTCATCATGGAGAGGAAGACGGGAGAAACATCAGGGGGACCGCCACCGGGAGCGAAGAAGAAACCCTCCGGGAAGAGGGTATCCAGTTCATCAAGATTCCCTTGCCAAAGTTTGACGGCTAGAGCGCAGCGGGTTCACAGCGATATATTGGTCCCCTCGGCATTATGATCAATACCTATCACAGCATCGACAAGGCCATCGGCGATACGCCGCTCGTGGAGATCCGCGGACTGAATCCCAGTAGCAGGGTGCGGATCTTCGCCAAGCTTGAATATTTCAACCCCAGCGGTTCCATCAAGGACCGCGTTGCGGCCTATATGATCGAGCAAGCCGAAAGACGCGGCGAGCTGACGAAGGACAAGGTGATCCTCGAAGCCACCAGCGGCAACACAGGCATCGGCCTGGCGCTGGTGGCGGCGTCCAAAGGTTATCGTCTCTGTCTGGCGATGCCGGAGTCGGCAAGCGAGGAGCGAAAGCGTATCCTGAAGGCCCTGGGGGCGGAGCTGGTCCTCACGCCGGCGAACCTCCGCACCGATGGCGCCATCGAGGTCGCCTACAACCGGATGCGTGAAAATCCCGACAAATATTTCGGTACCGACCAGTACAACAGTGCCGACAATGTCGGGGCCCATTATCACGGAACGGGCGAAGAGATCTGGCGCCAGACGGAAGGTGCGGTCACGATGGTCGTTGCGACCTTGGGCACCAGCGGCACGGCTATGGGAGTTTCAAAGAGGCTCAAGGAGTACAACCCGGCCGTCCGTATCGTGGGGGTGGAACCCTACCTCCAGCACCACATCCAGGGTTTGAAGAACATGAAGGAATCCTACCGGCCGGGGATTTATGACCGGAGCCGGCTGGACGAAAAGATCAATATCCTGGACGAGGATGCCTTCGAGATGGCCCGCCGTTTGGCCCGGGAAGAAGGCTTGTTTGTGGGGATGAGTTCCGGCGCAGCCATGTATGTGGCCGCACAGAAGGCGCGGGAATTAGAGGAAGGCGTCATCGTGGCGATTTTTCCGGATGGCGGAGAGCGGTATCTCAGCACCGATCTCTTCACGGATCAGATGCAGTCGAGCCTCAAGTTGTATAATACCATGACACGGCAGAAGACAGCCTTCAAGCCGATCCATTCCGACGAAATCCTCATGCATTCCTGCGGACCGACCGTGCATGATGTGCCGCATATCGGCAATTTCCGACGTTTTGTCGTCTCCGATCTGATCCGGCGCTATCTCGAATACCAGGGGTACCGGGTCCGGCATGTCATGAACATCATT
>JAPLJW010000025.1 GCA_026388365.1 Deltaproteobacteria bacterium | reverse complement strand
CGGGCCAGGGTGATGTCCGGCCGCCGCTGGATCGGATCGTCCTGGGGAAGAGGTCGGAAGATGATCGGTGATGCGGAGCCCGTCATCCGGATCAGGGTTTCCGCCAGTTGCAGGATGGTGAATTCCTGGGGTGTGCCGAGGTTGATGGGGCCGGTGAACCCCTCCGGGGAATTCATCATCCGGATCAGCCCTTCGACCATATCGTCCACATAACAGAAGGAGCGTGTCTGGGATCCATCGCCGTAGACGGTGATCTCTTCCCCTTTGAGGGCCTGCACGATAAAGTTGCTGACGACGCGTCCGTCATGAACCGCCATCCGCGGGCCGTAGGTATTGAAGATCCGGACGATCTTCACGTCCACGTGGTTCTGGCGGTGATAATCCATCATCAGGCATTCGGCGGCCCGCTTCCCCTCGTCGTAGCAGCTTCGAATCCCGATCGGGTTGACGCGGCCCCAGTACCCTTCCTGCTGCGGATGGATCTCGGGATCGCCGTAAACCTCGGAGGTGGAAGCCTGGAGGATCCGGCCCTTTACCCGTTTGGCCAGCCCCAGGGTGTTGATGGCGCCCATGACGCTGGTCTTGATCGTCTTGATCGGGTTGACCTGGTAATGGATGGGGGATGCCGGACAGGCGAGGTTGTAGATCTGATCGACTTCGAGGTAGATGGGGTTGATGATGTCGTGACGGATGCATTCAAAATGGGGATTCCCCAGGAGATGGCGGATGTTGTCCTTGCTGCCGGTGAAAAAATTGTCGAGGCAGAGGACCTCCTGCCCCTCGGCGATCAGCCGATCGCAGAGGTGCGATCCGAGAAAACCGGCGCCGCCGGTGATGAGAATCCGCTTCATACTGCCTGCCTCTGATGAGAATGAATGAATCCCGCTGGATCTTAACATTTCCTGCAAGCCGCGTCCGGGGTACTTTGTTTTTCTGGCATTTCCCCCGTAAGGCTGCTATAAACCACAGAGCGATTTTATCTGTCAATCAAATTATCATTTTCGCAACTTGTTTTTGCGGCCATCAAGCCTGTTTATGAGCAAAAACCTTTATCAACAAAGGGGCAGCCATCGGAAAAAGGAGGTCCGTGAGGATCCTCCGATCATGGAAAATCCGTTCGGCCGGGCGGAAGAGGGCGGACCCGAAACGGCGGGGACGCTTTATGTGGTGGCCACCCCGATCGGAAACCTGGAAGATATCACCCTCCGGGCGATCCGGATTCTGAAGGAGGTCCGCCTGATCGCGGCCGAGGATACCCGGCGGACACGGATTCTCCTCGATCAGTATGGGATTTCCACGCCTCTGACCAGCCTCTATGACCAGAATGAGGCGAAAAAAAGCGGGCTCATTATCGCGAGGCTGCTCAAGGGGGAGGATGTGGCCTATGTCTCGGATGCGGGAACACCGGGGATCTCCGATCCCGGCTACATCCTGGTCCGGGAAGCGGTCTCCCGGGAGATCCGGGTGGCGCCGATTCCCGGGGCGTCGGCCCTGATCGCAGCGCTCAGCGTGTCCGGCCTGCCGATGGACCGCTTTGTATTTCTGGGATTTCTGCCGTCAAAATCGATGCGGCGCCGGAAATGGTTGACCTCTCTGCGGGAAGAGGAACGGACGCTTATCTTTTACGAATCGCCCCACCGGTTGCTTGTTTCCCTGAAGGATATTGCAGCGGTGCTGGGTGACCGCGAAGTCGTCGTGTCCCGGGAGATGACCAAGGTCCATGAGGAGTTCCTGCGGGGACCGGCGGGGGCCGTGGCTGCCGGGATGGGGAACGGGGCGGTCAAGGGGGAGGTGACCCTGATTGTGGCCGGCCGGACCGGGGATATTCCGGAGTGCTCCGATGCCGATCTCATCCGCTGTTGCGAGCAACTGCGTCGGGAAGCGGGAGAAGAACTCTCCCGGCGGGATATGGCGGACCGGATTGCGCAGGAGACCGGCGTCTCCCGGCGACGGATCTACCGTTTCCTACTATTTCCTTGAACTGTCCATAGAGGTGTGATAACGGTCGGCGTCAGACTGAGAACCCGCGGATGTAAAGGCGTCGGTGGGGAAGCCGCCGTTTTGACGGCAGGGCAAGGAGGAGAATGCGGCCGTGGCAGAAGGTTTGTCCGGGGAAGACAGGGATCGGGTTATGATGATTGAAGGGCGCGTGCTGAAGCCGGAAGACAGGATCCATGACCTTGTGGATCTCCTCGATTCCGCGTCCGGGTTCCGCGAGAATAATGTATCGGCAATGAAGGCCGGACCCGAAAAGATCTATGATCTCGTCGATATCGTCGAGAGAAAACCGAGAATGGCGTTCGTGGATACGGGGCTTCATGACGAGATCATGAAACGGGCTGCGGAGATTGCGGAAAAGGTCGCGCGGGAGGTCATCCCCGATATCGCCGAGCGTGTCATCCGCGAGGAGATTGAAAAGCTGAAAAAGGTCGTGTGAGGGGTTTTGCGCGATGCCGAAAAGTTTTCGTCTTGTTTTGCTTTGGATGGCGTTGGTTTTCCTGGCGGGCTGCGCCGGGAAGATTCCTCACATGCTGGCACCCGATTACGGCAAACAGGGAACGAGGCTCGTTGCCGTCCTGCCTGTTCGGAACATGGAATCCGACGCCGGCACCGCTTCCGCGCTGCGGGCGATGCTGATTGAGGAGCTTTATTTCAAGGGTTATCCGAAGATCCCGCCGAAATGGATCGATGAACGGCTGGCTGCCGTCCGTGCAGGCGGGGGGGATGGGGATCTGTCTCCGCAGTTGCTCGGTGAGATGCTGAACGTGGATGCCGTTCTCTACACCACGCTGAAGGAAGGTCGGACGTCCGTAACCCTCTTATATTCGCCGGTTGCCGTGGACGCGGAGTTTGAACTGAAAAGCGCGAAGACGGGAGAAAGCCTCTGGCGTGTCCGTTATCGCGCGGTCAATCGCAACTATGGTTTCTCACGTAAAAGTCTGGAGTTGAAATCCATTCAGGTCTATGAACCGACGATTCATGAGGTTCTGAACCGCGCCTTGGAAACGCTGCCGGACGGACCGGACGCGATCGGCTCCTGATTTGATTGAAGACAGATATTTTAAAGCATGAATATCCCAAATCTGATCACGCTGCTGAGGATCATCCTCGTTCCCGTCATCGTCATCCTGCTCATCCAGGGTTCTTTTTTCAAGGCGCTGATTTTGTTTATCGTTGCCGGTCTTTCCGATGCCCTGGATGGATTCCTGGCCAGGGTCCTGAAGCAGCAGACCGTGCTCGGGGCCTATCTGGATCCGATTGCCGACAAGGCGCTCCTGGCCAGTTCCTTTGTGACCCTGTCGGTCCTGCACATCATTCCGAGCTGGCTCTCGGTGATTGTTATCAGCCGTGACTTCATCATTCTTCTCGGGATTTCCGTGCTGTCCATCCTGTCGATTACCGTGGAAATCCGACCGACTTTCGTCAGCAAGGTTACGACAGGCCTCCAGTTGATCACGGTCCTGCTGGCGCTGTCTGTCCGGTGTCTGCCCTTCGGTTTCAACGAGATATGGCTCCTGGCCCTCTACTGGATCACCGCCTTTTTTACCATTCTTTCCGGCTTGAATTACATGTTGAGGGGCATGGAGCTCATCAATCATGACACACAAAAATGATATTTGCCTTGACATCACTGTATTTTCTTGTTAGTTAACTCGCCCTCTCCGCTGGGAGAGTCATCTGTAGGCACGTAGCTCAGGGGGAGAGCGCCATCCTGACGCGGTGGATGTCCAGGGTTCAAATCCCTGCGTGCCTACCATTTTAAAATCGCTCTGATTTCTCCAGAGACAGGGCAGGGGTTGCGTCGGATCGGTTGAAGCGTCTGTCGCGCGCGGCAGGTTTTGATGGGGGCATCATCGCACAATGCTGATGCCCTTTCTTCATAGGAATCGGGAGATGGCAGATCAGATCAGGATAACCCTGCCGGATGGAAAAGAGGGATTACATCCGGCCGGTACCGCCGTCGGAGAGCTCCTTGCGGGCCTGGACGGGGAGAAGTTCCGTTCCACGGTGGCGGCGAAGGTGAACGGCGTGTTGGTTGACCTCAGTCAATTTCTGACCGGAGACGCCGCCGTCGAGCCGATCGACGCCGTGTCGCCGGAGGGCCTCTCGATTCTTCGGCACAGCATGTCCCATGTCATGGCCCAGGCGGTCCAGGAGACCTTCGCCGGCGTTCAGGTGAGCATCGGTCCGTCCATTGAAGACGGTTTCTATTACGATTTTGAATACGCCGAGACCTTTACGCCCCAGGATCTCGAGAAGATCGAGGCGCGGATGCGGGAGATCGCCGCAGCGGATTATCCATTCGAGCGCCGTGATGTGAGCCGTGAAGAGGCGATCGCGCTCTTTCAAAAGAAGGGGGAAAACTACAAGGTCGAACTGATCAACGATCTGCCGGCGGCTGTGAAGGCGGTCAGCCTTTACACCCAGAACGGCTATATCGATCTCTGCCGCGGACCCCATGTTCCCTCGACGGGGATGATCCGCGCCTTCAAGCTCCTCAATGTGGCGGGCGCCTACTGGCGCGGGGACGAGCGCAACAAAATGCTCCAGCGCATCTACGGGACCGGTTTCGCGACGCAGGAGGCGCTCGACGAACATCTGCGGCTCCTGGAAGAGGCGAAAAAGCGGGACCACCGCCGTCTCGGCCGGGAATTGGATCTGTTTCAGCTCAACGACGAGGCGGGGCCGGGGCTCGTCATCTTCCACCCGAAGGGGGCCCTTCTCCGGACCATCATCGAGGACTGGGAGAGAAAGGAACACCTCAAGCGGGGATACGACCTCGTCATCGGCCCCCAGATCCTCAAGGTCGATCTCTGGAAGCGGTCGGGCCACTTCGATCATTACCGGGAGAACATGTACTTCACCGAGGTG
>JAPLJW010000165.1 GCA_026388365.1 Deltaproteobacteria bacterium | reverse complement strand
TGGCGGGTGATCGGCATCGAGAGCGGTTTGACCAAGTTGATCCTATCCCTGGGGGCGGCGATATTCGTGTTCGTGTTTCTTTCCGTGAAAGACCATCAGCAGAAAAAAAAGAGGGGCGGCAAATAACCGGGACCCGTTCGGGGGATCCGGAATTCGGTGCGGCCGGGAAGGACGAATGGATTCCAGCGACATTCGGAACAGAAAAGGGTTGAACAGGGTCACGCTTTCCGTCGGATTAACGGCGCTGGCCGTGATCATTCTGATCCTCCTGCTTGCCTTGACCGTGCGTCATGCCCGTGAGAAGGAGATGGTCCGGCAGTTTGGCGCGCAGCAGGTCGCCGTTGCCCGGGGGACCGCGGCTCGGTTGGAGGATCTGATCCTCGTGGTGAAAAAGAGTCTGTTGACGCTGGCGGGCGAGCCGGACCGCTCCCTGAGGGATAGCCGGAAAATCCGTGCGGTTCATGCCGGCATGGAGGGGAAGGTCTCCTTCACGGCGGTTACGGACGCGGCCGGCGCCATTCGGGTGAATTATCCCCCTTCTGTCGCCGGCAGGGTGGGCGGCGTCGGGGAAACGCCTCTCTTCCGTCAGATCCGGGAGACCGGGAAACCGGCCGTCGGCGTCCTTTCCCTGCCGGACGGTCGGGGAAACATCGGCCGGGTCATAACCGTCGGCGTGCCGAGATCCCGTTCGGGAGGCGGATTCGGCGGATTGATTCTAACATCGTTTCCGCTGACCGCCTTCGATGACGACTCCCTCCGTTCCGCCCGGGAAATCAATTCGACCTGGCTCCTGGACGGGCGCGGTGTGGTTCTGTCTCATCCCCGGGACAGCGTGATCGGCCGGGATGCGGGATCTCTGGAGTTCCGGCAAGATTCCGATCGGTCGCCGCTTCGAGAGGCGCTTCTTGCCGGAAAAGAGGGATACGGGGAGTACCGGCTGCAAGGGGCGCAGGGCCGTCCGGAGAAGACCATCGTGGCCTATGCCCCGATCCGGTTCGCATCCGAGGCCTGGACCGTGGCGATTGCGACCCCCTATGACAGCGCCACGGCACTCGTCCGGAAAATCTTCCTCAACATCATGATCGGGGCCGCCGGCCTTATCCTGGCCGTGATCATCGCCGCCGCGGCCATCGTCTATACGGGCCGGAGAAGGCTTCATGCCCGGGAGATTCAGGAGAGGCTTCGGGAGAGGGAAAACTGGCAGGAAAGACTGATCCGGGAGAAGAAGACCGTCGAGGGAATCATCGAAGGGTCGCCCATTCCGACCTTCGTTCTGAACCGGGATCACAAAATCATCCTCTGGAACAGGGCCTGTACGGAACTGACGGGATTTACGGCCGGTGAGATGATCGGGACCGAAAAGCAGTATATTCCCTTTTACAACGAAAAGAGGCCCGTCATTGCCGACCTGATCATCGAGCGGGATTTCGAGAGCATTGAGAAGTATTATGGGACCAAGAAGGTCCGGAAATCGCCGACCGTGGAGGCCGCCTATGAAGCAAGAGACTTCTACCGGAACCTGGGAGGTCGGAACCGGCACATTTATTTCCTTGCGGCCCCCATCTATGATGAAAACGGGGAGATCATCGCCGCCATCGAGACGATCCAGGATGTGTCCAAAGAAGAACAGATGTCGAAAGAGCTTCGGGAATATGCCGAAACCCTCCGGAACAAGCTTCAGGAAAACATACACCTCCGGGAGGAGATCGAATCCCTCTACAATTATCTTCAGTCCATTGTGGATAGCCTTCCCGACCGGCTGTTCGTTCTGAGCAGCGACGGAACCATCCATTACATGAGCCGGAACGTCAAGGAGGGGATCGGGATGATTTCCCAGCAGGCGAGGGGAAAACATTTTCTGGAGATCGTCGCCCCGGAGCTCCGCGACTTCATGAAGGCGCGATGGGAGGAAGCGAAAAAAGGAATCTTTACACCCTATGAGATTGAGGTCAAGGCAAGGGACGGATCGAAAAAAACGCTCCTTATCTCTACCGGACCGGTCCGGGGGAGCGACCGGTATGTGATCGTCCAGCGCGATATCACCGATCTCAAGAATCTCGAGGAGAGGTTCTATGAGAGCCAGAAGATGGCGGCGGTGGGTCAGCTTTCCGCCGGCATCGCCCATGAGGTGAGAAATCCGCTTTCCTCGATCAAGATGAGCCTCCAGATTCTGGAGAAGCGGATGCATCCGATCGGCAATGATCTGAAAAGATTCGAGATCGCCCTTCGGGAGGTGGATCATTTGGAGAAGCTCGTCAATGATGTCCTGATCTTTGCCAAGCCGGCGATACCGAAGAAGGAGAGAACCGATATCCGGAAAGTCGTCGAGCACGCCCTGGCGCTGGGGGAGAAGGGAATCGCGGACAAGAAGATCCAAGTTCAGACCCGCTTTGCCGATGGCGCTCCCGTTTTGGAAATCGACGCGGCCATGATCGAACAGGCCTTTTTAAACCTTATCCTGAACGCCCTGGACGCAATGGGGGAGAGAGGTGTGCTGGCGCTCTCCGTGAGGCTGATCGATGAAGACGCACCCATGGTGGAAGTGGAAATCGCCGACGACGGCTGCGGCATTGACGAGCAGGACATGCCCCATCTCTTCAATCCATTTTTTACCCGGAAGAAGTATGGGACGGGGCTCGGACTGACCCAGGTGAAAAAGATCGTTGACCTTCACCAGGGAATCGTGGATATCTTCAGCAAAAAGGGAGAAGGGACGCGGGTGCGGATCCGATTCCCCGCGCTGCCGGAAGATTCGGCCGGACCTGCTGCGGGCGGCGAAAGCGCTGAATTGAACTGAGGTGGGGAGTGATGTCGAAAATTCTCGTGATCGATGACGACCGTTCCATCTGCGAGACGCTTGATCTTTATCTCACCGAAGAGGGTTACGAGGTGGTCACGGCCGCGACCGGCACGGAAGGCCTGAACAAATTCGTTGAAACCTCGCCGGACGTGGTCATCCTCGACATCCGTCTCCCCGATGTGGACGGATTCACGGTGCTTGAGGACCTGAGGGAGGACGACGAGAATGTCAAGGTCATCATGATCACCGCCCATCACGACATGGATTCCACAATTAACGCCATGAAGAGCGGGGCCTTCGATTACATCCACAAGCCGGTCAACGTGGACGAACTGGACATGGCCATCCGGAAGGCGGTCAAATCCCTGGAGATGGAAAAGAAGATCGACGGCCTCCTTATGGAGCCGTTCCGCGACTTCAAGGTCGGCGACATCATCGGCAGCGGGAAGGAGATGAGCGAGATCTTCAAGATGATCGGCACCGTCTCCCAGAGCCGGACGACGGTCCTGATTCAGGGGGAGAGCGGCACGGGAAAGGAACTGATTGCCAAGGTCATCCACCACAACACCTCCCCGGATGAGCCCTACATCGCGGTGAACTGCTCGGCCATCGTCGAGACGCTCCTGGAGTCGGAGCTTTTCGGCCACGAAAAAGGCTCCTTCACGGGGGCCATCTCCCGAAAACTGGGGAAGTTTGAGCAGGCCCGCAACGGATCGGTGTTTCTGGATGAGATCAGCGAGATGTCTCTGAATCTTCAGGCGAAGCTCCTGCGTGTCCTGCAGGAGATGGAATTCGAACGGGTCGGCGGCAAGGACCGGATCCGGGTCCACGCTCGAATCATCGCAGCGACCAACAAGGACCTGAAAACCCTGGTCAGGGAAGGGAAGTTCCGAGACGATCTCTTCTACCGCCTGAACATCGTGGCCATCACCATCCCCCCCCTGCGGGAGCGGACGGACGACATCCCGGCCCTGGTCGATTATCTCCTGGCCAAGATCAACATCGATCTCCACAAGCGGATCGTAGGGGTCTCCGACGAGATGATGGAGATCTTTCACAATTACCGCTGGCCGGGAAACGTCCGGGAGCTGGAGAACCTCCTGGTCCGGGCTGCCGTTGTGGCCAAGGGGCAGATCCTGATCCGGGGCGATTTTCCCGAACTGGTGGAGGAGCCGGGAGAGGATGCGGCTCCGGGGGAGGCGCCTCTGGGGCGGACCGGGGATGGTAAACTCCCCACGCTCGACGACGTCGAGGAGCAGTACATCCGGAAGGTGATCCGGGAGAGCGGGAAGAACAAGGGGGAGATCTGTGAAATTCTCGGCATCTCCCGCCCGACCTTCGAAAGGAAATTGGAGAAATATGGGATCGCCTTTGAAAAGGAGGGGTGAGGAGGCGGCGGGAACGGGGCGCCTTGATTTTGCCGCCTCGCGGATCTTTTTTCAACCCCGCACATCCTCGCTGCGCTGCCGGAAAACCAACTCGCGCCTGTCGGCGCTCAAACAGGTTTTCCGGCGGGCGCTTCGCTGCGGTGGCGGGGTGCCCGAAAAAATATCCAATGCGAACCGGCAAAATCCGGCCCCCGTTTCCTTGAATTTTATAGGAGATCGGTGTGGCAGGTGTCGAAGAAACGCTGAGGGCGTTTAAATGAAGATATTGTCCGCCGAGTTTGTCCTCTCCGCAAAAGAGCCGGCGCATTATCCGCCGGCGGTCCTGCCCGAGATCGCCTTTGCCGGGCGGTCCAACGTGGGGAAATCATCCCTCATCAACACCCTCCTGAACCGGAAGGGGCTGGCCCGGACGAGCAACACCCCGGGCCGGACGCAGGAGATCAATTTCTTCCGCGTCAACGACCGCTTCGCCTTCATCGATCTTCCCGGATATGGTTATGCGAAGGTTCCCGAGTCGGTCCGAAAACAGTGGGGACCGATGGTCGAGACCTACCTCCGGGTTCGCGACACCCTGCGTCTGGTCGTTTTGATCCTCGACGTCCGGCGGGATCCGTCGGAGGAGGATCTGCAACTCATCGATTGGCTGCCGTTTTATCAAATCCCTTTTCGGATCGTTCTGACGAAGACGGACAAGGTGTCGAACAACGAGTTTGCAGACCGGCGGCGCCGGATCGTGGAGAGGCTCGGTTTCCCCCCCGAAACGCCGCTGGTGGCCTTCTCCGCGAAGACGGGTGCGGGAAAGGAGCTCCTCTGGAGCGAGATCCGAAAGGTCATGGGAGCGGACGCCGGAGTGAAGAACAGGAACCGATGAAAAGGATTGTGAGGAACATCCTCTGGATGGCGCTTGGGGCCGTGCTCGTGGCCGGCTTGATCTTTCTGGTTCAGCAGCAGCAGAATAGCGGGGCGACCCATGAGGCGCAGCAGGAACTCATGGGGACGATCGTCAAGATCAAGGCTTACGGGAAAGGGCTCTCCCGGGAGCGGTTCGACGAGGTCAGCCGCAGCGCCTTTGCCGAGATCGCCCGTCTGGAGAAGGAGATGAGCGAATGGATCCCGGAGAGTCCGATCTCGCAGGCGGCCCGTTTTGCGGGGAAAAAGGCGGTCCCGGTTTCGGAGGAGATCGTTGCCGTGATTGACCTGTCGCTTGCCATCTCCCGGCAGACCGGCGGCGCCTTCGACATCAGTTTCAAGCCCCTCGGCCGCCTCTGGAGGGTGGAAAAACGGAAGGAACCGCCGCGGGAGGAAGAGATCCGGGCGGCGCTTCGTCTGGTCGATTACCGGAACATCACGCTGGACAAGGGGCGCCGGACCCTTTTCCTGAAGCATCCGGGGATGGCCGTCGGCCTGGGGGCGATCGCCAAGGGGTATGCCGCCGGCCGGGCGGCGCGGAAAATGGCGGAAGGCGGCATCCGGGACTTCATCATCGATGCCGGCGGGGATCTTTACTTTTCCGGAAGCAAGGGCAAACAGGCCTGGACCTGCGGGATCCAGGACCCGGACCGGAGAGGCGAACAACTGATCCGTCTCAAGGTCAAGACAGACTGTGCCGTCGTCACGAGCGGCGATTACGAGCGGTATTTCGATTTTCAGGGGAGGCGCTACCACCACATTATCGACACCCGGACCGGATACCCGGCGACGGGGACGAGGAGCGTGACGGTTCTCGCGCGCGACCCCGCCGTGGCGGATGCCTACGCGACCTCCTTTTTCATCCTTGGTCCGGTGAAGGCCGCGGAAATCGCGGGCCGGAACCCGGGGGTGGCCTTCATCCTGATCGATGACCGGGGCAAGGTTTGGCGGGGAGGCCCGGTCCTTGAATTCGTCGAAGAGATGGCGCCATGAAAAGGGGCTTCAGTTTTGGCACTTAGAAAGCCATTTTGTATGGGAATGTTGTATGTCGTTTGACAATTATTCAATTTTCGCTTGACATCCGGATGAAAAGTGCTATTTCTCAGCCCGCACTTGGCCATGCAGGCGGGATGCATACCTGCCGGGCGGAAGGGGGAAGCGGTCCGGTCGGTTTTTCAGGCCGGAGATTTCTCCGTCGGTTTCCGGTTTGCTGCGGAACGGGGTAAAACGGTATGCGTGAACAGGGCGTCGTGACCCGGGTCATCCCGCCGGATGTCGTCGAGGTTTCACTGCAGGCCTCGGAAGCGTGCGGACGGTGCGGGGCCTGTCACCCCGATAAGGAAGGCAGGGTCGGCATCGAGGCCGTGGCCATTTCCGGGGTGAAGACCGGGGACGCAGTCGAGATCGAGATATCGACCGGGGGAGTGGTTGCGACGAGTTTTGTGGTTTATCTCCTGCCGGTCGTTTTCCTGATAGCGGGTTACATTTTCGGTTCTACACTGGCCGGTTTCTTTTCCACCCGGATTTCAGGCGAAACGGGCGGCATCGCAGGGGCGCTTTTCCTGCTGACCGCCAGTTTCTGGTTCGTCCGCCGGTATGACCGGCATGTCCGCAGGCAGGGAACGCTGCGGGCGAAGGTGATCCGGATTCTGCCGGAAGGCGAAAATCCGGCAAACATCAACGCGGCTTCGTTGTGATGAACGTATGATGAAAACTTTTCCACGCGGCATCCACACCGGTCATAAAAAAGAGTCCACCCAGTCCCTCCCGATCCGGAATGCCGTACTGCCCAAGCGCGTGGTTCTCCCATTGCAGCAGAATCTGGGCGTCCCCGCCGAGGCGATCGTCAAGGTCGGCGATGTCGTGGCCGAGGGACAGAAAATCGCCGATACCGCCAAGTTCGTCTCCGCCCCCATCCATGCCCCCATCGCGGGGAAGGTGACCCGGATCGAGAAACTCCTGACCGCTGCTGGGGTCTCGGTGATGTCGATCGTCATCGACGCAGCCGAGGATGTTCCGGCCGCGTCTCCCGCGAAAAACCGGCGTTCCTGGAAGGAGCTGGACCGGGACGCCATCCGGAAGGCGATCCGCGAGGCGGGGATCGTCGGCCTTGGAGGCGCGACCTTTCCCACCCACGTCAAGCTGAGCCCTCCGTCGGAGAAGAGGATCGATGCGGTGATCATCAACGGCTGCGAATGCGAGCCCTATCTCACCGTGGACCACCGCCTGATGTTGGAGATGCCGGCGGACGTCCTGGCCGGGGCCGGGGCGATCGCCCGGGGGGTCGGCGCGGAACGGATCATCCTCGGGATCGAGAACAACAAGCCGGATGCGATCGAGGCGCTCTCGGCGGAGATCTCAAAGGAAGGTCTCTCCGGGATCGAGGTCGTTTTCCTGAAGACGAAATATCCGCAGGGCGGTGAGAAGATGCTCATCAAGGCCATTTTGGGCCGTGAGGTGCCCTCCGGCGGTCTGCCGATGGATGTCGGCGTCGTGGTCCACAACGTGGGGACGGCCGTTGCGATCGCCGAGGCCCTGGAGTTGGGTAAACCCCTCATCGAGCGGGTGGTCACCATCACGGGCAGCGGCGTCCGGGAACCGAAGAATCTTCGGGTTCGGATCGGGACCTCCTTTGCCGAGGTGATCGAGCAGTGCGGCGGCCTCACCGAGGATGCGGCGAAGATCATCATGGGCGGTCCGATGACCGGCACGGCTGTTTCTTCGCTGGAGGTTCCGGTGGTCAAGGCGACCTCCTCGATCCTCGTCCTGGCGAAAAAGGATGTCGGAGACGTTGCCGAGGGCGATTGCATCCGCTGCGGCCGCTGCATCAAGACCTGTCCGGTCGGTCTCATGCCCAATTATCTGGCGAACTTCGCAAAGCGTAAGGACTGGGAACGGGTGGAAGAGTACCACGTGGCGGACTGCATCGAGTGCGGCTGCTGCGCGTATATCTGTCCCGCCCGGATCTTCCTGGTCCAGCACTTCAAGGTGGCCAAGAGGGAATTACAGCTCAGGAAGGCCGTATGCTGATGAACTTCGAAACCTCCGTTTCCCCCCATATCCGGGCTTACGACGATGCGCAGCGCATCATGTGGTGGGTTGTCGTTTCGCTTCTCTTCCCGATCATGGCGGCGACCTATTTCTTCGGTTTCAAGGCGCTGCTCCTGGTCGTCTTCACGACGGTTGCGGCGGTCCTCGCGGAAGCCGCTTTCCAGCGAATCGTCGGGAAACCGATCACGATCCAGGACGGAAGCGCTGCGGTGACGGGGATCCTGCTGGCGCTGGTTCTGCCCCCGACGCTGCCGCTCTGGATGGCGGGGATCGGCGCCATCGCGGCCGTCGTTCTCGTTAAGGGACTCTTCGGAGGCCTGGGGTTCAACATTTTCAACCCGGCGCTTGCGGCCCGCGCCATTCTCCTCGCCTCCTGGCCGGTGGCCATGACCACCTGGACCTCTCCCGTCGATTCCCTGACCACCGCATCGCCCCTCTTCCTGGCGAAGATGAACCAAGCGGTTCCGGATTATTTCAGTCTCTTTATGGGAAGCCGGGCCGGTTCTCTGGGAGAAACCTCGGTGATCGCGATCCTGATCGGGGCGGGGATCCTCTACTGGAAGAAGATCATCGACTGGCCGGCGCCGGCGGCCTTCATCGGTTCCGTGGCGCTGCTCACGGCGATTCTCGGGCAAGATCCCCTCTTCCATGTCCTCAGCGGCGGGCTTCTCCTGGGCGCCTTCTTCATGGCGACGGACTACGTCACCGCGCCGGTGACGACGAAGGGGAGGTTCATCTTCGGCCTGGGGTGCGGCGTGATGACCGTCATGATCCGGCTGTACGGCGGATTCCCGGAAGGGGTCAACTATGCGATCCTGATCATGAACATGCTGACGCCGGTGATCGATACCTACGTGCGGCCCAGGCTTTACGGCGGGGTGAAGAAACATGGGTAAGATCATCAAATTGGGGGTAACGCTCGGGGTCTTCTGCGTGATTTCCGCCGGGATGCTGGCCTATGTCTTCATGATGACCGGTCCCCGGATCGAGGCGAACGCCAAGGCCTCCTTCGACGGCTCCCTGCGCGAGGTCCTTCCGGGGGCGGAGAGCTTCAAGAACGTCGCCCTGCCCGGGGCGAAGAGCGAGATCTACGAGGGATATGCGGGAGGCCAGGCAGTGGGGCTTGCGGTGAAGATCGCCCCCCGGGGCTACAGCGGCGAGATCGTGATGCTTGTGGGGGTCGATCCGGAGCTTCGCATCAAGGGGATGAAGATCCTGAGCCAGCGAGAGACGCCGGGCCTCGGGAACAATGTCGAGAAGCCGAAATTTCAGAAACAGTTCATCGGCAAGGGCGTGACGAATGCGTTTGAACCGAAGAAGGACATCGACGCGATCACCGGGGCGACGATCTCCAGCCGGGCCGTCTGCGAAGGGGTAAAGACCGTGCTCAAGGATTCCGAGCAATACAGGAAGGCAAAGCCATGAATCTCTGGAAGGATTTCAATCAGGGGATCATCCGGGAAAACCCCGTCCTGCGCCTGATGATCGGCCTCTGCCCGGTGTTGGCGGTTTCCAACAATGCGATCAACGCGCTCGGGATGAGCGTCGCCGTGGCGTTCGTCCTGATCGGTTCCAATCTCGTCGTCGCCCTGATCCGGAAGGCGACGCCGGACGATATCCGCATCCCGATTTTCCTCATCATCATCTCGACCTTCGTGACGATCTGCGACTATGTGATGCAGGCCTACACCCCGGTCCTCTACCAGGCGCTCGGGGTCTTCGTGCCGCTGATCGTCGTGAACTGCATCATCCTCGGGCGGGCCGAGGCCTTCGCCTACAAGAATCCGGTTCTCAACTCCGTATTGGACGGGGTGGGGATGAGCCTGGGGTTCCTGCTCGCCCTGGTGACCATCGGCGTGATCCGCGAGGTTCTCGGCGCCGGATCCGTTTTCGGCATGACGCTCTTCGACGAGAGGATCGCAGCGACGATCATGATCCTGCCGCCCGGCGCCTTCATCACGATCGGCTGCATCATGGCCTTTCTGAATAAGATGGAGAACAAGATCCTCTGAGACAGAGCTGAAGGGTAGCTGCTATGAAACTATTCGGAATCTTTTTTGCGGCATTTCTGATCAACAACATCCTGTTGATCCGTTTCATCGCCCTGTGCGCCTTCTTCGGGGTCTCGACGAAAGTCAGCACCTCCGTGGGGATGAGCTTCGCCGTGATCTTCGTGATGACGATCTCCTCGGCGGTCTCCTGGCTGGTCTTTTACTTCGTCCTGGTGCCGTTTCATGTGGAGTTCCTCAGGACGGCGGTCTTCATCCTGACGATCGCCTCCCTGGTGCAGTTGGAGGAGCTCTATCTCAAGAAGATGATCCCTACCCTCTACCGGGCGATGGGGATCTATCTGCCCCTGATCACGACCAACTGCGCCATTCTCGCCGTGGCGTTTTTGGCGATCGACTACAAATACAATTTCCTGGAATCGATGATCTACTCGCTCGGGGTTTCGGCGGGCTACGCGCTGGCGATCATGCTGTTCGCCTACATCCGGGAGCGGATGGCCGCAGCGCCGATCCCGCGGTGGTTCCAGGGGTTTCCGATCGCCTTTATCACGGCGGCCTTGATGTCGCTGGCGTTTCTCGGGTTTACGGGGATGTTCGGTCTGTAAAAAAGAGATGGAACCCGGCAACCGGGGCGTTGCGGGTTTAAGCAGGGTGTCGAAGAACACCAAAATGAACAGGCTGTTCAAAAGCTTGTCCCGTACAAGATACGGGATGCTCGGATGCAAGGCCCCCGATAT
>JAPLJW010000151.1 GCA_026388365.1 Deltaproteobacteria bacterium | reverse complement strand
TCGCTCGTGGAAACCGCTCTCTTCCTCGAGATGGCGGCCGCCTTGCTTTCGTCCGCCGGATGGAAAAGCGGCGCCCCTGCACTTTCCCCCGCAGATACCGGCGCCGAAGAACCGAGCGTCCAATTCACCCTTGCCCCGGCCGACATTTCGAATTTCTGCGGCCGCCGACGGGAGAATATCGTTATCCTGAAGAGACGTTTTGATATCAAGGATATCCGTATCGCATCCGATCCCGCCCTCCCCCGGCACACCCTCGTCCTTGCAACCGGGAAGAGACGACTGCAAACCGACATCTCCGGGCGCATCGAGACCTTCCAACTGCCCGATGAATGAATGTTGCGGCAGGAGAGCATTCTCAATCCTTTCATTTTCGTCTTCCACTTTCGCGTTGACATCTTCGCCGCATCGGGGCAGAATGATCCCAAAGAAGCCCCGTTTCGGCGGGAGTCGTTCAGCGGATTTGATCAACGAATATAAAGGAGAGCAATGACAATGGAAATCAAGAAAATTCTTTACGCCACGGATCTGTCGGAGGGCTCCATCGCGTCGTTCCAGAGCGCCATGGAGATTGCCCAGAAGTTCGGAGCCAGCATCGAGATCCTACATGTGATGGAGGAGATGTCACCCGGAACCGTCTCCATGCTCCAGTGGGTTCAGGGGGATAAGATCACCAAGAAGCATTACGACGATTTCAGGGCTTACAGCGTCGAAAAGATCCAGGCTTCGATCCGGGAGATCTGCGACAAGGAATTTGACCGGGATCCGACCTGCAAGCAGCGCATCGAGGGAATTCATGTCGTCATCGGCTACCCGGCCGAGGAGATTCTCAAGAATGTGGATGATCTCAACTGCGATGCCATCATCATGGGAACGCACAGCAAGGGGGCGATCACCCACACCTTCTTGGGGAGCGTGGCGGAGAGGGTGCTGCGCCGGCTGAGGAAACCTGCCTTCATCTTCCCCGCGGCCTGAGAAACGCGGGAATCCTCTGTTCATCTCATCGCGGGCGGGGCAACCATTGGCTGCACCCCGCCCGTTTTTCCTGACGCACCCGCCGCTTACACCGCACCGCTTACGATCATTGGCAGGCTGTTGTGAAGGGCCATTCGGAGAAGAGACATGTTCAAATCCGGATTCATCGGCATCGTCGGCAGGCCGAATGTGGGAAAATCGACGCTCTTAAACGCGATCGTCGGCGAGCGGATCGCCATCATCACCCACAAACCCCAGACGACGCGGAACCGGATCATGGGAATCCGAAACCTTGCGGAGCCGCAACCGGGGCAATTGATTTTCCTCGACACCCCCGGCATCCACCGGGCGACCACCCCCCTGAACCGGGCGATGGTGGAGGCCGCAACCGGCACCTTCCAGAAAGTCGATCTCTTGCTCCTTCTCGTCGAGGCGGGCCCCGCCCCCCACCCGGACGACCGCTTCATCATCGAATCCCTCGGGGACTCGCCGCTCCCCGTCATCCTCGTCATCAACAAGATCGACCTCGTTGACAAAAGGCTGTTGCTGCCCCTCATCGACGTGTTCCAGGGTCTGCACCCCTTCCGGGAGATCCTCCCGCTCTCCGCCCTGAAAAACGACGGCGTGGACCACCTCATCGGAGAGATCTGGAAGGTCCTCCCCGAGGGTCCGCAGTATTTCCCCGAGGAGACGATGACGGACCGCTCGGAGCGATTCATTGCGGCCGAAATCATTCGGGAGAAGATCACCCTCCTCACACACAAGGAGATCCCGTATGCAACCGCCGTCGTCGTCGACGCCTTTCAGGAGGACGAGGCGAAAAACATGATTCGGATCGCCGCCACAATCCATGTGGCCAAGGATTCGCAGAAGGGGATTATCATCGGGAAGAAGGGGGCGATGCTCAAGGAGATCGGCACCCGGGCGCGCCTGGAGTTGGAAAAATTCTTCGCCGCGAAGGTCTTCCTGGAACTCTTCGTCCGCGTTGCGAAGGACTGGACCCACGACCCCCGGATGCTCCAGGAGTTCGGCTACAAGGACAAGGCGTAACTTGATCTGAACGACTCCGGTATTCCAACCCGCCCGGTTGAAAATGGATCCGGACTCATTTTGTCGATGGTCATGAAACTGAACCCGAAGGAATTCGACAGAGCCGTCCGGCGCGCCTACAGCCGCATCCCGGCGGAGATCCGGAAGCGGATGGACAACGTTGTCCTCACCGTGAAGAAGCGGCCGGCGCCGGAGATGCTGGAGGAGTTGGGCTATCCCCCCGACGAACCGCTTCTCGGCCTCTACTGGGGGGCCTCGCTTCAGGAACACTCCTTCTTCACCCCGCCGCCCCTCTATCCGGACACGATCTACATCTTCCAGGAACCCCTCGAAGAGATGTGCGAAACCGTCAAGGAGCTGGAGCGGGAGATCGAAATCACGGTCGTCCACGAAGTCGCCCACTTCCTCGGGATCGACGAGGAGCATCTGGAGGAGCTGGGATATGGTTAAACCGACCAGGCGCACATAAAAAAACCGGTTGACGCCGGGCCGAAGCCTTGTGTCAACCGGCATTTCCCCGGGGATGGAACCGGCTGGAACCCCGGCCGTCTGCAAAAGCGGACCGTGGAAGACTTCCCGGTTTTCCCCCGATTATCCCTTAATTAATATCTGCCGCGGCCTCCGCCGCCGCCGCTGCCGCTGCGCCCGCCCCGGAAGCCGCCGCCCCGGTCATCCCTTCTGGGACCGCTGGACTCCGTCTTCGGCCGGGCTTCATTGACGGTAATGGTTTTCCCGTCCAGGTCGCCTCCGTTGAACTTTTTGATGGCCTCCTGGGCGCCCTCCTCGGTCTCCATCTCTACGAAGCCGAAGCCCCGCGAAACCCCGGAGAACTTGTCCTTGATGACGGAAGCCGATGCAACCGCCCCGGCCTCGGAAAAATTTTTCCGCAGGTCGTCATCCGTGACTTTCTGAGACAGGTTCCCTACATACAGATTTTTGTTCATGGTTCGCCTCCTAATTCGTTTCGGAATACCCCTCCACTTTTCCCTGGCGAGGGGAAGAAATGGTTCCGGGGCCTGTTCATGCCGCGCGGCATCCGGCCGGTGCATGAAGATCTGACAAAGAAAAAACCGCCCAGACTCTGAAGAGTCCGGCGGTTCACCTTACGCTTCATTCTGTCTATGTGCGGATCCTGCCGGTCGAACCCTGGACGTCCGCCTTGCATCCACCGGCGCACGGGCGTGCCTATACGCCTGAATACAGACAAAAGTCAAGCCATTTTTCCGGATGAGACGACAATCCTGCGCCTCCGAAGATCAACGATGATCCCTCGACGGATCCGTATTTTCCCCCGCCGCCGTGAGAAAAGGCTCGAAGTTGTACCACTCGCAGGGATGGGACCGCACGGTTTCAGCCAGCAGATCCGCATAGATCTGGGCTGCCGTCTCGACGGCCGCGCGCCGCTCCTGGCGTGAAGCCGCAGTTACGTACAGCGGCGGTTCGGTCAGTAAATGATATTTTCCGCGACCCGTTCGATACCCGAAAAATATCAGCAGCGGCGCCCCGGACAGCAGCGCCAGGATGTAGGGGATTTCCGGAATCCGGGCTTCGCCGCCGGCAAACCGGACGGTTACGGCCCGCTGCTCCCGGCTCCAGAGACGGTCTCCTGTCAGGGAAACCAGCCCCCCCTCCCGCAGAAAATGCAGGCCCTCCAGAATGTCCATGGCCGATCCCCCGTGCTCGGGAACGGAAACGACCCGGATTCCGCTCTGTTCGATGCTCTTCTTTTGCCGCCGCTCGATCTGCTCCCGGTGCTTTGCCCCCAGGTAGAGCAACAGCCTCATGCGCGGATGGGTTTTTCCATAATGCTGCAAGAGCCGGGCAGCGATCTCCCAACTGCCCACATGGGACATGAGGATGATGCCCCCCCGGCCGCTGACCGACGCCGCGACGATATGCTCCCACCCTTCGTACTTTGTTGTGAGATCATCGCCTTCCGCCAGGCGGAACCGGTCCAGAAATACGTGGACAAAATGGTGATACTGCCGCCAGGCGCACCGGAGGGGATAACAGCATCCCCGATCCGGGAAAAGGCGGCGGTAGAAACGAACGCTGACGGCAACGCGCCGGGGAAATAACAGAAAATACCCCGTTGCCACATGCCAGGCGATCAGCAGAAAGATCCAGCTCCCGAATCTCTTCTCCAGGACGATGAGGCAGCGGTAGAACAAATCCTTCATGGTTCATCCCCTCCCGCTCCATTCCGGTCACCGACAAACCACCACTCCTCGCCCTCCGGCGTGTCCGGCTGGATTGCAGCGATGTCAAAACCGGCCGCAACGATCATCGCCTCCAGGGAGGCCTGCGTCCGGTAACGGGGATGCAGTCGATGGATCTTCAGGCGGAGCTCCTCGATACGCAGTTTCCAGGGCCGGGGCCAGGCCGCGGGGATCGTGACCCGAATGACGAGCCGGCCGCCGGGGATGAGCTTTGCATGCAGAATTCTGAGCGTCTCCCGCAACGCCGCATCGTCCAGCATGTGGATGACGTCGAGGATCAGGGCCGTGTCGGCCCGGTCCGGCAATTCCGCAAGGTCTGGCGCCCGGCCTGTCCGGGCTTCCCCCCGCGGCCCGAGGACATGCCCGGCCACACGGATCCTCTCTTCATCCGGATCGACGCCGCAGACCGTGGCGGCAGGAAAGAGCTCCAGGAGCCAAACGGACGGAATGCCATAGCCGCAACCGATATCCAGGATGCGTCGTGGGTTCTTCATGAAGCCCGCCAGACGGGGGAACATCGGATCCAGCCGGATCTTCCAGCGGGCGAAGAGGCGCGGGGTGGCCTCGATGTGACGGTACCGCAGGAGCGTCCGCTCGGTGTGACGGGGCGAACCGGCCTCCAGGGCTTCCGGTGGGAGCACCGCGGGGACGAGCGCCCGTTTCACCAGGGGCGGAACGATCAGAAAGGCCCCGACAAGCGAATAGGCAATGCCCAGAAGCGACGTCAGGCCGATGCTCTTGAGGACCGCGTGCCGGGCGAAGGCCAGGACGCCGAACCCGATCAGGGTGGTCGCCCCCGCCAGGAACATCGCCTGGCGGATCAGCCCCATGAAGGGGTGGCGCTCGTCAAGATACCGCTGATAGGCGCAGACGTAGTAGATCCCGTAGTCGATCCCCATCCCCATGATGACGATCCAGAGCATGATCCCCGGAATGTCCACCGGCCGGCCCAGAAGCTTCAGGGTCCCCAGGGTGCAGACGAGGGCGAAGGCTACCGGCGCCAGTACGATCAGGGAGAGACGCCCGTCCAGGAAGAAGAAAAAAACGACAAGGATGATTCCCAAACCCGTAATGAAGGCGATCTCGGTAAACAGCGAAACGAGGACCTCCCCCAGGCGTTGGTTGAAGAGCCCCGCATCGAAGAGGCTGACAAGGTTCGTCGCCGCATACCGCGTGAAGAATGCATTCGCCTCGTAGGCCGGACCCGGCGTCACCATGGAGACCTGCACCCGGGAGGATTTCTCCGCCGCAATGCCCAGGAAGCCGGCGAACTTCTCCGGGATCGCCGCGGCGTCCGTCGGCATCGCGGAAAGGGAGCTTACAAAGGCATCGAAGGCATCCGGGGCGAATCCCATTTCCCGGGCAGCCTGCTTGAATTCCCGCCGGAGATCCGCCACCCGGTTTGTGGTCCAGAAGGCCTTCCAGTCCGCCGCATGGCGCTTTGCCAGCGCCTCCCCCGGAAAGAGGTCGGCAAGGACAAAAGCCCCTTTAATCGCGCCCCGGTTGAGATCCTCCCGGAGCATCATGGAGAGGCGGTCGCTCTTGGCCTGCAAATCCTCCAGGCTGCGCCCCTCGGTCATCAGATAGATCCGGCTCGACAGGTCCCCCCAGACCTGTTGGACCGTTCGGTCCGCGGCAACGGTCTCCGTGCTCATGGAGTTCATCGCGCTGATGTCAACCCGGAAAACGGGGCGGGCGAAGCAGAGCATGAACAGGAAGAACAGGGCCGCCGCCACGAGCGTCGCTTTCCTCCCCGACAGCGCGATCCGGTCGAGAATCCGGCTCAGCCACGGGTCCCGGGTCTTCAGGGCCGGCGGCATGACGGGAAGGATCCAGGGAAAGACCCAGTGTACGAAAGCAAAGGCAAAGGCCACCCCCAGCGCCGCGAAGAGGCCGATCTCGGCCAGGATGCGGAACCGGCTCAACATCAGCAGCAGAAAGCCGCCGATCGTCGTCAGCGCGGCCAGGATTTCCGCCGCCCGGACCTCGCGGGCAGCCAGCCGACCCGAGACTTCGCAGGGCCTGTCGAGAAACAGCAGATAGGTGATCCCCAGATCCACCGTGAAGGCCATGATGGCCCCGCCGAAACTGACGGCGAGGATGGAGAGCGAGGGGAAGAAAAAGGAACAGACCAGCAGCGCGAGAATGGCGCCGGCGGTCGACGGAAGCAGGGCCAGAAGCCCGACGAGGGGCCGGGGAAAAGTAACGACGAGCAGTAAGGCGATTCCCAGCATCGTCAGGATGATCGCCGTTCTCATGTCCCGCCGGGCGGCGTTCTCGTTGTCCAGCGCGGCGCGGTAAACTCCCGCCGGCGTCAGCGTGAAGCGGATGCCGCGGGGCTGCACCCGGCCGTTGAGCTTCTCCCCGAGCGTCCGGATGAGTGGGGGGATGGCTCGGGTATAGGCCGTGTCCGTCGCCGAACCTTTCAGTTCCGCGATGATGAGCAGATGTTCACCGTCCCGGGAGAGCAGCTTCCCCCGGTGAAGCTGAGCGTTCCGGCTCGGCAGGAGCTGGGACATCCGGGCCAGGAGCAGGTTTCGCAGACCGAGGGGATCACGGGCGATGAGGTCGGCCTGCCCGATCCCTTCGAGCCCCTGCAGGACCTTGAGACCTTCCGCCAGGACCCGGCGCACCTCGGCCGTCGCGAGGAGCGGCGCGACCTGCGCCTCCAACTGCGGTCCGTCGTACAAGAGGGGCAGATGGCCGACGATATGGGCCATCAGTTCCGGAAAGAGCGCCTCCATCTGCTGCATGCCGACCTGCCGGAAAAGACCGCTCTCCCGAAGCCCGGTCTCGATCAGGTCGGCACCGGCAACCAGGGCGTCCCGGTCTCCTCCCTGGATTGCGACATCGATGATCAGCCGGTCCTGGAAGGGGAGATGGCGGATGACCCGGTGGGCGTCCGCCAGGATGGGGTCGTGACGGGGGAGCGATGACAGGATGTCCGTTTCGATCCGCACGCCGCCGAGGGATTCGTACAGCAGGAGCCCTCCCAGGACCGCCACGACGGCGAGCATCCATGACCAGCGGAATCGGTAACGTCGGAAATACATCGTTGTTGGCCTCCGCCGTTGAGATGGGGGGTAAATATCCCTAATTTTCTTTTATTTGGCTCCGGATCACCCCGCACATGCGCAGGATCCGCAGGAAGATCAACCGGCTGAACGTCCCTGAATTTCTGCAAAAGTCGACGGAGGGACGAAAATGGGAAATTCTTTTCATACCGGGCGTATAGGAAACGCGCACCGGCGCCTCGACGATGGGGATCCCCGCCCACCGCGCCCGAACCAGGATTTCTACCTCAAATTGGAATCGCCGGGCGCGCACACCGAGCCGCATGGCCTCCGGCAGCGGGTAGATGCGCAAGCCGCTCTGGGTATCGGAAAGAACGGGCCCGCCGGCCGCCCATACCCAGAAATTGGAGAATTTCCTCCCGAAACGGCTCGTCCAGGGGACATCCTCCCCGATCATCCCCTCCCGTCGGCCGATGACGATGGGGCGCCCGCCCGCGGGGATGGCCTGGATCAGGACGGGGACATCTGCGGGGTCGTGCTGCCCGTCCGCATCCAGCGTGACAACCCAGTCCGCCTTTTCCGCGATGGCCGAAAAGCCGGTCAGAATGGCCGCCCCCTTCCCGCGGTTTTCCCCATGCCGCAGGACCGTAACCCCCTCGAACCGTTCAAGGCCCGCCGCCGAGCCGTCCGTCGAGCCGTCGTCAACAACCCAGACGGGCAACTCCAGCGCCAGGGCCCGTTCGATCACGGAAACCACCCCCCCGGCGTGGTTGTAAAGGGGGATCAGAACGGCGAAGCGTCCAGCCGGAGTCCCGTATGTGCGACCCCCCGTCATTCGCGTCCCGGCAGAAAAGCCACGGCCCAGGTTCCCGGCCCCATATGCGCCCCGGAGGTGAGAGACAAAGGGTGGAGGATAATCTCCGCCTCCGGCCAGCGCCGCACGATTTCCGGCTGCACTTTTTGGGTCACCCAGGCAAGGTTGTCGGTATACTCGATCATGATCACGGCGCGCCCGTTTTGCGTGAGCGCGGCGGTTAGTTTCTCCACCGCGAATTTCAACTGTTCCGTCCGATTCCGGACGACCCCCACCTTCCTGACCCCATCGGCAAGCGGGGTAATCACGGGTTTCATGTGGAGCATGTCGCCGAAGAAGGCGCTGGTCCGGGAAAGCCGTCCGCCGGCCGCCAGATACCGGAGGGTGTCCAGAAACACAAATTCCTGACAGTTTGCCGCGGCCTCGCGGGCGAAGCGGATGACCGCCTCGGCATCGCGGTTCCCGCGGGCAAAACGGGCCGCGGCCAAGGCAGGAAGTCCCAGCCGTCCCGACGCCGCCCCGCTGTCGATGATCGTGAAGCGCCCCTCCGGGTCGTGCCGCTCTTGCCAGGCCAGCGCCGCCCCGCAATTTCCCGTGAACGCTGAACCCACGCACAGGTAGAGGACCCGGGGATAACGGTCCAGGACGCTCTGATAATGCTCATGGCGTTCGAAGACGGAGGCCTGCGCGGTGGAGACCTTTACCCCCCTGCGCATGGCCGCATAGAGCTCCTCCTGGGCGAAATGGGTCTCGGGGAGAGATCTCTCCCCGACGGTGATGTAGCTGTCCAGGATGGTCACCCCCAGATCCGCCGTGAGCTCGCGGCTGATGGAACCCGCGGCGTCCGTCATGATATGCACGGCCTGATCGACCGGCCGCCGGCGAAAGGAACGGACCTGGGCGCCCAGATCGTCGGCGGACCACCGGATCATCTCTCCGAAGGCGGCCAGATCGCCCCGGGCCTTCCGGCCGTCCTTGGCATGGAGATGGACCTTCAAATAATCCCCGTCCCGCAGAACGACGACGCTTTCCCCGACGGCGGAAAGCCCCCGAACGGCCTCTTCCCCGGCTTCGCCTTCGACCCGAAGCACTGTGTCCACGCAGCAGCCCGTTTCCCCTTCCTCCGAAAAGGCCGGAGAGACCTTGAGATAATCCTTGAAGATCTCCGCGACGGGCCTGAATCCGTCTCCGTTCCCCGCAAGGACGCTGAAAAAACCGTCCAGATAGATGAAGATGCCCAGGGCGCCGGCATCGACGACGCCGGCGGCTTTGAGCTTCGGCAGGAGTTCCGGCGTGGAGAGCACCGCCCCTTCGAGTCTTTGGAGCACCCGCTCGCGCCATGGCCCGTCTAATATCTCCGGGCCCCCCTCCACGGCCTCCACCAGCGCATCGAAAACGGTCAGCATCGTGCCCTGCTTGGGGTCGTTCACCGCCTGCCAGGCCCGGTCCCGCCCCTGCCGGACGGCGCCGGCGAGGTTTCGGACCGAATCGGCTATCAGGAGGCCGGAGAAAAACCGCGCGGCAATGTTTCCGGAATTTCCCCGGGCCGACAGCAGCAGCTCCCGGGTGATCCGCTCCCTCCCCAGCGCCGCCTGCCGGAGGGGGGAGAGGCTGACCACGAGGTTCCGTCCCGTATCGCCGTCGGCCACGGGAAAGACGTTGATCTCGTCCAGGAGGTCCGCCCAGGCGGCGACCCTTTCGAAGCCCGTCATCAAGGCCTGCGGAAAAGGAGTTTCCATCTTTAGAACCCCAGCGCCCGGCGGATCTCTTCCGGAATCGTGTAAACCATCTCCATCTCCGGGGCCAGCACGGCGGCCTGTTCCGTTGTCCCCCGGGCGCAGATCGTTCCATCCGCAACGAGGCGGATCTCGAAGGCGACGACGATCTTGGAGCGGGCGTCCTTCACGGTGGCCCGGCAGATGAATTCATCCCCCCGCCGGAGGGGGTGGATGTGTTTGACGGCGGTCCGGATGATCGGAAAGATGTAACGGGTCCGGTCGTGAAATTCGAAGAGATCCACACCCAGACCGTCGAAGAGTTCGGAACGGGCGATGTCGAAATACTTCAGATAGTTGCCGTGCCAGACGATCTGCATCGGATCGAGATCGAAAAACGGCACCTTCATTGTTACTTCATGACTCCGGCATGTCAGCGCTTCCATCCGCTCTCCTTCGGGAAACCATTCTCGGAAATCACGCGGGCCACGGCCTCGATATCGGCGTCCATGGGCCGGTCTTCGTATGTCGGCGCCGCCAGCCGGCGCAGCTCCTCGATCCTCAAGGCGAGGCGGGGACGGGCCTCGGTGCGTCCCCGGATCTCGCAGGCCTGGGCCGCCGCCAGCAGATGGATGGCCACGACCCGTTCCGCGAGGGTGCAGACGCGGGACGCATCCCGCGCCGCGATCGTCCCCATGCTGACCTTGTCCTGGTTATGGGATTCGGTGGACCGGGAGAAGGAGGCAGCCGGCATGGTCGCCTTGAGCGCCTCCGCCGTCAGCGCAGAAGCGGTGATGGACATGGCCTTGAACCCATGGTGGTGGAGGCGGGCCTCCCCGGTCACACGGACGAGGTCGGCCGGAAGCCCCCGGCTGACGTTGGGGTTGACCAGCAGCGCCACCTGACGGTCCGCCATGTCGGCCACCGACGCCAGCGCCGCCTTCAGGGCATCCATCGCAAAGGCAATATGGCCCCCGTAAAAGTTCCCCCCCGTCAAGGGCCGTTCCATCCCCTCGGCAAAGAGCGGATTGTCGTTGGCGCTGTTCGCCTCGATCTCCACCCACGGCCGGATCCAACTTAGCGCGTCGCAGAGGACGCCCAAAATCTGCGGGGAGCAGCGCAGGGAATAAGGATCCTGGAGGGTCTCCGGACCCGCAGCCTCCAGCCCCGCTGCCGAACCCCGGGTGGTCAAAAGCCACCGGATCCGGTCGGCCACATCGATCTGGCCGGGGAAGGGTTTGGCCTCACCGATCACACGGTGATAGTGGTCGGCCTTGCCCTGCAGCGCGTGAACGGAGAGGGCGGAGGCGTCGATCGCCGCCTCCAGGATATGATACGCCCGGTCCAGGTTCACGGCGGCGATCCCGGTCATGACGGAGGTTCCGTTGATCAGGGCAAGCGGTTCCTTCGGTCCGAAGCGATAAGGTTTCAGTTTTGCCTTCCGCAATGCCCGGCCCGCCGGCATACGCTCCCCTCCGTACAATACCTCACGTTCGCCGGCCAGCGCGGCCAGGATGTAGGAGAGGGG
>JAPLJW010000220.1 GCA_026388365.1 Deltaproteobacteria bacterium | reverse complement strand
GTTGCGATAAGAATGAACGAGCGCATCGCCTGGGCAAGGTACTGCGAGTTGGACGAGATGACCTTGCAGCTCTGGGTGATGTTCCCGAACAGCCGGCTCTGGCCGAAGTGCTCAAGCCGCCAGAGGTCGGCATGGCGCAGCCGATCGATCAGTTGCATCCGCAGACGGTCGATTGCCTCTTCCACGTCGGAGGCCAATTGCGCAATCATCCGGGTCTCATAGACCGCGTAGATCAGCACACCGACCAGGAAAAGCGCCGCTACCGGTACATCGACGAACTCTTCCTTGGTGTCATTGACTTTCTGCGCGGCGTACGTGACAATCGCGAGCACGATGGTGGTGCTGAGTGCGGATACGGCGGCGTAACCGATGAGCCGACGCAGCGGTTTCTTTCCCAGGGATTGCAAGAGGCGAATTAGGTTCATAGGTTCCTCCATATCATCATCATCAAAAGATATCAATACCGCAGGCTGGCATGCAGGCTTCATTACTGCATCAAGACCTTTATGTGCTGTAGAACAAAGCTATCTTGACAGCATCTGTAAAGATGGACTGTAAATTATTTCCTTGCATCCAACGATTTTGATTGGTATCCTTGTCAAATACTCTTATAAGGCCTCCTGATGTCAATAGATAAATTTACCCCTCAACGAAATTATTTTCTTCCGTTCCTTCAAATAACGAACCGCATGGCTATTGGCAGCAGTTCTGACTTTGTTTCAACATGGGTATCGGGAGAAAGATCCCGCACCATACACTTATAGAGGTTCAACCACCCATTCGGGCTGCCCAGGAGCAGAGAGATTTCGCTGGGCAGCAGGCAGCTGCAAGGCGAAATCATCACCTTGCGACCTAGAAAATATATCGTGCCCTCATGCCGTCCTAATCAAATAACGGGGTATGCGGATCACCCCCAGTAAGTAACAGGTTCGGTTGAGGGGCAGAACCCTTCCAACGAGCCAAAGAGCACGTTATGGAAAATTGTAGGAGCGGAACGGATCTCCAATCAAAGCTAAAGGGTACCGGGTTTATTCGTCATATCATCGAATATGCGTTCATGGACGCAAGGGCCTTTCTCGATGGAGATACATGCTCGTACCCATAGTTGCCCCACTATTTGCTCGGGCTGATCCGTTCCCTCCATGATTATACGGCTAAGAATTTTTTTTGGTCGAAAGCCTCCTTGTTCTTAAGCATGAAATATACGGCCCTCCCCAATTTATGGGCAAGAATAGACAGAGCTTTTGATTTACCGTGTTTTTTGGTAAGCCTATCCAGATATTTCTTTGCCGGGTCGTTGCCATTGATAAAGAAGACGGCAGCCTCGGAGAAAGCCCACTTGAGGTGAGCGTTCCCTATTTTACTGCCGCCTGAGCCGCTTTTTTTCCCATTGGATTCTTTAGCGCATTTCACGAGGCGGCTGTATGAGGCAAAGTCTTGCACACTTTCAAAGCGGCGGATGTTTTCAATTTCGTACAGTATGATCAGGGCAATGATTTTCCCAACCCCGTGGATAGTCTGGAGTAAAGCATAGGAGACCGGGTCGTGGTGATTGGCCAATTTGATGATAGATTTTTCGAGTTGCGATAAGACGCTGTCATAGGTATTGATCATTTCCATATCCACGGCAATGTTTTGCTGCACGGACGGTTGTTCAAATTGCTCGATAATACCGTCCCTGTTCTTGGGTCTTGACATGCAGCCAAAGGAATCAGGCAGGTTGTACTGGCTGTTGGTGTTCTGGATATGGGCAAATAATTCGGAACGCTTTCTCATAAGGTGATTCCGGCGTCTCATAAGATCACGCGTGGCTCTCATCTTTTCTGGATACACATAGGCCATGGGCATCATGCCGCCTCTAAGGAGTACGGCGATCTTTTGGGAGTCGATCTTGTCGTTTTTTGCTTTCCCGCCATGGATTGCCTTCATGTAGAGGGCATGTCCGAGGACAAATGGAATGCC
>JAPLJW010000308.1 GCA_026388365.1 Deltaproteobacteria bacterium | reverse complement strand
GTAGAAGCCGTGGAGGGTCGTATCGATCACCGCATCCCAGTCCTTCCGGGGCATCATCAGGAAAAGACCGTCCGCCGTCACCCCGGCGTTGTTCACCAGGACGTCGATCCGCTCCAGCCGCCCCACAAGGTCGTTGACCGCGCCTTCCGCCTCGGCGGCGTTGCCGACGTCGAACTTCAACGCCTCCCCGTTCCCGCCGGCCTCCCGGATCAGCCGCAGCGTCTCCGCCGCGGCCTCGTCGTTGGCCTTATAGGTTATGACCATTTGATACCCGTGCGCGGCCAGATCGACGGCGATGGCCCGGCCGATCCCGCGGCTGCCGCCCGTAACGATGGCAATCTTCCGTTCATCCATGATTCCCTCTCCCTGTGTTTTCCCGCCTTTCAATACAGGCGTCCCTTTAGCTCCTTCTTCAGGATCTTGCCCGCCGAATTGCGGGGAAAATCATCGACGAAAACGATCTTCTTCGGAAGTTTGAAATGGGCGATCCGGTCCCGGATGGCCGCAAGCAGCGCCTCTTCGGCGAGTTGTGCGCCCTCCTTGAGCAGCACAAAGGCGGCCACGACCTCCCCCTTCTTCCGGTCCGGCATCCCGACGACGGCCGCCTCCCGCACCTCCGGCAGGGCCTGGATGACCCGTTCCACCTCGGCCGGATAGATGTTCTCCCCGGAGCTGATGATCATCTCCACCTTCCGGCCGACGATATAGATGAATCCCTCTTCGTCCCGCCGTCCCATATCCCCCGTATGAAACCATCCTCCCCGCATCGCCTCTTCCGTCTCGACAGGCTTGTTCCAGTAACCGGCAAACACGTTCGGCCCTTGGACGATGATCTCGCCCGCCTCGCCGGGCTCTACATCCCGGTCCTGCTCATTCACGATTCGAAGCAGGACGTGGAGCACCTCCTTGCCGACGGAACCGGCCTTCCGGATCGAATCCTCCAGATCCAGGGAGGTGAGGCGGAAAGTCTCCGTCATCCCGTATCCCTGGGCGAAGCAGATCCCCTTCTCCTGCTGGTATCTCCGGATGACCGGCAGAGGCATGGGCGCCCCGCCGGCGATGAAGAAATGGACGTGGGAAAAATCCGCCTTCTCCCACTCCTCGGTCCGGGTGAGGAGCTGGAACATGACCGGCACGGCGAACATGTAGTTGATCTTCTCCCGGCAGATCAGGCCGATCACTTCGGCGGCGTTGTAGAACCCCTTGAGGACGAGGGAGCCGCCCGCATAGAGGATCGGCAGGGCCGCCGCGCCGAGGGCGCCGATATGGAACAGCGGGGCCACCACGAGGGATCTGTAGGAGCGGTTGATCCCGCAACCGATCACCGTGTTGATTGAACCGAACAGGACGTTGCCGTGCGTCAAAACCGCCCCCTTGGGATCCCCCGTCGTCCCGGAGGTGTACATGATAAACAGGGGATCGGCGAGCGTAACCTCTTCCCGCGGGAGCGGTTCCGCAACGGGAAAGGGGGCAACGGACTCGGCGAGAAGGGAATCGTCACCGGCATCGCCGCCGTGACGGAAACAGCGCGGCATCCCGGGCCAGGACGCCTTCACCTCCGCAACCTTGTCGGCAAAGTCCGCCGAATAGACGAGAACCCGGGGGGCGCAGTCCCGGAAGATGTATGCGAGTTCCGGCACGGCCAGGCGAAAATTGACGGGCACCATGATCGCCCCCGTCTTGGCGCATGCGAAGAATATCTCCAGAAACTCCGATGCGTTGGCCATCAGCACGGCCACCCGTTCCCCCCTGACGACCCCCCAGGCTGTGAGCGCGTGGGCCATCCGGTTCACCCGCTCGTTGAACTCGCGGTTCGTGAAGGAGCGCGCTTCCTCCTCCTTCAGGAACGGACCCTCCGGATAGATCACCGCCCGCTTGAAAATCCATTCCCCGACGTTCATCTCGTCTCCTCAAACAAAATCCGCCAAACTTTCCCAAACCCCTGTTCGCGGCAATCGCCCCTGCCTGCCTCATGGGCATTGCAAATGACGCTCCCCATTTCGAAATCAGGACCTCATTTTACGCCCATTAAAATACCCTTATCAGCCGCTTGGACCCCATCTTGTCCATGCAGGCGGAAAATAGGCGGTGCGGCTCCATTCATAGATAATTGTTGATAAGGTCTCTTTTCTGCAAGGGAACGATACGAAGGCGGGCCTTGTTTGTCAAGGCGATTTTATCGCGGCATCTCGTGTCGAGATAGGGGGCGCTTTAAGGTTGAGGCCGCCTCGCGAAGGAGATCATTATGCCCATGAATGAAAGACGACCATTCTCCTCCACATCTTTCGCGCAAATGGAGCTGCCTCCGCTGGAGAAGATTTCGGTAATCCCTTGAGCACCGACAAGTCATTAGAATACGGGGTGGAATTGAGGTGACCATGACGACTTCAACTGGAGACAGTCTGGTTGTGCGGAATCCGTACTGACTGAAAAATGCTCATTAAAGCTCTTTATGAAGGTCTCAAAGCAGTCCTGCACGCAGCGATAATCATTCGAGGGTCAGGCAGAACTCTTGCGATGGTCGCCAAGAAGGTTGCGTAGATTCTCTCCGTGGGAAAAGATGCCGATGTCGCAGAGGGTCTCCAGGAAGGCTTCCGCTGCCCGACTGAAAATTCTGCCCTTCGGATAAAACAGACCGTAGTCCACGGTGAGATCGAACTTCTTAACGTCGAGGTGCTTGAGCATCCCCGCCTCGATCTCCCGCCGGGCCGCGGTGACCGGGATGATCGTGACGCCGTAGCCCTCTTCGACGATACGCTTGGCAGCCTCCATGTTGGCCACCGAGAGGGTCTGGTGAGGAAAATTGCCGCCGGCATTGGCCCGAAACCAACGCTTCACGAGCGCCAGGGTCTGGGTTCCTTTTTCTCGCCAGATGAAGGGGATCCGTTCGAGTTCGCCGGGGGTGACTTTTTCGCGGGTGGCCAGCGGATGCATCGGGGAGCAGACGAAAAGCAGTTTCTCCCCGTGGACAAAAGCGCTCTCAAGGGATGCATGTTTCTTGACCATTCCAGCGATGCCCAGATCCACCTCGCGATCCAGGATCATCCTCAGGATCTGTTCCGAATTTCCCATCCGCAGGTCGATTTTGACCCCCGGATACTGCCGATGGAAAGCGCTGATCACGGCGGGCATGAAGTAGGTCCCGATCACCGCCGTGGCCCCCACCGTGATTTTACCCTTTTGCAAGGTTCGAAGGCTACCGAAAAGCGTCTCGATCTCTTCGTGCAGATCGAAAAGCCGCTCCGCATACGTCAGCAGAACTTCGCCTTCCCCGGTCAGGTGGATTCTCTTCCCGGAGCGGTCGAAGAGCCTGCCGCCGATCTCATCCTCCAGGGCACGGATCTGCTGGCTGACGGCCGATTGGGTCAGGAAGAGTTCCCGGGCCGCCTTCGTGAAACTCCCCGCTGCAGCGACCATGTGGAATGTCTTGATCTGGTCTATATTCATAAGAATCCCTTATGTTGACGATAAATTTATATCGTTTGATATTATAACAAAAGCATCCTAATAAAACTATAAAAATAAATCAGGAGGTCGATCATGGGGAAAGAAATCGAAAGGAAATTTCTCCCCAGGGGCGATCTCTGGAGTTCGACGTGGCCAAGGGGACGGCCTACCGACGGGGATACATCAGCAGCGCCAAGAAAAGAAGGAGGTCGTATGCTCAGGAAGCAAATTGGAAAGTGGATTGCGGTATGGGTCATAGCGGCAATAACGATGTTCTCCGCGGGTTCGGTCATAGCGGCGGAACCGTCAAAGGCGCTTTACCTGAAGACGATCGAAACCTACCCCGCGCCGAAGCTCGAGGATGTGGATGGGCGGGAATATAAGTTCCTGGTCGATCCGGCCAAGACCAGTCCGGCCATGGCTGAAGCCTTCAAAGATCTATGGACTCGGGTCAAATCCGCTGCCGCCAAGCATGGATTTACCGTGACCGAGAAGGAGAAAACGCCGCTGAAGTTCGAGATGTACAACAAAGATTACTACGATACCAGCGATCAACTCTTGTGGAACAAAGGCTATCTCCTGCGTGTCACGACACGATTCAAGGATGGAAAGCCCAACTCGATGGTGAACGTCACGGTAAAGAGCATCAATGAAGACGTGATGCGCACGCTGGCGACACCCTTGGAGGTGGTGGGTGTGGACAAGGTCAATCTGTCCGGCAAGGAGAGTGTCGGATTTGGTCCGGGCGGCAAGCTCGGGAGCTATATTGAGAAAGACGCATCCTTTGTCGTGGCCAAGGATTCGCTGGGCAAACTGACTCTCGGCGATTTCGGCAAATACATGCCCGAGTTGCTCAAACTGGGACTTCCGGCCGATACCGCTTTGGTAGAAACCAAGGTGTTCACCTACAAGATCAAGCCGGGTGAAGTCGCGCTGCCTGGCGTCGAGCCATGCGGCATCGAGATGGAAGCATGGAGTGCAACCGATGGGGGGGCGCCCTACCTCTATGACGTTTCCTTCAGTTATGGCGACACGGATTATTATGCCATCCCTGAAACCCACGCCGCCGGTGAACAATTCATGTTCAAGGTCGTTCGGGGCGAGCTGGGGGGTCTTGCTGGCGCGGATGGCGATAAATGGGGTGGATCCAAGGTGCGCAAGTTGATGAATCGTCCGATATTGGTCAGGTGACCACCAGGTGCGAGGAGAACTCGTCCAGCTTAATACGGCTGATGATGGGCTTTCTTCGCGTTAGTGTTGAATTTTTGTTATAGGAGATGAAAAATGAAACACACATTCAAGTTGTTGGTAGGTGGCGTACTGCTGGCCATTGCCTTCCCGGTATACAGCGCGCCACCCGTTGATCCACTGGATCAGAAATATGGAGTGCCCTCGCTGCCGGCTTACATCAAGCACTACGAGGCCGATAAATCCGGGAAGATCCTCCTGAATCCTTATCTGCAGGTAGCCTCAAAGGAATTTCCCGCCGTCCTCGATGTCAAGGGCGCGCCGTACAACTGGGTAATCGATGCTGAAGGCCGGGTTGCGATTAATCAGGAGGCTGCGCATCCACTGGGCCGCACCTACGACAAGGGCTTTTATCGTCCGGAAGACAAATCCGACCGCAAACCCGGGACGCGGGAGAACTTCGGCCACGTCTCCGCACTGGGCGGCGCCCCTGGCCGCATCAGCGGCGAGATTCTCTACGACAAAGACTCGAAGACTTACACCATCAACAACAAATCCGGGCGCTATACCAAGCACAATGTTGATCGCACCCCCGAACAACTCATAGAGGCGGCCAAGTTGATCCGCGAGGTCGTCGATCCAGGTCCGACCGCATGGGGGCCGGTTTTCTTCCTGCTCGAATATGCGTCGGAAGAACTCAATGAAAAACTGCTCAAGGATCCCAAGCTTGAGTATGACGATCCGAAGAAAAAGAGTCGGCCCCATCTGGTCGTGATGCCGGGCGGTCCTTCCCTGATCTCCGCCGAAAAACCCACAGCGGCAGTCGCGGCCGCACCTGCATCTGTACCTGTACCTGTTGCCCAGAAGCCTGCTGAAGTGGTCAAGCCGAAGCCGGCCAAGGCAAAAAAACCAAAGGCCGCGCAAAACGACGATCCATCATAGGCAATCAGCCTCCAGAAATGACAATGAAAGGAACTGAAAAATCATGAAAAAGACATTGTTAGCCGCCGCTGGCTTGGGCGTCGCGCTGCTGCTCGCCGCCGCCGTGATCCCGCAGTCCGTTATCGCCCAGGAGGTCGTAACGCCGTATGTTTCGGTGCTGAAGGGCGAACAGCACTTCCTGACCGGCTATGACCCCATCAATCGTGATGGCACCTACAATGTTGTCATCGAGATTCCGGCAGGAACCACCGCCAAGTACGAGACCAACAAAAAGACGGGCATGCTTGAACTGGAGCAGAAGAACGGCGCGCCGCGCTTCGTTCAATATCTCGGCTATCCGGTTAATTACGGCGCCATTCCGCGTTCCGTGTTGTTAAAGTCCAAAGGCGGCGACGACGATAGCGTCGACGTGCTGGTTTTGGGGCAGGCGGTACCCCGGGGAGCGGTGGTGAAGGGCCGGGTAATCGGACTTCTGAGCCTTATCGACACTGGCGAAAAGGACGACAAGGCTGTTGTTGTCATGGAAAATTCACCTTTCGCCAAGGTGACGAGCATTGCTGATCTCGATGCGAAATTTCCCGGTGTCACGACCATCCTTCAGACCTGGTTTACCTCATACAAAGGTTATGGCAAGGACGGCAAGCTGATGTTGTCCTCCACCGGGTTTAAGGGCCGGGTCGATGCCATCAAGTTAATTGGCGACGCGATTCTCGACTACGAAAACTCCGTGGTCACCGAGGCCGACAAGCGTCCATTGGACGAAAAGGGGAATCCCTATCTTTATCGCTGGCCAGGAGCCAAGAACGTCGGCGAGTAACCACCTTGGTCACGCCCGTTCAGCGGGCGTGAGTTGTTTGTAACGGGAAATGCCGGTGTCGAGGATATCCAGGCTCTGGGCATGAAGCTCTTTGAGGCGGGGAACGCCGAGCTCAAGACCGTGTCGGGCAAGGACCTGCTGCAGCGGGATTTCAAGACCTTCATAATGAACGGGAAAAAGGTCGGTGTGGGCCAGCTTGAAGTGGTTAACCTGGCCTTCCTTATCCCCAGGAAAGATGATCTGCTCAAGGCCATGGGCGAACTCAAGGTAGCGGAGGGCTATCACAGTGTTTTCCTGATGCTGACCGATATCATGAGAGAGGGGTCGGACTTCCTGATCGTCTGCGATGACGCCGGAATCGTGGAAACGGCTCTTGGCGTGAAGCCCCAAGGCAGTTCCATTTGGATCCCGGGCCTCATGAGCAGGAAGAAGCAGGTGATCCCGGGACTGGAAAAGGCCTTTCAGAACTTGTCAAGTAAAATTGTATACCCTCAACAGAAATTTAGTGTCGCGCCAGCTCAACTCCGAGCGGCCGCGGGTTTGTCGATCCAGATGGCGTCCGGAAAGTTCATGGGCTTGGCCATTCTGCCTTTGAACCGTTCCGGATGTTTTTCATAGGCCGCCATCGGGGATGCGCCGGTCGGGAGAGGGTTGCGTCAAACAGGAGGTATGTCATGGCTAAGGAAATCGAAAGAAAGTTTCTCATCAAGGGCGATGCCTGGAGGAGTCTGGCCAAGGGAACGAGCTATCGTCAGGGGTACCTCAACAGCGCCAAGGAAAGGACCGTCCGTATCCGGACGATCGATGAAAAGGCGTTTCTGACCATCAAGGGGCTGACTGTGGGCGCAACCCGGAGTGAGTACGAATACGAGATCCCCCTTGCGGACTGCAATGCGATGCTCGATGCCCTGGCCGAAAAACCGATCATCGAGAAGAAACGCTACAAGGTTCCGCTTGATGGCCTCACATGGGAGGTCGACGAATTCTTCGGCGAAAACGCCGGGCTCATCGTGGCCGAGGTGGAGCTGGAAAGCGAGGGGCAAGCCTTCGGGAAGCCGGCGTGGGTGGGCGAGGAGGTGACCGCAGACCCCCGCTACTTCAACTCCAATCTGATCAAACACCCCTTCACCAAATGGTGATCCGCCAACGCCCCGCATTGCGCCATGAAAGAAAGGAGAATGACCATGCCGGATGTCTACACCATAAATGCGGCCACGTCCACTGAGGAAGCTACAAAGATCGTTCCCCGAGCCGAGTTTCGCGTGTTCGGCCAGGGGGTCGTCGACATCGTGAAGCAGAAGATGTGGGATGCCGGAGCCCTCCTGCAGAAGGCCCGCCGAATGCCGCCGGAAACCTATTTTCTTTCCACCCGGACCAGCGAAGCGAATGTGAAGGTGCGCGACGGTCTGCTCGACATCAAGACCAAGGTCGGGGAGACCCCGGAGGGGTACGAGATTTTCCAGCCGCGCGGCAAGTTCCAGTTTCCCGTGAAGCGGGAGGATCTGGCGGCCATCCTGGCGCACCTCAAGGTGGAAATGCCTCTGGAAAAGGAAACCTACGGCATCGATGAGTTCATCGCGATGGCCCGGAAACACCCGGATCTGGTCCCGGTGAGCGTGGAGAAGATGCGCTATGGGTTCACTGTCGGGGGTGTCATCTGCGAATTTGCCCAGGTCTGGCTCAACGGGGCCATGGTCGAGTCCGCCTGCTGCGAGAGCGAAAATTACGCCGGCATGCGCCAGGTCGTCGAGACCCTGGGGATCGCTGCCATGCCGAACACCAACTATCTCAAGGCGGCCAAGCGGGTCGTCGGGATGGAATAGGTCGGGGCTTCCAGGCTCTTTTGAATGTGTGAGAGTCCAAAGGATGTCGTTGCTCCCACCCCTTATACCAGCCTTAACAGGAGGTCATCATGTCGAAAAGTAAAGATGTAGGGGAAGCCGTTCCCTTCGATCCATTGGACATGAAGAATTACGCTCTGGAAAAGCTCCCGGAGATGAAAGCCGGGCGATGGCTGGAGATGTTCAAGGTCGTGGGGGTGCCCCTGGCGGTGATCGTCTTTCTCTACTTTCACCTGAAATGGTGCGGCCCGATCGAGATGTTCGACCTGCAAACCAAGGTCAAGCCGCCGGACATGTGCTATTCCGCGCTGGGGCTTTTTCTCGCCACGCTTGTCCTCTGGATCAGCGAGGCCCTCCCCAACTACCTGACATCGCTCATCGCGATCGTGGCGGCGATCCTCATTGGCGTCATGAAAATGAGGCCCGCCTTTGCCTACATGGGAGAGCCGGTGATGATCCTGAACATCGGCAGTTTCATCATGGCCAGCGCCCTCGTGGCGACGGGCCTGGCCAAGCGCATGTCGCTGTTCATGGTCCTGAAGATGGGGAAGAACCTTTCCCTGATCTTCCTGAGTTTCCTTGCCCTCAATGTCATCCTGGGGGCCTTTATCAGCGCCACATCGGCCAAGACGGCCATCCTGCTCCCCGTCTTCATGGTGATCGCCGCCATCTACGGCGCGACCGGGGGGGAGAAGCGCAACAACGTGGGCCGCAACATGGTCCTGCAGAACCTGCTGTTCAACAACGTCTCCGCCAGCGCCTTCATCACCGGCTCGGCGGCCAACCTGCTGGCCGCACAGATGCTCGAAAAGGCAGGCGCCCGGGTCTCCTACGGCGACTGGTTGCTGGCCCTCCTGCCGCTGGCCGTGATCCAGTGCCTGATCGCGTGGTGGACGGGGACCCGCTTCCTCCTGCCCATTTCCCGCGAGGACGCCGTGCCGCATATCCAAGGCGGGATGCAGCGCCTGCATGACGAGATGGCCAAGCTCGGTTCCATATCGTTCGCCGAGATCCGCGCAGCGATAGTCTTTATCGCGGTGCTGGCGCTCTGGGCCACGGAGAGCCTGCACGGCGTCCGCGCCGAGGTGGTGGCAGTGGGGGGGGCCTGCGCGGTGCTGTTGCCCTCCATTCTCCGCCTGCCCAAGATGGGCGTCATCAAATGGGATGACGCAGACATCCCCTGGCACATGCTCATCTTCAGCTGGGGGGCCTACGTCATCGGCGGCATGGTGGACATCACCAATATCGTCGGCTTCGCCGTGGACGCGACGTTCAAGGCGTGGGGCACGGATCACTCCAAGGTTGTGATCTTTCTTGTGCTGAGCGGCTTCTTCGGCATCACGACGCTCATCAACGAGAGCAAGACGGCCCGGACGATCATCATGTTCCCCATCATGATCAGCGTCGCCAAGAAATTCGGGTGGGACCTTGTCGGATTCTGCCTGCCCATGGCCTTCATGATCAACCAAGTGTACGTCCTTTATTTCAACTCCAAGCCGGCGAACATCAGTTACCTGAGCAACCAGTACACGATGTGGGAGTCCTTCAAGTTCGGGATGACTCAACTGGTCATCATCTGGGTGCTTCTGGCCCTGTGGACCCAGTATGTCATGCCGCTCATGGGGTTCAACAGCAAGCTATGGTGACCGGATCCCCTGTTCTGGCTCGAAGGGGGGTGATGAAGGGCATGCTGAGAGCACCAGGGATGGTGCTGGATTTCTGGTCACAATGCTCTGACGGGAGAAACGGGAAAATCAGTGCCAGTGCCGTATCGATGAGATGAACAGAGAGGAGGAAGAGAGATGAAAATGGGAAGACGTGTCACATTCTGCATGAAACTGCTGGCGATCCTGGCGGCGGTCGCCCTGTGGGGGACCGCGCTGCCGGTTGCCGCAACGGCGTCCGAGGCCGACCTGCTCCCGCGCATCGAAGCGCTGCAAAAAGAGATCGATGCCTTGAAGGCGCAGGTCAAGAAGGTTCAGGACACGGCGAAGGCGCCCGCAACGGCGGAAGACCCGGTGCAGCGGACCGAGGTGAATTCCTGGCGGAAGTACTTCTCCGCCGTGCCCACTGGCGAGGCGCCGGCGACGAGCGCCCGCACCGGGATCACGGTCTACGGCCGGGTGGACCTCGGGTACGAGTATAATGACGACGGCAAGACGAGCCGCGGCGTCCTCAACAACTATGCGTCCCGGATCGGCTTCAAGGGGACGCGGGAGCTCGGGGATAACCTGACGGGCCTCCTGCAGATCGAGACCGGGATCGCCCCGGACGACAACGCCAACAGCGGCACCTGGGCCAGCCGGGAAAGTTACATCGGTCTGAGACATCGGCTGTTCGGGACCATCAAGGCGGGCCGCCACGATTCGCCCTTCAAGGATCTTGAAGGGGTGGGATCCCCGATGTTCGGGAGCGACGAGGCGATGGAGGTCATCATCCACGGCAAGGGAACGTCGCGCGCCGCAGGGGCCACCTGGGCCAACTTCCATACGCGGTTCAACAACACGATCCAGTACGAGACCCCGCGGTTCTTCGACATCGAAGGCCGCTTCGCCTACAGCACCGACGAGGTCAACCCCGTCGCCGGCACGGAACGCAAACCGGCCTATGCCGGGTCGCTCGAGTGGAACAACGGCATGTTCAACGCCGGCGTGGCCTACCAGGCCACAAAGAACTACAACGGCGCAAGCAAGGAAATGAGCGGCATCAAGCTTTCGGCCGGTGTGAAGTGGGACCCCTTCACCTTCGGCCTCCTGTGGAGCCGGCTCGGCAACGACCTGGGCAAGACGACGAACAACTGGATGGCGGCGGCGACCTACAATCTGGGGCCGGTAATCCTGAAGGCGAACTACGGTGAGTCGAGCGAAACCGCCACGAACGCCGCCGACGGCCTGAAGATGATCGGCGTCGAGGCGGGATATCCGCTCGACAAGCACACGACGCTATACGCCTATTACGCGAAGATCATGAACGACCGCAACGCCCGCGGTCGGTTCGAGGCGGGTGATAACACCTACACGCCGGTGGCCGGTGACGATCCTTCGGTTACCTCGCTCGCTCTTAGGTACAACTTCTAAGCCGAACCGCACCCCTTCTGCCCGGCGGACTCCGGAGTCCTCCGGGCAGAAGGGGTGCGGGATTTGTCTTTGCTATCACAGGAGGTGCACTATGAAGTAGCGAAGGACCCATCCCGTTGTCGCGGACCTGCTGGCGGTGATGGTTTCGATGCTCATCGCCCGGCTGCCGCCGCCGCCGGCGCAGCCGTTGGCGGGGCCCACAGCGTTGCCCGCGGTCGGATCGGCGGCCGCGCTGGCCCCGAAGTTCGCGCGAGCCGACCAGACGCTCGAATACCACTTCATGCTGAAGGAGCCGGCCTTCACGGACCAGAACAAGGATCAGGCCCTGGCCGAACTGATGAACGCCCTGAAGGGCATCGGTGAGATCGGCCCCCTTCAGGGGACCGCGCGTCGGCGCCTACATCGACACACGCGAGCGGCTGCTCGAGGGTGCGAATCTATCCTCCGGCTGCGGCCTGGCGGTGGATGCCACCTTCAAGGCCTATTGTGTCTCCTGTTTTTTATTATCCGCCGATATTTGAAGAGAGTAAATGTTTTCTCTTTCGCCGAATACAGGTTGAACAAAATAATCTTTGGAGGGTACCAAATCGAGGACAATGCGTGCCTTGCGTGCTTTGTAATCCATACTGGATAGGATTTGTTTGATAAATTCGCCTTCTACTTTGATAACCGACCACTCCTCTTTGAAAGAAGAAACATTTTCGATATCCAGAACAATCCTGGGTTCATTTCCCTCGATGGAAGATATCGCTGGCGTATAAAAGCGGTTAAATTCTATGAAGATCGATTCGTTGCCATCTTTATTGAGGTTAAAACTGATATTCTTAACATCGATGTTCAGGTTCTGGTTTGATGCTTTAGAACCGTTTTCCCGTTTATTTTCGCGTTCGGGTGTCGCTGCGGCTGATTTGGGTGTGTCAGCATACAAACGCGTTTTGTAAACATATCCAAGCGCTTTTGATTCATTTCTATCTTTTTCCATTAACGAAAACACGGCATACCAGTCGTCTTTAAGGTAGTCTGCTTTGACGGCCTGCTTCTTCCCAAGATGCCCTTTGATCCTTGAGTTGATGGATCTCTTTTCCCGGACAAGGGTATTTGGAAGGGCATACATGACCGTTCCCCACTCCTCAGCAATGCTGACCGCGGTAACGGATACGGTGATCCCGGCAATCAGGATAAGCTTAACCCAGTTGTTCATTTTCATGACGGCCATCCCGTTTGAACCGAGGAGATCGGTTTCTTCCGATATACAGGTTGATGTTTGTTTTCTCCGTAAATCTCTTACCAACCATTTTATGAGCCAGAAGCAATATCCTGTCGTTTTTCATGTATATGGGTAGCTTGCTCTGCGCTCCCGCCAGGGACAGGCGAATTCCCTTCTCTTTCGCCATCAATGGCTTCTTCGGCTTTATCTTCATAGGGTTGTGCTGTAGGGCATGACGGTTCCTAAAATGGGACAATGGCCTTTTCGTCCAGGAAGACCCGGGATATGCGATGATCTCAAGATTCTGTCGTATCCTTCTCGAACACCAGGCAGGCATACGTGCCGCCGAAAGAGATCCCGCTCAGAAGCGCCTTCCTCACGGACCGGCAACGGGCCTCGCCGATGACAAAAGGGAGGGAACACATTGGCGTCGTCAGGCCCGCGATGGGCGGAACAACCCCTTCTCGGATCGTTAGGGCCAGGGCGGCGGCCCGGATCCCGCCGGAGGAGAAAATCTCCCCCGTCGCCCCCTTGATCGATGTGATCAGCGGTCCGGCTGCGACCCCGCCGAAGATGCGTTCATACGTCTTCGCCTCCAGGGCGTCGGGCTCGCGGCCGCCGTTGCCCGCCGCCTGGATGCAGTCGATCTCCGGCGGCGCCGCGCCCGCCATCCGGAGGGCGCGCTCCAGGGATAGCATAAAACCTTTCGGATTGTCGGGCCACCCCGTCGGCGGCGACGGAGAGGAAGCCAGACCCCACCCCGCCACTTCGGCATAGGGCGCCGCCCCGCGCTCCCGGGCGAGTTCCCCGGCCTCCAGGCAGACAATCCCGCACCCCTCCCCGATGACAGGCCCATTGCGGGAAAGATCGAAGGGCCGGGCGCCCTCCGCGCCGCCGGCCGCCGGAGAAAGGGCGCGGAACCGGCCGAGGGCCTCGTAGAAGAAAAGGGACAGGATGTCCGCGCCGCCGGCCAGGATCACGTCTGCCGTGCCGCGCCGGATCTCCATGGCGGCGTAGGCGATGGCCGTCTCGGCGGAGACGGCCTGATGGTTGACCGTCGTGTTCACCCCGCGAAACCCCAGTTCGATGGAGGCATGACCGGCGGGGGCGTT